>DASVXS010000289.1:0-18492 GCA_036392575.1 Thermoleophilaceae bacterium | reverse complement strand
AGTCGCAGCGGGACAGGCCACCGCCGGCGACGGGTTGCAAACGCCAGATGTCGTCCGGCTGTGACCGAGTGGTGAAGCTTGTCTTGCTATGCGGGAGTTAGCTGACTAAGGTCAGCTAATGAGCCACGACCAGCTGGTGCAGGTGCGCCGGTTCAACCGCGTCGTGACACGCCGTGCGGGCGCGCTCGAGGATCACTTCCTCGCCCGAGATCGTCCGCTTGGCGAAGCGCGCGTCCTGTGGGAGATCGGCCCGGACGGATCCGACGTCCGCACGCTGCGGTCGCGGCTTGGTCTCGACTCGGGCTACCTCAGCCGCCTGCTGCGGTCGCTCGAGCAGGCCGGGCTGATCGTCGTGGAGCGCTGTGACGGGGACAGGCGCGTGTACACGGCGCAGCTGACCGCCGCAGGCGTGAAGGAGCGGAACGTTCTCGACCGCCGCAGCGATGACCTCGCCGAGTCGTTCCTCGCACCTCTGAGCGCGTCGCAGCGCGAGCGGCTCGTGAACGCGATGGGCGAAGTCGAGCGCTTGCTCACGCTCGGGATGGTTGAGATCGCACCGCGCGACCCCACGGACCCGCAGGCTCAGTTCTGCCTGCGGGAGTACGTGAGCGAGCTCGATCGCAGGTTCGACGACGGCTTTGACCCGAAGCGCAGCATCTCTGCGGACGCGCGCGAGCTTCGCCCGCCGGCCGGAGTGCTGCTCGTGGCCTCGCTGGGGTCGGAGCCGGTCGGATGCGGCGCGCTGAAGTTCCACCCTGGGGAACCGACGGAGATCAAGCGGATGTGGGTGGCCGAGTCGGCTCGCGGGTTCGGGCTCGGTCGTCGCCTGCTCGGCGAGCTCGAGACGCTGGCCGTGGAGAGCGGAAGTCGAGTCGTGCGACTCGAGACCAACCGCACGCTCACGCAGGCCATCGCGCTCTACCGCTCGGCGGGCTACGCCGAGGTTGCCCCGTTCAACGACGAGCCCTACGCACATCACTGGTTCGAGAAGCGGATCAAGACCTGACATCGGGGCTGGCGTGGGCGGCCCCGCGGCATTACCGTGGCGCGGATGGGGATTCGCGCCGTGGAAGACGGCGCCGACCTGGGGCATACGCTTGACGCGATCGACCGCCCGAGCGCGCATCAGGCGGTGCGCGGTCGCGTGCCGCTGTTCGAGCGGCTGTACACCTCGCCGCGCGTCCATCGGCTGCTTCCCGACTGGCTCGCGCTCGGACTAGCCGCGCTGCGGGCGCGGCTGCTATGGCGCTTCTCAGGGGAGCGGCGGTCGCGCGCGATCGCGCAGGTCTCGCTCATGCTCGAAGGCACCGGCCGAGAGCGCGAGGCCGAGCGGATCGCTCGCCGGCAGATCGTCGAGCAGGCGCTGCGGCGCGAGCTGAAGCTTCGGCCCTGGGTCGCGCGCCGCTATCCAGTCGTCGGAATCGAGCACCTCGAAGCCGCTCAGGCAGGCGGGCGCGGCGTGCTTCTCATGGGCCTCCACTTCGGTCCCCCGCGCGGCACGTCGGCGCCGCTGTCCGTGAAGGGCTACCGCTTGTACATGGCCGGAGCGGACTGGCTCTACGCCGACGTGTACGAGGGGCGGGACGGTCTCCTGGCACTGCTGGAGCGCCGGGTGTTCGAGGACAACGGCGGGCGCTGGGTCCCCCGCGGCGGCTCCTTCGAGGTCTTCCGGGCGCTGCTCGAACGCGGCGAGGTGTGCCTCTTCCACTTTGACGTGCCCGGTGGCACCGAGACCACATTGCTTGGCAAGCGAGCGCGCGTAGGTAGCGGGATCGCGCGCCTCGCGCGCGAAACCGGCGGGCTCATCGTGCCTTCAGTCTCAGAAGGCGGCTGCCGGCATCCGCGTCTGCGTCTTCACGAGCCGGTCGATCCGCGGCGCTTCGCATCGGAACAGGAGCTCGTCGACCACTTGGCCGCTCTCGCGACCGGCTTCATCCTCGACCGGACGCCCGAGTCCTGGGAGCCGAACGACTTCCCACCGCTCATCTTCCGCGCAGCCGGCGATACATACGCCTGGGCGTTTCGCTGACCTCGGACCCGATCACCGCTGCCGCGACTATCACGAACGCGCCCACGAGGACCCACGAGAGCAGGGCGAACGCCACGCCGATCAGCCCGTAGCGATGTGACTGGCGCGAGATCAGGTGCGGCATATAGACGCCAGACGCGAGAACGAAGAACGCGAGGCCGGTCGTCGTAGCGAAGCCGATGGGCACCAGACGCCGCCAAGGCACGCGGTAGCCCGTGAGCACGTAGGGCGTCCACGTGAAGAAGACGAACGACCAAGCGAGCGAGAGGACCACGGCGAGCGCGTTACGGAGCGGCCCGGCGCGCACGAGGGCGATCAGCGTGCCGACCCAGCCGTATACGGCCAGGCCGCCGAGCCAGAGCAGCCCACGCTTGGTGTTGCGGGCGCCCGCCGCGGGCAGTGAGAAACACAGCTCGTACACCCGCTGCAGCGAGCGCGTGAAGCTGAGCGTGGACAGGAGCAACACGATTACGCCCGCCCAGCTCAGGGCGTTCTTCACGTCGGTGGGCGAGCTGAACAGATCACGGACTGACTGGGCGGTCGATCCCGTCAGCCCGAAGCGGTCGATCAGGCCGTCTGCCGTGTCCTTCGCACCCCGCCGCGGTGCGATCGAGCCCACAATGATCAGGAACGGGAAGATCGCAACGTACGCCTGCGACGCGAGCACGATCGCGCGGTCGATCGCTCCCATCTCGAAGGCCTTGCGACCGCAGTGCTCGGCGAACGCGACGGGCGGCAAGCGGCGGAGGCGCTCGATCCGCGCCAGGTGCTCACTGCCGGGCGTGCGCGAGTGCGTGGCCACGCGCGCCCGATTCTCGCGCCACCGTGCCCGCCGCGGTTCACCCCGTTGGGATGAGAACTGCGCTCAGCCCTCAGCTCCGTTCGGCCGGAAGCCGTAAGCCGAACGTCTCAGCTCGTGGGACTCGATCACGCGATCGACGAGCCCGTACTCGGCGGCCTGCTCCGCGGTGAAGAAGCGGTCGCGGTCCATGTCGTCGTGCACCTGCTCCAGCGGCTGGCCCGTGTGGTGCGCGTAGATCTCGTCGAGGCGGCGGCGCAGCTCGATCACCTCGCGCGCGTGGATCTCGATGTCGGCGGAGGTGCCCTGGAAGCCGCCCGAGGGCTGATGGATCAGGATCCTGCTGTTGCGGAGCGCCATGCGCTTGCCGGGCGCTCCGCCGGCGAGGATCAGCGCGCCCATCGACATGCCGACGCCGAAGCAGATCGTCTGCACGTCCGGCCTGATGAACTGCATCGTGTCGTAGATCGCGAGTCCCGCGTACACGCTGCCGCCCGGCGAGTTCACGTAGAGCGAGATGTCCTTGTCGGGGTCCTCGGACTCGAGGTGCAGCAGCTGCGCCACAACCAGGTTCGCGATCTCGTCGTCGACCTGCTGGCCGAGGAAGACGATTCGCTCGCCGAGCAGGCGCGAGTAGATGTCGAAGGAGCGCTCGCCGCGGGCGCTCTGTTCCACAACCATCGGGATCAGGGGCATGGCCGGTCCTTTCAGGGAAGTGCAACCGTGAGGTTGCGTTTGGTTGCAGCGTAGCGAATCTGCAACTATTGGGTTGCGCAATGGCCAGCCAGCGAGTCCGGAAGGGGCGCCCGAGATGAAGGTGGAGCGAGAGATCACGATCGAAGCCACGCCCGGCGAGGTGTGGGAGGCCCTGTCCGAGCCGGCGCTCCTGCGCGACTGGCTCTTCGAGGACGGAGACGAGCGCGACCTCGAGGTCGACGAGGCCGAGGAGGAGCAGCGCCTCGCATTCCGCTGGCATCGCGAGGGGCAGGGGGAGACCAGCGTGGTCTTCACGCTCGAGGCAGTTCCCACGGGCACGCGGGTGCTGGTCGTCGAGCGCGGCCTTCGGGTTCCGGTTACCTGGGGCCCGGCGCTCAACGCGCTGGCGTCGGTGTCGTCGATGGCGCTCGCCTAGGCGCAGATGCGGCAGGCAGCCGCCGACGAGGTCTTCACGGCCCTCGCGGACCCAACACGGCGCGCGCTGCTCGAGGCGCTCTCCCGCGGCGCGCCCGAGACCTCGTCGCGGCTCGCCGCCGAACTGCCGATCACGCGCCAGGCGGTGGAGAAGCACCTCGCCGTGCTCGGCCGGGCGGGGCTCGTCGAGCGCACGCGCGAGGGCCGCGAGGCGCGCTACGAGATGACGCCTGCCCCGCTCGCGGATGCGGCCTCTTGGATCGCTGCTGTCGGCGGCGAGTGGGACGACACGCTGGCGCGCCTGCAGCGCGCCGTCGAGCGCCGCCGCTAGCGCGGAAACGTCGCGGTAGGCGCACTTCGGGCGTAGGATGGCCGCCGGAGGCAAGCCAGGCGGGAGGAGCAGCATGCGTGGGAGCGGGTTGAAGATCGTCCTCTCGGCGGGCCTTGTCACCGTGGCGCTCGTGTGCGCGGTACAGCCGGCGGGCGCGGCGGTCCGCTCCAAGACCTTCCGCGATGACGCGAGCGGCCTCCGCGGCACGTACAAGGTCACCGTCACCCGGGTCTCGGCGGTGGCGCTGCGCGTGCGCACCGACGCCAGCTTCAGGGCGTCGCGCTCCGGCCATCTGACCCTGTTCTCCGGCTGCCAGGAGATCTACTGCACGATCGAATCCTGGCCCTTCGACTACAAGAAGGGCTCGAACCGGCTCGTGTTCGAGAACGTGGCGAGCGGCTTCGGCGACCAGTTCGACAACTCGGGCGGCGGGGGCGGGACCAGCGGAGGCGGCCAGAGCCTGATCGACCAGCTGCTCAGCGGTTTGCCCGTGCTCGGGCCGATCGTCGATCCCGTCCTCGGGCCGATCCTGGATCCGCTCCCCGCGGTCGGCGCGTCGAGGTCCACGCTCACGCGCCATCAGCGGCGCGTGCTCGCGGCACGAAAGCGCATGGCGCGCCGGCGTGCGCGGGCTCACCTGACTCAGATCCGCGAGGCGGCGGCGCGGCTGCTCCCGGTGCGCTGCGGCCAGAGCAGCCTCTACGTGCCCGGCGCCGGCCAGGTCGCCGACTCGACGGGCATCTGCGTGCCATAGGGACGGAGCCGTCCAGCGGCTCTGACACCCTGCGCAACTAACCCAGACGGAAACGGTTCGTACCCGTCAGATCGACCCTGGCGCGACGCGCCATTCACGAAAGGTTCGGCACGCATGATCAAGCGTCTCATCGTTGCGTCCGTGGCAGCCACTGCACTGGGGCTCGCATTCATCGCGCCGTCGGCAGGTGCGTCCGTTTCAGTGGGGCATTCCGGCTGGAGCTGGGGCAACCCGCTGCCGCAGGGCAACACGCTCCGTGCGCTCGACTTCGCGGGCGGCCGCGGATTCGCTGCGGGTGACTTCGGCACGCTGCTGCGCACCGACGACGCGGGTGCGACCTGGTCGGGCGTTCCGACCGGCATCACCGCCGACCTCAAGCGCGTGAGCGTCGTCGATTCGAACACCATCGTGATCGCCGGCGGCTGCACTGCGCGCCGCTCGGACGACGGAGGCCAGACGTTCCATCGCCTGCCGTTCTCGAACAGCGACATCAACTGCCCGGCGCAGATCTCCTCATTCTCGTTCCCGACGCCGCAGGCGGGGTTCCTGTTGCTCCAGGACGGGACGGTGCTGTCGAGCGCCGACGGCGGCCAGACGTTCTCGCGCCAGACGGCAGTGCCGGGCACACCTGCAACCGGCGCCGGCACCCCCGCGACGCCCGCGGACATCTTCTTCACGAGCCCGACCGTGGGCTACGTGATCACGCGCGGAGCCGGCGGCGGCAAGATCTACCGGACCACGAACGGCGGTGCGGCATGGACGCTCGTCACGACCGCCGGGGCGAACCTGAACGCCCTTTGGTTCGAGAACGCGGGCACCGGCTACGCGGTCGGCGACGGCAAGACGCTGGTCGCGACCACCGACGGCGGCGACAATTGGGCGGCGAAGCCCCTCGGCGGCGTGAGCGGCGGCAACTTCGGCTCGATCCGCTGCGTCGGCTCGACGTGCATCCTCGCGACCGTCGACGGCGCCACGCTCGTGCGCACGACCGACGGCGGAGGTACCGGCAGCGAGGTCTCGCCGTCGTCGCAGAGGGTCTACGTGGCGGGGTTCGCGTCACCGACACGCGTTGTCGCCGTCGGCGAGGCGGGGTCGACAGTGGCGTCCGACGACGGCGGGCAGAACTTCTCACCGATCGGAGCACGGCTCGCCGGCTCGTTCTTCGAGCTCGTGGCCACGTCGGGCACCGTCGCCTGGGCGCCCGGGGCGAACGGGTCGCTCGCTCGCACCACGAACGGCGGCCAGTCATGGAGCGGCGGCGGCGTGCCGACATCGGAGGATGTCGTCGACGTGTCCTTCCCGGATGGCTCGAACGGCTACGCGCTCGACAGCTCGGGCTCGCTGTTCAAGACCACCAATGGCGGCGGTAGCTGGGCGCTGCTCGACACCGGCACGTCGGCGACGCCCCCGTCGGTGCTCGCGCTCGATGCGAACCGGGTGCTGCTCGTGGGACCGCAGGGCGTGCGCCGCTCCACCGACGGTGGGCAGGCGTTCAGCCGCATCAACGCGAAGCCGGTCCGGAACGCCAACCTCGACTCGGTGGACCACGTGGGTAGCACGGTCTTCGTCTACGGGTCGAAGGCGGCGTACTTCTCCACGAACGGCGGCGCGAAATGGCAGCAGCTGAAGCTGCCGCAGAAGCGCTTCCGCGTCAACGACCTCGATTTCACGACGAGCAAGGCTGGCTACGTGCTGGAGAGCAACGGACGCCTCTGGTTCACGAAGAACCGCGGCGCGAAGTGGACGCAGCTCGTGGGTACCGGCACGCTCGATGTCGTCGGGATCGACTTCAGCAGCACGAAGACCGGCTTCCTCGTGATCCGCCGCTTCGGCTTCCAGACGGGGGGACTGCTCCTGCGGACCTCTGACGCCGGCCACACCTGGCGGCCGCAGCTGGTGAGCCGGAACTCGATCAACGATTTGTCGCTCGTCTCGAGTGGTGGAACGGATTACGTCCGGGACAACGCCAACAACATGTTCTTCACCCGCACCGGTGGAGACCTGGGCACGGCGTCGTCGCTCCGGCTGAAGACGAAGAAGACGAAGCTCACCAAGGCCTCGACGATCAAGGTGACCGGCAAGCTGCCCGGCGCGCAGGGCGGGGAGCAGGTCGTCGTCTCCGCGCGGTCGGTGAAGGGCGGCTGGGTCCACAAGGTAGTTCAGGTCGCCTCGAACGACAGCTTCAGCACCGTCTGGAAGGTGCGCCGGGACACGATCTTCGTGGCTCAGTGGCTCGGCGACGCGGACCACAACGGCGCGGGTTCGAAGGTCCTCGGAGTCTCCTTCAAGAAATAGCGCGCGGACACGTCCGTGCGCGGACCGAGCGTGGGTCTGGCTGTGGTAGCGCGGGCCCTTCAGTGGCCTGCCGGGGGCCAGGCCCACGATCGGTCCTGACGTTTACTAACCTGCGTGGGGTGCAAGCCCCGACGTGCTCAACGGCCGCTGTGGCCGCGCCCTCGGCGACGGCACCGCCCGCGCTCTAGCAGCGCATGGCCGACAGAGATCAAGCCAAGAGCGGCGGCGTGTCGCTCGACACGATCATCGTGGCAAGCCTCGCCTCCGTGACGGCGATGCTCATCACCTCGCACTTCTGGAAGGGCGGGACGGTGATCTCCGCCGCCATGACGCCGGTGATCGTGGCGCTCGCGAGCGAGGCCTACCGGCGGCCGGCCCGCAAGGTCACGCAGCTCGCGCCGGCCGTGAAGCGGCTCGCGCCGGTGGCCGAATCGCGACAGCCCGCCCGCGGGCGCGCTCGAGGCGGAACGCTGACGGCATCGCGTCCACAGCAGCGCACGTTCGAGCGGAACGGCGGCTCGTCCAGCGGAAACGGCGGCGGCGTGACGATCTACCGCCCCCGCCGCAACCTCCACGTGAAGGCGGCGATCGCAACCGGGCTCGTCGCATTCGTGATCGGTGCTCTCGTGCTCACCGTCCCAGAGCTGGTGTTCGGCGGCTCCGTCACCACCGGCAGCCGGACAACGCTCTTCGGCGGCGGCCACTCGAGTGCCAGCCGCGACCGTCAGAAGACGACGACCCAGCCCGAGCAGACGCAGCCGCAGCAGAACCCGCAGTCCTCTCCGACGCCGACGACACCGGCCGAGCCGCCGGCTCAGACCGCACCCGCCCAGCCGCCTGCCCAAACCGCGCCGGCGCCGCAGGCCACGCCGCCGCCATCGAACGGCGGCAGCGCACCGCCCGCGCAGAGCGCGCCCACCCCGTAGCGCCTACAGCTGCTTGAGGGCGGCGTAGACCACCTCGGAGAAGGTCGGGAACGGCTGGATCACGTCGCGCAGCACGTCGAGCGGCATCTCGGCGCGGATGGCAAGCGTGATCTGCTGCATCCACTCGCCCGCCTGGGGGCCCACCGCGTAGGCGCCCGTCAGCCGGTCCCCGTCGGCCACCAGCTCCAGGAAGCCGGGATTCTGGTCGTACTCGCGCGTGTATGTGGAGGTGCGCGCGATGTTGGCGAGCTCGGCGCGGGCGGTTCGTTCGCCCTCAGTCGCGCCGACCGCCGCAACCTCTGGATCGGTGAACACCACTCGAGGGACTGCGCGGTAGTCCGCGTGTGCAGGCTTGCCGAGAATGTCGGCCACGGCGATCCGCGCCTGGTACTTGCCCACGTGCGTGAAGAGGAACTTGCCGGTGGCGTCGCCGATCGCCCACACGCCTTCACCGGCGCGCATCCGCTCGTCCACCTCGATCCCGCGCTTGCCCGGCTCGATCCCGACGGACTCGAGGCCAAGATCGTCGATCCGAGGCTTGCGGCCGGTCGCGACGAGCAGCTTCTCCGCGCGCTCGGTCGAGCCGTCGTCGAGGTCGAGCTCAAAGCCGCCGTCGGCGTGCCGCGCGGCCGTCGCCGCGCGGCCAAGTCGTAGCTCCACACCTTGCGACGCGAGCGCCTCCGCCACGGCCTCGCCAACCGGGCGCGCTTCGCGCGACAGCAGCCGCCCCTCGTGCTCGACGATCGTCACGCGCGCGCCCATGCGGCGAAGAACCTGGCCCATCTCAACGCCCACGGGCCCGCCGCCCAGCGTGAGCATCGACTCGGGCACCTCCTTCAGCCCGGTCGCCTCGCGGTTCGTCCACAGTCCCTCGAGCTCGGCCAGCCCGTCTACCGGCGGGATGACCGGATCCGAGCCGGTCGCGACTACGACGCGGTCGGTCTCGTAGAGCTCGTCACCGACGCGTACGCGCCCGGGTCCATCCAGCCGCGCCTGTCCGCGGAGGATGTCCACCTTCATCTCGCTCAGCCAGTCGGCTTGGTGGTGGTCGTCGTAGTTCGACACCTCGAAGTCGCGCCAGCTCAGCGCGGCCCGGACGTCGAGGCTGCCGTCCACTGCCTCGCGGGCACCGGGCGCCTGACCCGCCTCGCTCAGCACGTCGCCGGGTCGCAGCAGCGTCTTCGACGGAATGCAGGCCCAGAAGCCGCACTCGCCGCCGACGAGCTCGCGCTCCACCGCCGCCACGCGAAGCCCGTGATTGGCGAGGTCGCCCGCTGCCACCTCGCCCGACGGACCGGCCCCGATCACTATCGCGTCATATCGCTCGGGCATCTGTATCTCCTTATGTGCGGTGCTTGAGCGGTCTGCGGCACTTGACCAGGGCGCCGAATCGGGTGTAGGTCTGAGCCATGGAATTCTCAGCTGGTCCAGTTACTCCGTCCGGCGCCGCTCCGGCGTCCGACGCGACGCTCCAGCGCGACCGCAACGTCGCCCTGGCGTCCACATTTCTGCTGCTGATCGGTATGCCGGTCGGTTGGTTGCCCGGCAGCACGGGAGATGCCGTCGGGATGGCGGGCGCGATCATCATCGTGCTTGCGATCATGGCGGGCCTCTTCCTCTGGCTGCTTCCGCGCGAGCGCGCGGCCGGCCGGGCGTCTCGCACCGCGCTGATCCTCGGGGTCCTCGCGATCGCCGTCGGTTTCGTGTTCTGGACCGGGCTGCCGTTCGCGGTGGGCGCCGCCGCGCTCGCGCTCGGGCTCGGCGCTCGCGAGTCCGGCACCGGCGACGGACGCGCCACGGCCGGCGCGATCCTCGGCGGGATCGCGGTGGTCGCGTCGTTCGTACTCCTGCTCATCGGCTAGCGCCGCGACACACGCAGGCGCAGGCGGCGCACGCCGTAGCGCACCCATAGCTGCACGAGGTCCGCGAGGACGCCGTAGAGGTGTCCGAGCGGACCCGTGTAGAGCCATTCCACGAGTCGCTCTCGCCTGCCGCGATCGGTGAGGGCGCGCGTCAAGTCGCTCACGCTATCGTGGCTGGCCATGCCCGCAGCGCTCAGCACCAAGACCACCGAGCTCGGCGATTCACGCGTGCGCGTGGAGGTAGAGGTCCCGTCGGCCGAGGTCGAGCGGGAGCTCGACAGCGCAGCGCGCGCGCTCGGACAGGAGATGCGCATCTCCGGGTTCCGGCGCGGCAAGGTGCCGCCCCCCGTCGTGATCCAGCGCGTCGGGCGCGAGGCCGTGCTCGAAGAGGCGATCCGGCGCGGCCTTCCGAACTGGTACGAGGAGGCGCTCGCCGATACGAGGCTCGCCACGGTCGGCGATCCCAAGCTCGACGTGGGCGACTACCCCGAGAAGGGCTCGCCGCTGTCGTTCTCGATCGAGGTCGGCGTGCGCCCAGACGCGAAGCTCGGAAGCTACAAGGGCCTCGAGGTCGGGCGGCGTGAGCCGGAGGTCGCCAACGAGGACGTCGACCGCGAGCTCGAGCGCTTGCGCGAGTCGCAGGCGTCGCTCGAGACCGTCGACCGCGAGGCACAGAACGGCGACTTCGTGGTGATCGACTTCGTGGGCACGCTCGATGGCGACCCGTTCGAGGGCGGCGAGGCGCGCGGCTACACGCTCGAGCTCGGCTCCGAGCGGCTCATCCCGGGGTTCGAGGAACAACTCGTCGGCGCCGCGGCCGGCGAGCAGCGCGAGGTGCGCGTGACCTTCCCGGACGACTACGGCGCCGAGCACCTAGCCGGCAATGAGGCGGTCTTCGACACCACCGTCAAGGAGGTCAAGGAGAAGCGGTTGCCCGAGCTCGACGACGATTTCGCTGCCGAGGCCGGCGGCTTCGACACGCTCGACGAGCTGCGCTCGGATATCGAGGCCAAGCTGCGCCAGGCCGACGAGCGCACGATCGAGAACGAGTTCCGCGAGGCCGCGCTCGACGCCGCGGTGGCCGAGGCGAAGGTGGACGTGCCACATGAGCTCGTCCACGCGAAGGCCCATGAGATGTGGCACGAGACGGCGCACCAGCTCCAGCACCGGGGCATGGACCCGCGCATGTACCTCCAGATGATGGGCAAGGAAGAGGAGGAGCTCGTCACCGAGTCCGAGCCGCAGGCAGAGCAGGCGCTGAAGCGCGAGAGCGTGCTGGCCGCGATCGTTGCCGCTGAGGGAATCGAGGTCTCGGACGACGAGCTGCTCGACGCACTGCGCGACGCCGCCATCCGCCAGGGCGGCCAGCCGCCGAGCGAGAAATCGCTCAGGCGCTCACTGGACCGGGCGAAGCAGCAGGGTCGCGCTGAGGCGCTGCGCGAGGACATCGCGATGAGGCGCGCGCTCGACATCCTCGTGGAGTCGGCGAAGCCGATCTCGGTCGAGCAGGCGAAGGCACGCGACAAGCTCTGGACGCCCGGCAAGGAAGAGGGCGAAGCGGCTCCTCAACAAATCTGGACACCGGGTTCGTAGGCGCTTCCAGACCGTCCAGAAGGGCAGAAGGCCGTTGCTAGACTGCGCCGCGGGCGGGCCCGAAGCTCGTCGTTGAAGGAATCGAACGCAACGAGCGAAAGAGAAGCGAGCACATGAGTCCCCTAGTTCCGATGGTCGTCGAACAGACGTCGCGAGGTGAGCGCGCGTTCGACATCTACTCACGTCTGCTCAACGAGCGGATCGTCTTCCTGGGGACTCCCGTCACCGACGAGATCGCGAACCTGATCGTCGCCCAGCTCCTTCACCTCGAGTCCGAGGATCCGGACAAGGACATCTCGCTGTACATCAACTCGCCCGGCGGCTCGGTGTATGCGGGCCTCGCGATCTACGACACGATGCAGTTCATCAAGCCGGACGTGCAGACGATCTGCGTGGGCATCGCTATGTCGATGGGGGCGCTTCTGCTCGCCGGCGGCGCCGACACCAAGCGCATGGCGCTGCCGAACGCGAAGATCCTGATCCACCAGGTCTCCTCGAGCTTCCAGGGACAGGCCACCGACATCGAGATCCACGCCAAGGAGATCATCGACGTGCGCCGCCGCCTGGACGAGATCCTCGCGAAGCACACGGGGCAGGAGCTCGAGAAGGTGGCCAGGGATACCGAGCGCGACTACTTTATGAGTGCTGAAGAGGCCAAGGACTATCGGCTCATCGACAGGGTGATCTCGCAGCACTAGCGGGATCTCCCGCCTCCCGGGGGAGGAGAGGCATTGGCCCGGCCCACCGACTCGAACGAACAGCTCCTCTGTAGCTTCTGCGGCAAGTCGCAGCGGCAGGTGAAGAAGCTCATCGCAGGTCCGGGCGTCTACATCTGCGACGAGTGCATCGATCTCTGCAACGAGATCATCGACGAGGAGCTCACGGGTCCCGCGACCTTCAGCCTCGAGAACCTGCCGAAGCCGAAGGAGATCCACGACGTACTCCAGGACTACGTCGTTGGGCAGGAGAGCGCGAAGCGCACGCTCTCGGTAGCGGTCTACAACCACTACAAGCGCGTGCAGATGATGCAGTCCGACGAGAACGACCTCGAGCTGCAGAAGTCGAACATCCTGCTGCTAGGTCCGACCGGCTGCGGCAAGACCCTCCTCGCGCAGACGCTCGCGAAGATCCTGAACGTGCCGTTCGCGATCGCCGACGCCACGGCGCTCACCGAGGCCGGCTACGTGGGCGAGGACGTGGAGAACATCCTCCTCAAGCTGATCCAGGCCGCCGACTACGACGTGAAGAAGGCGGAGACCGGGATCATCTACATCGACGAGGTCGACAAGATCGCGCGCAAGGCCGACAACCCGTCGATCACGCGAGACGTGTCCGGCGAGGGCGTGCAGCAGGCGCTCCTGAAGATCCTCGAAGGCACCGTCGCCTCGGTGCCGCCGCAGGGCGGGCGCAAGCACCCGCACCAGGAGTTCCTCACGATCGACACCACGAACATCCTGTTCATCTGCGGCGGGGCGTTCGCGAACCTCGACAAGGTGATCGAGCGGCGCATCGGCCACAAGGGCGTGGGCTTCGGCGCGTCGGTGCGCTCTAAGACGAACAAGGACACCGGCGAGCTGTTCGAGCAGATCCTGCCGGAGGACCTCGTGGAGTACGGGCTGATCCCCGAGTTCATCGGCCGCCTGCCGGTCATCTCGGTGATCCACCAGCTCTCGCGCGAGGATCTCGTGCTCATTCTCAACGAGCCGCGGAACGCGCTCGTGAAGCAGTTCCAGCGCTTCTTCCAGTTCGACGGGATCGAGCTGGTGTTCGCCGACGACTCGCTCGAGTCGATCGCCGACAAGGCGCTCGACCGCGAGACCGGCGCGCGCGGCCTCCGCTCGATCCTCGAGGAGACGCTGCTCGACGTGCAGTTCGAGCTTCCCTCGCGCCGCGATGTGAAGAAGTGCGTCGTGACCAAGGAGACGATCGAGAAGGGCCTCAAGCCCACGCTCGTCACCGAGGCCGTGGCCGACGAGCGGGCGGCAGACCAGGCCGAATCGGCCTAGCCGCCGCCGACGAAGCGCGCGGACGAGCCCCTGATTAGGGGCTAGAACGTTCGTCCAGGCGCGTACTCCAAAGTCACTTTTGACGCTTACCCTGGCGCGGTTGGACTCGTCACCGTCCCATGGAGGGGCACTCGCATGACTCGCAGCCGCAGCGTCGTCGTGTCAGCACTCGTGTGCGCGTTGGCGCTCGCGGTTCCTGCGCTGGCGCACGCCACCACGAAGGACTTCACGAACTCCGCTTCGATCACGATCCCCGGTTCGGGCACAGGAGCGGGGACGGGGGCGCCGGCGTCGGCCTATCCCTCGACCGTCGACGTCTCCGGGATGGGCTCGCAGATCGATCACGTGAGCGTGATCCTCCACGGCCTTTCACACACCTTCGAGAACGACATCGACATGATGCTGGTGAGTCCGTCCGGGCAGGCGCTGCTGCTCATGTCTGACGTTGGCGACGGCAGCGACTTCTCGAACGTCAACCTCACGATCGACGACTCGGCGGGGACCACCTTCCCGACCACCGGCGTGATCGGCAGCGGCTTCTTCAAGCCGACGAACGTCGGCGGCGGCGACCCCTTCCCGGCACCTGCACCGGCGCCGTCGCTCGGGTCGCTCGGCGCCTTCACAGGGAACCCGAACGGCACCTGGAGCCTCTACATAGTCGATGACGCCACCGTCGACTCCGGAACGCTCGCAGGCGGCTGGACCCTACGTCTGACCACTTCTCCCGTGGCGCCGACGGTCACGCTCGGCAGCGACCTGAAGACCGGCGGTTCGCTGTTGTGCGGAGCGCCGGGCGGCTGCAGCTTCATGCAGAGCACGATCCCGGGGCGCGTGGTCGCGACGCCGATCGACGGAGTGATCACGCGCTTCTACACGCGCGACTTCGGGCCCGGCTCGCAGATTGAGTTCCGGGTGATCCGGCCGGCCGCGGGCGGCAACTTCCAGGGCGCCGGCAGCACCGAGACGTTCACGACGCCGAGCGGGTTCGATCCTCTTGGTACATACGCTACGCGGCTGCCCGTCAAGGGTGGAGACCTGATCGGCTACGACCTCGACGGGAGCGACGGCGCTGGCGTGGTGACCACCGGGGGCGCCACATCGTCCTATTTCACGCCCAAGCTCGCTGATGGCGCCTTTGCACCGCCCTCGGCCAGCCCCGGATGGGAGTACCTGGTCGGTGCGGACCTCGAGCCTGACGCGGATGCCGATGGGTATGGAGACGTGACGCAGGACGGCTGCCCGAGCAACCCGGCGGTGCATGACGCATGTCCTGCGGCTCCGCAGCAGCCGCAACAGCCGGGCACGCAGCTGAACAAGACCAAAGCGTGCGCGAACGTCAAGGCCGGCACGGGGAAGAAGGACCTGCTGACAGGTACGCCTTTCGGCGACCTGCTGAACGGTCTTGCCGGCGACGACACGTTGAACGGCGGCGACGGCAACGACTGCCTCAACGGCGGCGCCGGGAACGACAAGCTGAACGGCGGCAAGGGCAATGACAAGCTCAGCGGCGGAACGGGCAACGACAGGCTCAATGGCGGCGACGGCACCGACTCTCTCTCGGGTGGTGCCGGCAACGACAACCTGAGCGGCGGCAAGGGCAAGAACACGCTCTCGGGCGGTTCCGGCAACGACAAGCTCAACATCGCCGACGGTAAGAAGGACTCCGTCAACGGTGGCAAGGGCAGGGACGTCTGCACCGGCGACCCGAAGGACAAGTTCAAGTCGTGCGAGACCAAGAAGATCAAGCGCTGAGCGCTCGCCCTTAACCGACGCTTCGCGCCCGCCTCATCGGGCGTTTACGGACGCCGTACATCCTCGCTGCGAGACCGGACCAGGCCCGCCTCGTCCGCCAGGTCTCGCAGCGTCGTGCGGCGCCCGCCTCGTCGCCCGGCGTGCGGGGGCCTGGCGGAGGGGGCGGGCCGTTCGTTAGGGTGCGCGGCCGTGAAGCAGCTGGCTGACGGGCTCCACCACCTCTCGGGCTTCCCGCCCAACATCATGAACGTGTACCTCGCCGACGGCGTGCTGATCGACGCGGCCACACGGCACGCCAGACGTCGGATCCTGCGCCAGCTCCAGGGGCGCGAGGTGACGGCGCACGCGCTCACCCACGTGCACCCCGACCACCAGGGATCGAGCAAGGTTGTCTGCGACACGCTCGGCATCCCGCTGTGGTGTCCCGAGGGCGACGCCGATGTGATGGAGAACGGCCGGATCGCGGCGCGGCAGCCGGCCCACCCCATGAACAAGCTCAGCGAGCGCGTGTTCGCGGGGCCGCCGCGGAAGGTAGACCGCCGCTTGCGCGAGGGCGACGAGGTGGGTGGTTTCACCGTGATCGAAACGCCCGGTCACTCGGCTGGGCACGTCGCGTATTGGCGTCCTGCCGACCGGGCCCTGATCCTCGGCGACGTGCTGTTCGGGCTTAACCCGAGTACGGGCGTCCCGGGACTCCACTGGCCGCCGGACCACTTCACGCCGGACCCTGCGCGCAACCGCGAGTCGGCGCGCAAGCTCGCCGATCTCGAGCCGGCGCTGATCTGCTTCGGGCACGGTCCGCCATCGCGCGATACGCGGAAGTTCCAGGAGTTCGTGCGCGCGTCAGGCGCGTAGGCGGCGGATCGCCTCGAGCTCCTCGATGTCGGCCAGGTCTTTCGCGCGACCGGCGGCGCGTTTCATCGCGACGAGGTCTTCGATCGATGCCACCAGCACGGCCATGCCGCCGAGGTCGACACGCTCGGCGCGCTCGCGCAGCCGCGCGTAGGCGGGGGCGCCGGCGGGCTTCGCGAGAAGGTCGAGGGCACCCGCGGATGTGGTGAGGGTGAGCATCTCGGTGCGCGCGAGTGCGCGCTCGTCCGGTTCGAACGGCAGGTCCTCGTCGACCTGTCGTAGGCGAGCGCCGAGCTCCAAAAGCACCTCAGCGAGCGCGGCGAGGTTCACGCGGTCGGTCGCGTAGGTGATGTCGAGGTCCTGCGTGAGGCGAGGCGAGCCGTGCACGACCGCTGCAAAGCCACCGACGACCACGAAGTCCACGCCGCGCCGCGTGAGCGCCTCGAGCAGCGCACGCGGGTCGAATTCGGGTAGCCCCATGCTCGTCATCGCCTGCTTGCAAGCAGCGACTTCGTGTTGCGGTAGGCCGACTCGAACGCCGTCACACGCTCCCCGGGCGTGAGCGCGAGCCGGCGGCTGATGAGCGACTCGTCCTGGCTCGCCGGGGCGGGAGCGGACTTCAGCTCGAGCCGGCGGCCGGCCGCTGCGAGCGCCTGCTCGAGCGTGGACAGACGTGGATTACTCCGCTCGGACTCGAGGCGCGCCACGGCGGACTGAGTGGTCCCGAGCCGGGCGGCGAGCTCAGCCTGAGACAGCCCGGCCTTCCTGCGGGCAGAGCGAATGAGCGAAGCAGCGGTCACGCGGCAAATGATATAGCACTAACGAGCTATAGCACATACGAGATGAGCCGCGAAAACCGAGCATGGCAAGGAAGCAGCCCCCGCGGCGTGCTCTGCACGCGAGGGGGCGATGACGCAGCCAGGCGAAGGTTTGCAGGGGCTCCATAAATAGACTCCGGAGGGTGAAGGAGACCCTCGAGGAGCGCACCCGCTACCAGCCCGAAGAGGTGGAGTCCCGAGTTTTCGCGCGCTGGGACGAGGCGGGCATCTTCCACCCGGAGCCCGAAGGCTCGCCGTCCGAGAACTTCTCGATTGCCATCCCGCCGCCGAACGTGACCGGCGCGCTCCACATGGGTCACGCGCTCAACGGGACGATGCAGGATCTCGTCGTGCGAATGCGCCGCATGCAGGGGCGGCGCACCAAGTGGATCTTCGGCACCGACCACGCCGGCATCGCGACTCAGGTCAAGGTAGAGCAGCAGCTGCTCGACGAGGGCACGAGCCGGCAGGAGATCGGCCGCGAGGCGTTCATCGAGCGCGTGTGGGAGTGGCGTGAGAAGTACGGCTCCACGATCGTCGAGCAGTACAAGCGGCTCGGCGCCTCGGCCGACTACGAGGACGAGCGCTTCACGATGGACGAGGAGTACCAGCGCGCCGTCACGCACGTGTTCGTGAAGCTCTTCGAGAAGGGCCTCATCCGCCGCGACAACTACATGGTGAACTGGGATCCGGGGACGCGCTCGGCGATCTCCGACCTCGAGGTGGAGCAGCGGCGGGTGACCGACACGCTCTACTCGATCGTGTACCCGCTCGCCGACGGCTCGGGTTCGGTCACGGTGGCGACGGTACGGCCCGAGACGATGCTCGCGGACACCGCGGTGGCGGTGAACCCCGGTGACGACCGCTACCGCGACCTGATCGGCAAGGAAGCGGTCCTGCCGCTCGTGGGACGCCGCCTGCCGATCATCGCCGAGGACTACGTGGACACCGAGTTCGGCACCGGCGCGCTGAAGATCACGCCGGGGCACGACCCGAACGACTTCGAGATCGGGCGCCGCCACGGCCTTGAAGAGGTGACGGTGATCGGCGAGGACGGCCTCATGACCGACGCCGCCGGCGAGTTCGCCGGCATGAACGTGGACGAGGCGCGCGACGCCGTCGTGGCCGCGCTCGAGGCCGAGGGCGCGATCGCCGGCACCGAGCCGTACGAGCACGACGTGCCGCACTCGCACCGCAGCGGAATGCGGATCGAGCCGCTGATCTCGCTGCAGTGGTTCTGCGACATGACCGGGCTCGCGAAGCCGGCCATCGACGTCGTCAAGTCGGGCCAGGTCAAGTTCTGGCCGGAGAAGCCGTGGACCGACGTCTACCTCGGCTGGCTCG
>DASVXS010000288.1:0-3287 GCA_036392575.1 Thermoleophilaceae bacterium | reverse complement strand
CGACCGCTACCAGCAGCGCCAGGCGCCCGAGCTGCGCTCGGCGCAGCGCAATCGGACCGATCGCTGACACGCTCGAGATAGAGGTGAGCGGACCCGCGCCGGACGGGGCGGGACACGCCGCGAAGGCTGCGTTCGAGGCGGCGGGAGTCCGCGACGGCCATGTCGCGATCGCGTTCGTGGGCGAACACGAGATTCGGGAGCTCAACCGGGAGCACCGCGGCAAGGACACCCCAACCGACGTGCTGTCATTTCCAGTCGACGGCGTGGGACCGACGCAGGGCCCGCGTGAGCTTGGCGACATCGTGATCTGCCCGGAGCACACAGAGGACGTGATCGAGGCGATCGTCCACGGCGCGCTCCACCTCTGCGGCTATGACCACGAGACCGACGACGGCGAGATGCTCGCGCTCCAGGATCGAGTGATGGAAGGTCTGCGGTGACCCACTCGGGCTTCGTCGCGCTCGCCGGCCGGCCGAACGTGGGCAAGTCCACGCTGGTGAACCACCTGGTGGGCGAGAAGGTCGCGATCGTGTCCGACAAGCCGCAGACCACGCGGCGGGCGATCCGTGGGGTCGCGACCGGCGACGACTGGCAGCTCGTGCTCGTGGATCTTCCGGGGGTGCAGCGCCCGCGCGACCCGCTCACCGCGCGGATGCAGGCGCGCATGCAGTACGAGCTCTCCGAGTCGGACGCGGCGCTGTTCGTGCTGAGCGGCGAACAGGGTGTGGGCCCGGGCGACCGCTTCATCGCTGCGGCGATCAGGGAGGTCGGGCTGCCCACGGTCACGGCCGTGAACAAGGCTGATCGCCTGCGCCGGCGCGGGATGGTGGAGGCGCTCAGCGCCGCCGGCGAGCTCGACGTGCAGGGCGAGATCTTCCCGATCAGCGCGCGCACGGGGGAGGGCGTCGAGGACCTGCAGAGCGCACTCATCGAGTTGATGCCGCAGGGCCCCTTCCTCTACCCGCCCGAAGAGCGCACCGACCTCCCCGAGAACGTGCGCCTCGCCGAGCTGGTGCGCGAGCAGGTGCTGGCGCGCACGCGTCAGGAGCTGCCGCACGCCGCTGAGGTCGAGATCGACGAGCTGATCGAGCGCGACGAAGACGGGCCGCTCACCGTGGTAGCGCGCATCTGGGCCGAGACGGATTCGCAGAAGCGGATCCTTGTCGGCGCCGGCGGTCGCATGGTGCGCGACATCGGCACGGCGGCCCGGATAGAGATCGAAGCGCTCACCGGCCGGCGCGTTCACCTCGATCTGAACGTGCGCGTGCGCCGCGGCTGGCGTCAGGACGAGGCGCTGCTCGACCGCCTCGGCATCGACTGATCCGCACGCGGTGTTCTTCGGCTGGGACAACACCGTCCTGATCGCATCGCAGGCCGTGTGCGTCGCGCTGCCCGCGGCCGGCCTGCCGCGGTGGCTCGAGCGCTACCGCTCGAACAAGTGGGTCTTGATCCTGCCGCTGTCGATAGCCGTCGTTATCGCCGCGATCTCGGCCTTCCCGGGCACCGCCGACATCCTCACGTGGGTCGCCTTCCTACTCGTGCCGCCGGGATGTGCGCTCGCGCTCGGCTGGGCCATGCACGGAGCCCGGCGCTGGCTCGCTCTGCTCGCGATACCCGCGCTTGCCATCGCCTGGGCGTCGCAGGACACGCGCGCCGGCCAGATAGCCGCGCTGGTGCTCGTGGCGGGCTCGTGCGTGATGGTCGGGCGGCTCCTGTCGGGCGCCGCTCCGCTTCCGCTCCTGAAGGTGGGCATCGTTGCCATGGCCGTCGTCGATTCGATCCTCGTGTTCGGCAATCAGCTGCAGGCGCCGAACGCCGTGCTCGAGGCGGCACGCCCCGGCTTTGGTCTGCCCCACCTTCAGTCGGTGGCGTTCGGTGGGGCGACGCTTGGCTACGGCGACCTCTTCATCGCCGGCGTGCTCGGAGGCGTGCTGGCCGCCGAGCGCGGCCCTCAGCTTGCGGCCGCGCTCGGCGTGTTCGTGGTGGCCCTGGCGTGGGACCAGCTGTTCCTCGTCTACGACCTGTTGCCGGCGACCGTGCCGGTAGCCATCGTGCTCGTAGTGATCGAAGGTGTCCGCGTCACGAGGAGGCGGGCCGCACCAGCACGCGCCGGATAGCTACGGCTCCGAGCCCCAGCACGAGCAGACCGCCGAGCCCGCCGAAGACGGCCGCAAACGGGAAGCCGTCGCCACCGCCTCCATCCGAGTGGCTTGCCGCCGGCACCGGAACAGACCGCTCGATCACGACCGGATCGAAGTACTGGTTGGCAAGTCCAAAGCCGGTGACCTTGTACGTCCACCTGCCCTCGCGCGGGAAGCTCACCGTGGCCTCATAGTCGCCGCCGCTGACGCGGTGGGCGGGGAAGCGCAACCAGTGCCCGCTCGCACCCCGCTGGATCGCGATGCCCTTCGGCCCGGACGGCGGGCCGCCGCCGTCGTGGAAGATCGGCGTGATGCGAACGTTCCAGTCCTGGCCGGGCGCAAGTCCGTCCGGCGTGGAGCTGAGCGAGACGCCCTCCTTCGCAAGGGCTGGCGCCGCGAGCGCGAGAGCGGCTACAGCGACGGCTATGAGCGGCAGTGCCTTCCTCATGGGGCCTCCTTGGTTGCTACCCCCTCTACAACCGCCGCGCGAGGCGGGTTCCCGCGCGCGTTCAGCGGAAGGAGCGCGCGATCTCGAGCGCGCGCGCCTTCGATACATGCGCCTCGAGCCGTAGCGTCACTCCGCCGCGCTGCCAGATCAACGTGTTCGTGGCAAGTCGGAGCGTCTCCGCTCGCACCGTGCCGTCGGCGTCGACGTACGCGACCTCGTGCGGCAGGCCCGCGATCCACGCCCCAGGCGAGCCGCCGACGCGCACACGCTCGACCCGCGTCTGCGGCGTCGCGAACTTCTTCAGGAAGGTGAACGGCTGCTGCGCCACGAACTGCGTGACCAGGGCGCGCACGTGGCCGCCGCGCGCGTAGACGAAGCTCACCTGGCCGCGCGGGATCGTGCGGCTCAGCCACACCTCGTTCGGCGCGCCGAGCGCGGTGGGCACGGTCAAGCGGAACGGAACCGCCTGCCGCGCGGCGGCCAGCGACGTGCGGCGGCCGAGCCCGAGCCGCTCGCCGGCGCCCGCGGGCTTCGGCAGCTTGGGCACCTGCTCCACCTTCACGCCGCGGAGTCCGAGCCAGTCGAGCACGCTGTGGCGAAGCGGCGGCGAAGCGGCGAACGCCGCGCCCGCAAGCGCCACGACCGCGGCCAGGGCGATCGCGAGTGTGCGCCGCGCGGGGAGCGAGGGGCGCCGGCGG
>DASVXS010000287.1:0-8141 GCA_036392575.1 Thermoleophilaceae bacterium | reverse complement strand
TACCAGATCCACACGCCGTTGCCGTCGAGCGCGGTGCCGGTGCCCTTCACCGGTGTGCTCACGATCGTGATCGGGCCGGCGAGGTTCGAGCGCCTACCGGTCGGAGACACAACGCGCACGCGGCCCGAGCGCGCGGTGGTGGGCACGGTCGCCACGAAGCCGTCCGGTCGCCGCAGCCTCAGTTTGGCGACGAGCGCGGTCTTCTTCCCCGCGATCACCGTGCCCTGGAAGCGCACCTGCATGCCGTGCTTGAGGTTGCGTCCGCGGAAGCGGAGGCGGCCGCCGGCGCGCACCGTGTGTGGATCGCTCGTGCATGCGCTCACCGGCCAGCAGCGCACCGAGCTGATCTTCGGCGCGGGCGTACGCGGCTTGGCCGACGCCGGCGCGGCGGCCGTTAGCGAAAGCGCGGCCAGCGCGAGCATGGCCGGCGGGAGGAGCCGTTGCGGGAATTGGTGCACGTTGTCTCTGGCTGCCTGCGGGGTTAGCTGACGGGCTCGCGCTCGAGACAGCGCGTCGGCCGCTCTGCGGCCGATTCGCCCCCAGCCGGTTCATCGGCCAGTGGGTCCCCCGCTCCAGCCGCGCGGGACGCGGCTGGATTAGGCGGTCTGCTTACGTATAACAGCCGCGCTGGCGAGAGTTGCGGCGCTCCCCGCGCTCACACCACTTCGAGCGGGCGGTGCGGCTCGGCCGTTAAAGTCGCGCCGCGATGGCTGATCGCACCGTGCTGATCACCGGCACGTCCACCGGCATAGGGCGGGCCACGGCTGCCGAGCTTGCCGCGCGCGGCTTCCGCGTGCTCGCGGGCGTGAGGCGCGAAGAGGACGCTGAAGCGGTGCGGGCGCTCGATCCCGCGCGGATCGAGCCGCTGATGCTCGACGTCACCGACTTCGACGCGATCGCGTCGCTCCCTGATCGAGTGGACGGCGATCTTGCCGGAGTCGTGAACAACGCGGGCATGGCGCTACCCGGACCGCTCGAATACCTCCCCCTCGAAGACGTTCGGCGCCAACTCGACGTGATGCTGGTCGCGCCTTTCGCTCTCACGAAGGCCTTCATCCCGGCGCTTCGCCGCTCGCGCGGACGACTCGTGATCATCGGCTCGATCGGCGGCCGCATGGCCGGGCCGTTCATCTCGCCGTACAACGCCGCGAAGTTCGGCGTCGAAGGGCTCGCCGACTCGCTGCGGCGCGAGCTCACCCCCTCGGGAATCGAGGTTTCGCTGGTCGAGCCGGGCAGCGTGAAGACCGAGATCTGGGAAAAGGGCATCCGCGCGGGCAACGAGCTGTTCGACTCGCTTCCCGAGGAGGGTCGCCGCCTCTACGGCGATCGCATCCGGGCCACGGAGAAGGTCGCAACGGACGCAGTGAGGCGTGGCGTGAAGCCCGAGAAGGTCGCCCGCGCCGTGCTGCACGCCCTGACTGCGGATCGACCACGCACGCGCTACCTGGTGGGCATCGACGCGCGCGTGCAGGCCACGCTTGCCGCTGTCCTGCCCGACCGGATGCTCGATCGGACGATGAGCCGTCTTACGGGCGTGCGCTGACCCTGTCAACATCCAGTGTGGTTCTCGAGCCGCCACGGAGGTGGTGCGCATGTGTCACAGCAGGCGCTGGTATGAGAAGCGCGACGAGAGCTTCGAGCGCGAGTTGCGCGACCTCTATGACCGTGCTCGCGAGCGGCCTGAAAAGGTCACGCCCGTAGTGGAGAAGGAGTCGGCGGACGAGCCGACGGCCGAGCCGGAGCGGGAAGACGCTCCGGTGCTCCGCAGCTGAGACCGCCAGAGCGGGGCGGTCGTCACGCGCGGCCGCTCCGTCTCAGGCCGAGCCGTCGAGCTCGGCCACGAGCTCACGGACGCGCCGCTCGATCTCGTCCCGGGTCTCCCGCACCTCGTGCAGCGGGCGCCCCTTCGGGTCCTCGAGATCCCAGTCGATGTAGCGCTTGCCCGGGATGTACGGGCACTCGTCGCCGCATCCCATCGTCACCACCACGTCGGCCTCCTCGGCGAGCTCGCGCGTGAGCTTGCGCGGAACGTTGCCGGACAGGTCGATGCCGAGCTCGTGCATCGCGTCCACAACTTCCGGATGCACGCGGTCGCCCGGGGTCGTGCCGGCGGACAGCGCGCGGTGGCGGCCTGCCGCGGCCCGCTCGAACAGAGCCTGGCTCATCTGCGACCGGCCCGCGTTGTGCAGGCACACGAACAGCGCAGTTGCCATCGGCCTACCGATCCGGCGGCTCGACAGCCACGGGCGTTTCGCCCTCCATCCGCACCCGCCCTTCGCGGACGAGCTCCTCGAGGAGGCGCTCGGCCTCCTCGTAGGAGACCCCGATCGTCTCGGCCATTCCGCCGAGCATGAGCGGCGGGTTCGGAGAGCCCTCGATCAGCTGGAGCAGCTCTTCCTTGTGGTCAGCCACAGCACGGAGGCTCTCACACGCGGCTCCTCGACGGTCAGCTGCGCGCCCGGACGGGTGGTGTCCGACCGTCGAACGGCAGCGCGATCCCGCGCACGCAGCCAGGGTGGGTGACTTTCCTCGCTCTTATGGCGATTAAGGTCACCCACGCCTAGGCCGGGTTAACCCAGCAGCGGTAGTGGTCGGGACGTGGGTGACATTGAGGTCGCTATTCGACCCTAAAGTCACCCACGCCTAGAGCTGGCTAGCCCACGCGGGGTAGCGCTGCGGATCGATACGGGTCTCGCCGCAGACGCCGCGAGACAACAGCGACATTCAGGAATTCCTCAGCTTGCGTTGCGAGGCTGCCGCAACGATGCCGGCCGGCCTCCCACTTGCGTCCCTGACCAACACGCTCACCGACTGGATCGGGAACCACGGCGTGTACGCCGTGTTCACGATCATGGCGGTCGACGCGCTGCTGCCCCTGGGCGGTGAGCTGACGATGCTCTACGCCGGCGTGCTCGCGTCCGGCGCCATCGCCGGGCAGGCAGCCGTGCTGTTCGGTGCTCACCTCTCGAGCGGCATCGAGAGCTACATAGTGCTCGCGCTCGCCGGCTCGCTCGGATATCTCGCGGGATCCCTGATCGGTTGGGTGATTGGAAATCGCGGAGGCCGTCCGTTCGTGGAACGTCACGGCCGCTGGCTCCACCTCCCGCCCGACCGCTTTGGACGCGCCGAGCGCTGGTTCGATTCGCATGAGTCGCTCGCGGTGTTCCTCGGCCGGCTCACTCCTCTTGTCCGGTCGTTCATCTCGATCCCAGCCGGCGTGTTCGGGACTCCCATCGCCCGATACGTCGGGCTCACGCTCGCGGCGTCGTTGATCTGGTGCTTCGCGTTCGCGGGTGCCGGCTGGGCCCTGGGCGGGAGCTGGGAGAGCTTCCACCACGACTTCAAATACGCCGACTACGCCGCGGTTCTCGCTGTGGTGGCACTGGCGGTCGGCGCCTGGGCGGTGCAGCGCCGCCAGGGAGCCGAGGCGCGTAACCTCTGAGTCATGTGCGTGCAATGCGCAATGGCCGCCGCCGCCGGAGCGTCCGGCGCTCGAGCCTGGCTGCAGAATCACGGCGCCGTTTGGCTGACGCCCCGGCGCCTGCGCGCTATCACGATCGGCCTCGTGGCTGTGGCGTTCATGGTCCCTAGCTTCGTGCTGAGCGGCTCGTCCAAGCCGCACCATCCGGCGCCACAGCAGGCGCCGGCATCCACGGTCCGTTAGAGCCCCAGCGGGTGTCGCGCGGTGAAGCCGTCGAGCGAGCGCGGCAGTGCGCGCCAGCGCGGCCCGGACGGTCCCGGCCCGCTCGTGTCGAGGCGCAGACCGCCCACCACCATGAACGCGTGTGAGGCGTTCGCGTAGACCGTGATCCACGACCCTGGGCCAGGAGCGCCCCAGGTCATGAGGCCGCTCGAATCGAGCGGCGATGCCAGGAGCTTCGCCGCGTGCAGCACGTAACTCACCGTCCCCGAGCAGTCGTAGGCGGCGTCCTTGAAGCTCTTGTGCCCGCCGCCGTAGCGGTAGGCCTTGTGCTTGAGGCGATTACCGGCGCGCACCGCAAGTTGGACAGCGCGCGGCGCCGTCGCGCTCGTGCGCGCGACGCCGGCCGTGAGCGTCACGGCAGCAACCGTCGTGGGCGCCGGTGCCCCCGCGGGTGGGGCGGTCCCTCCGCTTGTGTCGCCGATCACTGCCAACGCTCCCGCGGGCCATGCGAGCGCGGCCAGCACTCCGAACAGAGCCGCTCGTGCTGCCATGGGGGTCTGTTCGCCGCGGAATCGCCTCACGCTTACGGCTGCAACGGCCGCTGCACGCCCGGCTTCTAGAATTCAGCATAGAAATGGGAAAAACCTGGGTTCTCGACACAGAGACGAAGGGCACCGGCGCCCAGATGGTGCCCATCGAGAAGAAGCTGAACGGCGGGGCCGGCGGAAGTGGCCCGGTCGTCGTCGAGCCACGCCGTCGTAGGGAGCCCGAACCGGCGAAACAGGCCGAGCCGCGCACGTTCCGCGTGGTCGACGCGATGTCGCGGCAGGTGATCGCGGACGGCACCGACCTACGCGAGACGATCCGCGCGCTCGAGGGCGCGCGGAGCGTCGTCGACGTGAGCGTCTGGGTGTGGGACGAGGCCCAAGACGACTGGCGCCTGCTCACCTTCGGCGAGCGTCAGGCGCTCTGGCGGCTACGCGGCAGTGAGTGACACCGCGGCGTCGGGCGTCGCGACGAAGAAGCTGAAGCTCTCCTCGAGATAGAGGTGCACCGACCCGGCGTCGTGGTGGTCGTAGCCGATCGACAGGTCCTGCCCCGACTCGAACAGGAAGTCGCCGCCGCGCGTGCTGAGCACGACAGCGCCCCGCACGCCCGGCGCGTACACAACGGGGCCGTCGAGGATCTTGCGCAGGTGGTCGAACACGAGGTAGCCGCCGTGCTCGGTCGACTCGATCACGCCGGTGTAGCCGTCCGGCCCGAGTGCGAGGCCGTACGGGCCATCCACGCCGACTTCGAGCAGCAGCTCCACGGCTTTCGCCACGTGTCCGGGATAGTCGTCGAAGTCGTCGCTTAACGTGATCGGCGCGTGCGGGCTCGCGTCGGCGACGCCGGCCATGCCCGCCGCCTGGAAGCCGTGGAACACAGCGATGTTCTCCGCGAGCGCGATCTGGCGCGTTGCCCGGTCGAGGCTTCCTAGGTCGGCGTCCGGAGCCCCACGATCGGCGTCGCGTAGCTCCTCACGGGAGACCGTGAACTCGCTGCGGAGCTCGATCAGCGGCAGCACCCGGCGCTGCCGCGCAGAGACGCCCTCGCAGAGCGCGTCCGGGAGTGGCTGTGAGCGCCCGATGTTGCTGCTCGAACGCTCCCAGCCGTACGGGCCGGAGAAATCGACAAGGCGCCGCGCCGCCAGCGCCGCGCTGAGCCGCTCCTTCGCCTCGTTGTCGAGCAGCTCCCATCCGGCATCCGAGATCGGCGCGTGCGAGCGAAGGAGGTGGTTCATCACGCGACCCCGCGTAGGCTGCCGATGCCGAGCGAGCCCGACGGCTCACCCGGTGTGGAGGTCTCGGGTCCGGCCTCGAGCGTCTCCGCCTCGGCCTCCTCCCCGTGCTCCACGATGTCGCCGGGCTGGAACAGGATGCCCTCCGCGATCTCCCGCCACGCCGGCGTCCGCCTGAGGAGGGCCTCGAGGTCCATGCTGAAGTGCTTGAACTCCTCGCCCTGAGCGTCGCTCATGATCGCGCGCGCCTCGGGTTCCGGCTCGACGGCAAGTCGCTGCTCATACCAGCCGATCGCCTCGGCCTCTTCGGTGAGCGAGGCGCAGAGGCGGGCGAAGGTGCGCGCCCTTGCGGGAAGCTCTTCGGGAGGCTCGTGGTACTGGTCAAAGCCCATCGCCGCTCCTTCGTTCGCGGCAGGCCAAGCGCCCGCCAGACACGCTGGAAGCTACCGGGTGACGCAACTCGCCTTCACCGAAAATTGACGCGACGCTTATGAGGTGGCTCGGTAGGCTTGCGTCGTGCGGCGTTGGACTCGCGCCATCATCCGCAACAGGAAGAAGGTCCTCCTCGCGTGGCTGGCCGTGTTCGTGCTGGGCGCGGCCGGCGCGGCCAACCTCGGAGGCCTCCTGACCAATCGGTTCAGCGTGCCGGGCTCGGAGGCGGAGAAGGGCCTCGACGTCGCGAAGACGCATTTCGGCGAGCACGGCGACGGCAACTTCACGCTGGTCTTGCAGAGCACTGGCGGCTCGCCACGGAACCCCGAGTTCGTGCGCTCGGCGGAAGAAGCCGCGCAACGCGCCGCGTCAGCGATCAAGGGAGGCAAGGCCGGACCGGTCCTGCAGGCCGGCGACAGCATCGCCTACGTGCAGGTAACGACACCGCTCGAGAACGCGGACGCATCGGACAAGACGAACGACGTCCGGAAGGCGCTCGGCACGGTCCCGGGCGCACGCGCCTACGTGTCGGGCTTCCCGGCCATCAACCACGACACGCAGAAGATCTACAACGAGGACCTCGCGCGGGGTGAGTCGATCGCCATCCCGGTCGCGCTGATCGTGATGCTGTTCATGTTCGGCACGCTCGCGGCGATCTCGGTGCCGTTCGCGTTCGCGCTGGTGACCATCCCGACCACCCTCGGGATCGTGTTCATCTTCGCCCACTTCATGGACATGGCCATCTACGTGACGAACATCGTCACGCTGATCGGCTTCGCGATCGCCATCGACTACTCGATGCTCGTGGTCTTCCGCTACCGCGAGGAGCTCGAGCGCCACGACCACCCCCACGCGGCGCTGGAACGCACGATGCTCACCGCGGGGCGCGCCACGATCTTCTCCGGGCTGACGGTCGCGATCGGGCTCGCACTGCTGATCCTCATGCCGCTCCCATTCATGCGCTCCATGGGCGTGGGCGGGGTGATGGTCCCGCTCGTGTCGATCGCGGCTTCGGCCACACTCCTCCCCGCGCTGCTCGCAGTGATGGGCCGCCGGGTGAACCGCCTACGCATCATCCCGCGCCGCATCCTGAAGAGCCGCGCTCAGGCGAAGGCCGGCTTCTGGACGAAGCTCGCGAACTCGATCATGCGGCGCCCGGTTCCGTATCTCGTGATCGGGACCGCGTTGATGCTCGCGCTCGCGGCCCCGGCGATCACGCTGAGCCTGACCGGCGGCGACAACCGCGGTGTGCCGAAGACAACGGAGGCGACGAGAGGCCTCGCGCTGCTCGAGGGCACGCTCGGACCGGGTGCGCTCGCGCCGCACCAGATCGTGGTCGACGCTGGCAGGCCGGGCGCCGCCTGGAGCGCCCAGCAGATCGCCGCACAGCGCCGCTTCATCGCGGCGGTGTCGCGCGATCCAGAGGTGCAGCCGCGCACGATCCAGGCGCCCGCGGCCGTCATCCGCACCCCAGGCGCCCCCAGCCCAGCGGTGCGGGCGGCGCTCGAGCGCGCCTCCATCATGGACGCCGACGGCAGCGCGTACCAGATCCGTGTGGCGGGGAAGCACGACGCCGGCACCCACGCCGCGATGGACCTCGTGCACCGGCTGCGAGACCGGTACGTGCCGCAGGCCGGATTCGCGACGACTGTGTACGTGAGCGGTGCGCCCGCCTTCGGCGTCGACTTCATCGACAAGGCGTACGGCGCGTTCCCGTGGCTCGTCGCCGGAGTGCTTGTGATCAGCTATCTGCTGCTGATGCGCGCCTTCCGCTCGCTGTTCCTGCCGGCAAAGGCGGTGTTCATGAACCTCCTGTCGGTGAGCGCCACCTACGGCGTGCTCGTGCTCGCCTTCCAGCACGGCTGGGGCAACGTGGTCGGGTGGCAGAGCTCGCCGCAGATCGAGGCGTGGATCCCGATCTTCCTGTTCGCGATCCTGTTCGGGCTCTCGATGGACTACGAGGTGTTCCTGCTGTCTCGCATGCGCGAGGAGTGGGACCGCCGCCACAACAACGAGCAGGCGGTCGCGCGCGGGCTCGAGCACACCGGCCGCATCATCACCGCGGCCGCGATCATCATGGTGGCGGCGTTCTCGGGCTTCACGGCGGGCAGCTTCGTGGGCCTGCAGCAGTTCGGCCTCGGCCTCTCGGCGGCCGTGCTGCTCGACGCGACGATCGTACGCGCGATCCTTGTGCCCGCAACCATGAAACTCGTTGGCGAGTGGAACTGGTACCTCCCCGAGAGCCTGCGGAAGCTGATGCGGCTGAGACCGGCGCCGGTCCCGGTC
>DASVXS010000286.1:0-3586 GCA_036392575.1 Thermoleophilaceae bacterium | reverse complement strand
AGCGACGATGCCACCACTGTGCAGCGGAGCGCCGCCCAAAAGGCGCGCGAGGGAGAGAAGTCACCGCAGGCGGCGGTCTCCCAGCAGGCGAAGGCCGGCGCGAACGGCGAGCGCAAGGTCAACGCCAAGGTCGTGCACGGCCCACACGGCTCGGTGGCCGTCGCCGTACCGGTTTACGTGAACGGCGAGGGGCCGTTCGCATTCATCCTCGACACGGGCGCTTCCCAATCGGTGATCGACACCGCGCTGGCGCGTGAGCTGAAGCTCGAGAAGACCGGCAGCAAGGCGCCGGTCCAGGGCGTGGCAGGCAGCACCGTCGCGCGCGAGGTCGTGATCGAGAAGTGGCGGGTCGACAAGATGCCGCTGCGCACGCTCGCCGGCGTGGCCGTCGGATTGGCGAGCGGGGACAAGCACGCGGGCGTCGCGGGCCTGCTCGGGTCGGATGTGCTCAGCGGCTTCGAGTCGGTCGCGATCGACTACCAGAAGCAGGTGGTCACGCTGCGGCCGAAGAGGCGCTGAGCTCCTGCTCGTGCTCGGCGAGCCACTCGTCGAACGCCTCCACCTTGTGCGTGTCCTCGGCGGTCTCGTACGAGGTGATCTTGCCCCAGCGGATCGTCCCGTAGATCGCGCCCCGGTTCTCGTAGACGCGCTCGCCGCTCGGGGTGGTGAGCTCGTCGGTGTAGAGCAGGCAGAACGTGGTCTTCCAAGGCGGGCCGGTGATGAGGATCTTCTGCGGCTCGAGCTGCAGCCCGACGCGCACGAAGCGGCGCACCCAATGCTCGAGCGCCTCCCGGCCGCGCACCTCGCCGCCCCACGAGCTGTCGCCCGGGAACACGAAGCGGACGTCGTCGGCGTACGACTTGAACAGTGGCTCGGGGTTGCCGGCTCTCAAGTTGCGAAGGTTGCGCATGAAGAGGCGGCGCACGAGCCACGCGTAGGTGGCCTGCGCAGCGGGCAGGCTCAGCAGCGCGACCGCGGCTGTGCGCCTCATGCCGTCACCGGGGCCGTCTCGTGCACGAACTCGCGAAGCGCCCGGGCCAGCGCGAGCGGCTGGTCCTGAGGGATCAGCGTGTAGCTGTCCTCGATCTCCACGAGCCGCCCCTGTGGCAGCAGCTCGGCGAGCCGGCGGCCGTGCTCGGGCGGCATCACGCGGTCCTCCTTCGCCCACACGACGAGCGCGGGCTTGTCGAACGAGCGCAGCTCCTCAGCCGCCTTCAAGAACGCGTCGCGCTCGAGTGGGTGCACGTACTTGGCGAGGTCGCGGCGGATGCGAGGGTCGGTCATGAGCGGGCGCAGCCACTCGTCCATCACCTCGTCCGGCAAGGGCCGCTTCGACATCCAGCCGTACGTGATCGGTGTGCGGCGCAGGGCGCGCACCCTGAGTGCGCGTGCGGCCAGCGCGAAGCCGCCGGGCATGCGTCCGGTGAGCGCGAGGTTCTTGCCTGGCAGGCCTGGCGGGAAGTTGTCGAAGGCCTCGCACGACGTGAGCACGAGCCGTGCCACGCGGTCGTTCCGCGAGAGCAACTGCGGGCCGCCCCAGTCGTTGCCGACGAGCGTGAGCTGCCGCAGGTCGAGCTGCTCGAGGAAGTCCTCCAGGATCCGGACCTGTCCGCGCAGCGACAGATCGGCGTCCTCGTTCATCGGGATGCGGTGTCCGCCGAGCGGCAGCGTTGGCACCACGCAGCGGTGATCCGGTTGCAGCTCGCTCACGACATCGCTCCACTGCGATCCGTTCATGGTCGCGCCGTGAATCAGCACGAGCAGGGGTCCCTCGCCGGTGTCCTCGTACTCGATCGTGCCTGCGGACAGCTGAATCTCGGCCATGGCTCGGCCTCCCAGGGGACTAGATAGATCGCTCTAGCGGTAAGGTACCGCAATGCCCGCCGCCACGAAGGACCGCATCATCGATACCACCGCCGAGCTGTTCCGACGCTACGGCTACACCGGCACCGGCATGAAGCAGATCGTGGCCGAGGCGCAGGCTCCCTTCGGGTCGCTCTACCACTTCTTCCCGGGCGGCAAGGAGCAGCTCGGCCAGGAGACGATCCGCCGCTCCGGCCAGATGTACCGCGAGCTGTTCGAGGCGATCGCCGACCCGGCGCCCGACATCGTGACCGGTGTTCGAAGCTTCTTCGAAGGCGCCGCTGCGGTTCTCGAGGAGACCGACTACGCCGACGCCTGCCCGATCGCGACCGTCGCGCTCGAGGTAGCGAGCACGAGCGAGCCGCTGCGCGAGGCGACTGCCGACGTGTTCAACAGCTGGATCGACGCCGCGACGGCTCGGCTCGAAGCCGAGGGCGCGAGCCCGAGCGGCGCGCGCGAGGCGGCGATCTCGATGATCGCCTCGCTCGAGGGCGCCTTCATCCTCAGCCGAGCCTTCAAGAGCACCGAGCCGATGCACGTGGCGGGAGAGCACGCGGTCGCCGTCGTTCGCAGGGCGCTGACCCGAGAGGAGTAGCTTGAAGACCATGCCCACGGCATGGCCCGCCATCCCGTACGACGATTGGCGAGCCACTTGCGACACGCTGCACGCGCACACCCAGGTGCTCGGCAAGCTTGCGGTGGCGCTCGCTCCACCTGAGCCGCAGCTGCAGCACGCGGCACTCCAGCTCACTGCTCGCGGCTGGGAGACGCTCCCCCTACCGGCGCCCGACGGCTCCGGCGCGATCGTGGTCGCGCTCGACCTCAGGACGCACGAGGCCGTGGTCGAGCACAGCAGCGGGCGGGAGCAGCGAGTGGCGCTCACCCCGAACCGACCCGTAGGCGACGTCACGCGCGAGGTGATCGAACGGCTGAGCAGCCTCGCCGGTGAGGTGGAGATCAATGCGACGCCGCAAGAAGTGTGGTGGACCGTTCCGCTCGACGAGGACCACGAGCACGCGACGTACGACCCTGCTCAGGTCGCGCCGTACTTCGCTGCCGCCTCGCAGGCCGCGCTCGTCCTCGCCGAGTTCCGGGCGGCGTACCGCGGCCGGAAGACGCCCGTGAACGCCTGGTGGGGATCGTTCGACCTTGCCGTGAGCCTCTTCTCGGGCGAGTGGGCGGATCCGCCTTCCGACGACTTCATCACGCGCAACTCGATGGACGTGCAGGAGGTCGCCACCGGCTGGTGGCCGGGCGACCCGAGGTTCGGTGAGGCGGCGTTCTACTCCTACGCGCACCCGGCCCCCGAGGGCTTCAAGGACGCGAAGCTCTCGCCGTCGGCGGCACGCTGGCACGAGGAACTCGGCCTGTTCGTGCTCGATTGGGACGATGTCCGGGCGAGCCCCGACCCGCACACGACTGCGCTCGAGTTCGCACACTCCGCCTTCCGCCACGCGTGCATGGTCTGCGAGTGGGAGCCGGCGCTACTGGCGAGCGCCGAAGGTTCGCCGCCGCCGGTCAACTGAGAGACGCCCCGAGCAGGCGACGATCAGGTGCCCGCGTGCCGGCGTTCCCGTGCTGGGGTGCGCGGAGGTGTCACAGCCTGGGCTGCCGTCTTCTCTTCTGGGGTGAAGGTAATCGCGGTCAGGGAGTTGATGATGAGAGTGTTTGTCGCAGGCGCGACGGGAGCGATGGGGCGGTAGCTGGTGCCGCGTCTGGTTGC
>DASVXS010000285.1:0-9015 GCA_036392575.1 Thermoleophilaceae bacterium | reverse complement strand
CGAGGGATCACCGCCGAGGTCGCCGTTAGCCTCGCCGAGCGCTACCGCTGCACGTTGCTGCTGGTTGGCCGCACGCTCCCCGGCGAAGAGGCACAGGAGACTGCCGGGGCAACGGAGCTCCCAGAGCTTCGGCAGGTGTTCATCGAGGCGCGCCGCCGCGCCGGCGAGCAGGTCACGCCGGCGCTCGTCGAGGAGGATTGCCGCCGAGTGCTGCGCGAGCGCGAGGTACGCGACAACCTCGCGCGGCTCGAGCGCACGGGCGCGCGCGTGGAGTACCTCGCCTGCGACGTGCGCGACGCGGACGCGTTTGCGGCGGTGATCGACGAGGCGTACGAGCGGTACGGCCGGATCGACGGCGTGATCCACGGCGCTGGAGTGATCGAGGACCGCCTGATCCGCGACAAGCAGCGCGACTCTCTCGAGCGCGTGATCGCGACGAAGGCCGGCGGCGCGCGCACGCTGGGGGAGAAGCTGCGGCCGGAGTCCCTTCGCTTCCTGACCTTCTTCAGCTCTGTCTCGGGCCGGTTCGGCAACCGGGGCCAGGCCGATTACGCCGCGGCGAGCGAGATCCTCAACAAGCTTGCTCAGGAGCTCGACCGGCGCTGGCCCGCTCGCGTGCAATCGATCAACTGGGGCCCGTGGCGGAAGACCGGGATGGTCTCGCCGGAGGTCGAGCGCGAATTCGCCAAGCGCGGCGTGGCGCTGATCCCCGTGGATGTTGGCTGCCGGCTGATGGACGACGAACTGCGTCGCGCGCGCAAGGGCGAAGTCGAGGTCGTGATCGGTGCGGCCACCGGAGTAGGGCGCGAGCAGCCACTGCTCGCGCGCGCAGCGAACGTGACGCGCGGCGACGACGGCAGCGCCGAGGTGCTGCGAACCCTCGATCTGCGACACGACCGTTACCTCGATGACCATCGCGTAGACGGCCTGCCGGTGCTGCCGTTCGCCGTGGCCATGGAGCTGATGGCGGAGGTGGCGACGACCGCGCGCCCGGGGCACGACGTGACCGGGCTCCGCGACATCCGCCTGCTGCAGGGAGTCACGGTCGCCGACGAGGCCGGTACGGCCATGCGGGTTGCCGCCGTACCCGGACCGTCGAGCTCTGAGGTGAACGTGACGATCGGCGAGCCCGGCGGCGGCCGCCGCTATTACCGCGCGCTGGTCGATCTCGGCACGCCGGCTAGCGCGAGCGGCACAACCGAGCCGGAACCCCAGCCGCTGCCCGACCTCGCGCCGTTCCCGATGGAAGTGGATGCCGCCTACCGCGAACTGCTCTTCCACGGCCCGCTGTTCCAGGGCATCACGGCGATAGAGGGTATGGACGAGCGCGGCGCTCGAGCCGTGCTGCGGCCATCGACGCCCGGAGGCTGCATGACGCAGGCGGACGGCCTCGAGTGGCTTCTCGATCCGATCCTGCTCGACAGCGCCCTGCAGATGCAGGTGCTGTGGGCGCGGCTCAACTGGGACGTGACGCTGCTGCCCGCCGAGATCCGCGCGCATGGCTGCGCGGTCCCCGCCCACATGCGCTCACGTGACCCGGTCCGGCACGAGCTCAGGATCCGGCCGGGGATCCAGCCGCCGCTCTGCCACGCCGACCACTGGTTCTACGCAGCCGACGGCACACTGCTGGCGACGCTCAGCGACGTGGTGGGCGTCGGAACGCAGGCACTCAACCGGCTCGCGGCGGCGAACGCATGACGGTGCGGGGCGCAGACGGCCGCGACCGCGGCGTCGCCATCACCGGGATGTCGTGCCTGTTCCCGGGCTCACCCGGCGTCGACGCCTTCTGGCGCAACATCCTCGGCAAGGTCGACGCGACCTCGGATCCGCCGCCGGAGGCCTGGGACCCCGAGATCTACTACGACCCGGACTTCGCGGATACGGACAAGACGTACTGCAAGCGCGGCGGCTATCTCGGCTCGCTTGCGTCTTTCGATCCGCTCGCCCACAGCATCCCGCCGATAGCGGTCGGCGGGGAACCCGATCAGTGGCTCGCCCTCCAGGTCGCGCACGACGCCCTCGCCGACGCTGGAGCCAGCGAGCTGCCGGCGGAAGTCCGCGAGCGCACCGCGATCGTCCTCGGCAAGGGCACGTACCTCAACGGCGGCAACGCGATCGCCGTGCAGCGTGGCTTGGTGATCGGCCAGACCCTCGACCTCATCCGGCGCCTGCATCCCGAGCACTCCGACGAGGAGCTCGAGGAACTGCGCCGGGAGATGCAGCGGGTCCTGCCGCCGCTCGGGCCCGAGACGGTTCCAGGGCTGATCCCGAACATCGTCGTCGGGCGCATCGCGAACCGGCTCGACCTGATGGGCCCCGCGTACACGGTCGATGCGGCGTGCGCCTCGTCGCTCGTGGCCGTGCAGCTCGCGGTACGCGACCTGGTCGCGGGCGAGTGCGACCTGGCGCTCGCGGGCGGCTCGCAGGTGTGGATGCCGGTGGCGACGCTGAACGTGTTCTGCCGGCTCGGCGCGCTCTCGCGCAAAGAGCAGATCCGGCCGTTCGACAAGGACGCTGACGGCACTCTGCTCGGCGAGGGCATCGGCATGGTCGTGCTGAAGCGGCTCGCCGACGCCGTCCGCGACGGCGACCGCATCTACGCGGTGATCCGTGGCGTGGGCGTGTCGAGCGACGGCCGCGGGGTGAGCGTCATGGCACCGCGCGTGGAGGGGGAGGAACAGGCGTTGCTGCGCGCATACGACGACGCCGCCGTTGCGCCGGAGAGCATCGGGCTGCTCGAGGCCCACGGCACGGGGACGCCAGTGGGCGACGTAGTGGAAATCGAGGCGCTGACGCGCGTCTTCGGCGAACGCGACGGCGAGCTGCCGCACTGCGCGCTCGGCACGGTGAAGTCGATGATCAGCCACACCATTCCCGCGGCGGGCGTGGCCGGGCTGATCAAGTGCGCGCTCGCGCTCCACCATCGCGTGCTGCCGGCGACGCTGAACTGCGACGAGCCGAACCCGAAGCTCGGGCTCGAGCGGACGCCGTTCTACGTCAACACCGAGACGCGACCCTGGATCCACGGCGGCACGGCGCCGCGGCGCGCCGGCATCAATGCGTTCGGCTTCGGCGGGATCAACGCGCACGCGGTGCTCGAGGAGTACGACGACTCGGCCCTCGCCGACCACCTGCCGCCGTGGGACAGCGAGCTCTTCATTCTGGAGAGCGAGACACCTGAGGGCCTCGCGGACGAGGCCGAGGAGCTGAGGGCGGCGCTGGATGGCGAGCCGGCGTTCGCCCTCACGGATCTCGCGTACACGCTCAGCCTCGCGCTAGGCCGCTCGGAGCGGCCTCTGCGGCTCGCGATCGTCGCGGACTCGCACGACGACCTCCACAACAAGCTCGGTCAGGCGATCGAGAAGCTGCGCACCCCCGGCTGCCGCCGGATCAAGAACGTCACGGGCATCTACTACGCAGCGGAGCCGCTCGGGCGCGACGGCAAGGTCGTGCTCGTGTTCCCCGGCGAGGGAGCGCAGTACCCGAACATGCTCGCTGACCTCTGCCTGCACTTCGCCGAGGTACGCGAGGTCTTCGACCGGGTCGACCGCCTCTACGCCGATCATCCGCGCGGCGATCTACTGAGCGACTGGGTCTTCCCGCGGCCGGCGTTCACCGAGGCGGAGCAGCGGCGCAACGACGAGCGGCTGATGCAGCTCGACATCGCGGTCGAGTCCGTGCTGACAGCCAACGGCGCGATGCACGCGCTGATACGCCGCCTCGTCCGGCGCGTCGATGCGGTGGTGGGCCACAGCACGGGTGAGCACTCGGCGGCGTTCGCGACCGGCGTGCTCGACGTCGACACCGACGACGCGCTGAGAGCGTTCTCGCAGGGTCTCTATCGCGCCTATGCCGACGCGGAGGAGCGCCACGATCTCCCGCGCGCGGTCCTGCTTGCGCTGGGCACCGACGGGGCGTCGGGGCTCGCGATGGCCGATGAGGCGGGCGGCGACCTCCATCTCGCCATGGATAACTGCCCGCACCAGTCGGTCCTCGTGGGCGAGCCTGCGGCGGCGGGCCGCGCGCGGGAGATCGCCGCGCGTGAGGGCGTCGTCTGCGAGGTACTGCCCTACGACCGAGCGGTGCACACGCCGATGTTCACGCCGTTCGCGGAAGAGCTGCGCGCGGTGTTCGCGGACATCCCCGTCGGGGACGCGCCGGAGCAGCTCTGGTCATGCACCACCGCGGGGCCGTATCCCGACGACGCCGCCGCCATCCGCGAGCTGCTCGTGCAGCACTGGACCAACCCCGTTCGCTTCCGCGAGACGATCGAGGAGCTGTACGAGCAGGGCGCGCGCGTGTTTGTCGAGGTTGGGCCGCGCGGGAACATGACCTCGTTCATCGAGGACATCCTGCGCGGGCGTCCGCACTGCGCGGTCGCCTCCGACCAGCGGAAGCGGTCCGGCGTGACCCAGCTCAACCACCTGGTCGGGCTGCTGGCCGTCCACGACGTGGACCTCGATGTCGGACATCTGTTTGCGCAGCGGCCCGCCCACGAGATCGACTGGCGCTCCCGATCCTCGTCGGAGCAGGACGAAGCCACGCAGAGGATCCCGCTCTCGACCGCGTGGCCCATGCTGCGGCTCGCGCCCGAGGTGATGGAGCGGCTGCGCTCGCGCCCGGAAGCTTCGCCGGTTTCCAGCAACGGTCACGCAACCCCGGTCGAGCCCGAGCCGATCGAGCCCGAGCCGATCGAGCCCGAACCGGTCGTGCCCGAGCCGGTAGCGCACTTCGCAACGCAGGTCGCCGAGAGCGACGACGAGGTCGCGGCCGTGGTGGACGAGCACCTGCTCACGATGGAGCGCTTCCTCGAGGCGAGCGAGCACGTGATGCAGGCCTATCTTCAGGGCGCTGCGCCGGTAGTCGTCGAGGAGGCGCGCCGGCCCCTCATTGGAACGATCGTCTCCTGGACGCCGGGAACCGAGCTCGTGTGCCGGCGCGTCTTCGACCCGGCCGAGGACCGTTACCTGCTCGACCACACGCTCGGCCGGACGGTTTCGCGGGGCGACCCCGAGCTGACCGCGCTGGCGCTCATGCCGCTTGCGATGAGCCTGGAGATCGTGGCCGAGGCCGCGGCATGCCTGATCCCCGACATGACCGTGACCGGCCTCCGCGACGTTCGCGCGAACCGCTGGCTGGCTTGGGGCGAGGAGCCGCAAACGCTGGAGGTGACCGCGCGCCGGCTCGCGGCTGATGGAAGCCGCGAGCGCGTGCGGGTGGAGCTGCGAGACACCGGTGAGAACGGCGCGCCGGCGAGCCCGGCCGTGGAGGCGACGGTGTTGCTGGGCGACGCCTTCGGCGCCCCGCCCGCGCCTGCCACGGTGCCGCTCGAGGACGGCAGGCCGTCGCGCTGGACGCCGGACCAGCTCTACGACGAAGCGATGTTCCATCAAGCCACGTGGCAGGCGGTGCGCGCGCTAGACGTGCTCTCCCCGGGCGGTGCGCGCGCCCGCCTGCACGTTCTACCGCGCTCGGCCATGCTGCGCAGCACGCCCGAACCGGACTTCGTCCTCGACCCGGTGGTGCTCGATGCGGCCGGGCAGGTGATCGGATTCTGGGCCGCCGACGAGTTCGAGCGCGGCAAGGTGATCTTCCCGTTCCGGCTCGCGGCGCTGGAGCTCTACGAGCCGCCGCGGCCGGAGGGCGAGGAACTGACGTGTGTCGCGGCGATCGAGCGGATCGGCGACACGCTGCTGCGCTCGGACATCGACGTGCTCGACTCCGACGGCCGATGCTGGATGCGGCTCGAGAGCTGGGAGGACAAGCGCTTCGACGTCCCAGACCGCTTCAGGCCGCTCACGGTTCCGTCCGAGCTCTCACCGCTCTCGACCAGGTGGGAGGCGCCGACCGCTCCCTACGCGCGCCGCACCGTGGCCTGCCACCGGTTGGACACACGACTGCCGGCCGACGGCGCGCTCTGGAAGGGCGTGTGGGCCCGCCGCGTACTCAGTCGCCGTGAGCGGGAGAAGTTCGACGCATTGCGGCTGCCGGAGAGCCGGCAGCTCGAATGGCTCGGCGCGCGCACCGCCGCGAAGGAGGCTGTGGCGGAGCTGCTCCGAGCTCGGCACGGGCTTGACCTGTTGCCGGCTGACATCGAGATCCTGGCCGGCGAACAGGGTTCGCCCCAGGTGAAGGCCACCGGCCTCGGGAGCGTCGACGACGCCCCGATCGTCTCGCTCACTCACACAGAGGGCGAGGCCGTGGCCTTCGCCGCGCTCGCTCCATCGCGGAGCGGCGCGGTAATCGGTATCGACATCGAGTATCTGAGGTCGCGCCCACCGGGCTTCGCCGAAGCGGCGCTCAGGCCGGTGGAGCGGCGGCTGCTCGAACGCGTCCCCGCCGACACCACGGACGAGTGGCTGCTGCGCTGCTGGTGCGCGAAGGAGGCGGCGGGCAAGGCGCTCGGAGTGGGCATCGCGCCTGGTGCAGAACGACAGTCGGTCGTCTCCGTCGACCCCGGCACCGAGCAGGTGGTCGTGGACGTCGGCGGACGGCGGCTGCAGGCGCACACGCGGCGCGACGGGGAGCTGATCGTCGCGACTGTCCTGTCGGGCGCCCTTGGAGAGAGGAGCGACGCATGACCCAGGTCGATCCACAGGTGCTCGCAGCCGTGCTCGACATGCTCAACGAGCTCGCCGACGACTGGGAGTACGACGGTGCGATCGGGGCCGACACGTACTTCATCGCCGACCTCGGCCTCGAGTCGCTCGACATCGTCGTGATCGGGACGATGATCCAGGAGCGCTACGGGCGCCTGCCCTTCGCCGAGTTCCTCGAAGAGCTCGGCCAGCGCCCGGTCGAGGAGCGCGATCTCACCGTCGCGGGGCTTGCGGCCTTCATCTGCGAGCACCGCCAGCCAGTCCTCGAGGAGGTGCGACGATGACCGGGACGCTGTTGATCGGCGTGGACGGGGCCACGTTCACGGTGCTGGACCCGTACATGGAGCGCGGCGTGATGCCCACGCTTCGCGAGCTGACCGACCGGGGAGCGCGCTCGGAGCTTCGCTCGGTGATGCCGCCGCTCACTCCGCCTGCCTGGACGTCGCTGATGACGGGGAAGCACCCGGGTCAGCACGGGGTCTTCGACTTCTTCCAGAAGGAGGAGCCCGACAGCATCTACTTCTCGTTCGCGAGCTCGCAGGACGTCAAGAGCGCGACGATCTGGACGCTGGCGAGCGCGCAGGGCCGGCGCGTGATCTCGCTCAACTTCCCGCTGATGTTCCCGGCGCCGCCCGTCGAGGGCTGCGTGGTGCCGGGCGGCATGATGCCGTGGCGCCAGCTGCGCCTCGGCTGCCACCCACCAGGCCTGTTCGATCGCCTCAAGGCGCTGCCTAGCTTCAACCCGCGCGAGATGCTCGACATGGAGCTCGAAGTCAAGGCGATCGAGGGTTGCCCTGACGACGAGTACGCCGAGTGGGTGGAGCTTCACATCCGGCGCGAGCGGCGCTGGTTCGACGTGCTCCGCCACCTCATGCAAGAGGAGCCGGCCGACCTCGTGGGCGTGCTCTTCGACGGCGTCGACAAGCTGCAGCACCTCTGCTGGCGCTTCATCGACCCGGAGTGCCGGCCCGCGCAGCCATCCGCGTGGGAGCAGGAGATGATCGAGCGTTGCGAGCGCTACTTCCGCTCGCTCGACGAGATGATTGGCGACCTCGTCGAGCTCGCCGGTCCCGAGGCGACGGTGATCCTCGCCTCCGACCATGGGTTCGGGCCGACCCGCGATGTGTTCCACGTGAACTCGTGGCTCGAGGACCAGGGATACCTGGCCTGGGCCGAGGATCAGAACGGCGGCGAGCGCCGCGACGCAACGCAAGTGGGCTTCGCCGAGGTGACGCGGCACGTGCACGCGCTCGATTGGACGCGCACGCTCGCGTACGCGGCGACGCCGAGCAGCCAGGGCATCAACATCGTGGGCCGCGTGCCGGGCAGCGACGATCCGCTGCCCGTCGAGACGCGCCGTGACATCAGGGCGCGGCTCGGGGCGGCGCTGCGTGACGTGCGCCGGCCGCACGACGGCCGGCCGCTGGTCGAGGAGGTGTGGACACGCGAGGAGGCCTTCCCTGGCCCGCACGCCGACCGCGGCCCGGACCTGTCGATGGTGCTCGCCGACGGCGGCACGATCTCGATCCTCCCGTCGGACGAGATCGTGGTGCGGCGCGAGCAGACGCGCGGTCACCACCGCTGGGAGGGGATCTTCATGGCGAGCGGGCCCGGTATCCGCCCCGGGCTGCGCGCGGAAGACGTCTCGATCGTCGACGTCGCTCCGCTCGTGCTCTACCGGCTCGGTCTGCCCGTGCCGGACGACATGGCGGGCCGCGTTCCGACCGAGATCTTCGAGCTCGAGGAGATCGAGCTCCGGCCGCCGCGGCGCGCACCCGCCGGGCAGCCCGAGCCCCGGACGGTCCCGGATGGCGACCTCACGCTCGAGCCCGATGAGGAGGCCAACCTGATGCAGCGGCTGCGGGCGCTCGGCTACGTGGAGTGAGGCGGAGGCACAGATGCCAAAGACCGTCCTGAAGAGCGGCATCACGATCCACTACCAGCAGGTCGGCACCGGGCCGGACGTGGTGATGGTCCACGGCATCACGGGCAACCTGGCGGTCTGGCACCTCCACATCGTCCCGATGCTCGCCGAGCGCTTTCGGCTCCTCACCTACGACCTGCGCGGGCACGGCTACAGCGATACGCCGCCGACCGGCTACAGCCCCGACGACATGGCCACCGACCTGCTCGAGCTGCTCGACGCGCTCGAGATCGAGCGGCCGGTGGTGATCGGACACAGCTACGGAGCGGACATCGCGCTCTATGTCGCCGCCCGGGAGCCGGAGCGCCTGAGCGAGGTCGTGGCGATAGAGGCGGCGCTCCCGGCGATGGAGGGAGTGCGCAGCCACGACGACTGGGTCGGCTGGTCCTACTGGGTGCGCGCGCTCGAGCGTGCCGGTCATCCCGTGCCACCGGAGCACCGCTCGAACCTCCGTTATCTGATCCGCGCGACGGTCGACCTGCCGAAGCAGTG
>DASVXS010000284.1:0-4953 GCA_036392575.1 Thermoleophilaceae bacterium | reverse complement strand
CGAAGCCCATGAGGCGGCCGCCCGAGTCGAGCACCTGCTTCACGTAGCTCTCTGGGTCGCCGCTCTCCTCGACCGCACCGATCATCTCGAGCACCCGCGAGGGCGCGCCGCCGTGCAGCGGTCCGGACAGCGCGCCGACGGCCGCGGACAGTGAGGCGGCGGCGTCGGCACCGGTCGAGGCGACGGTGCGCGCGGTGAAGGTCGAGGCGTTCATGCCGTGCTCGGCCGCGGAGATCCAGTAGGCGTCGATCGCCCTCGCGTGGTCGGGGTCGGCCTCGCCGCGCCAGCGGATGAGGAAGCGCTCCGGGATCGTGGCGGCCTTGTCGACCTCGCTCTGCGGGATCGGCGGCTGGCCAGGCCCGCGGGCCGACTGCGCCACGAACGAGAGCGCCATCACCGACGCGCGCGCCAGGTCCCGTCGCGCCTGCTCGTCGGAGATGTCGAGAAGCTGGCCGAGGCCCCACTCGGGCGCGAGCATGGCGAGCGCCGACTGGATGTCCACGCGGGCGTCCCCGGAGCGGATGGCGAGCGGATGCGGCTCGGCGGGCGGCAGGCCGGGCAGGTAGCCGCCGTCGACAAGGAGGCCCCAGACGTGCTCGAAGCGGACCCGGCCGACGAGGTCCTCGATGTCCACGCCGCGGTAGCGAAGGGCACTCCCCTCCTTGTCCGGCTCGGCGATCTGAGTGGCGAAGGCGACTACGCCTTCAAGCCCTGACTGAACCTCCGCCATTCATCCTCCTGTTGCGGGAACGGCCCAGCAGAATAGTGAAGCGGCGGCGCTGGCCTCGGCGAAGATTGGCGCACTCGTGTACGCTCCCGTACATGACGGGGACGCTCCCCGACGGGCCGCGCGAGCCGGCGGTGCTGCAAACCGCTCGCTACCTGACGCGCCCCTTCGGCTCGCTCGACAGCGCGTACGAGCGCTACGGGCCGGTTTTCACGATCAACCTCTGGCCGGTCGGGCGAATGGTGCTGCTAGCGGATCCGGATGCTGTGAAGGCGGTCTGGTCGAAGGACCGCGTGAACACACTCCCCAAGGGGCGCGACGTGCTGCTGCGGCCTCTGCTCGGCCCGCGTTCGCTGCTGCTGCAGGAGGGCGCAGAGCACCTGCGCCGGCGCAAGCTGATGCTGCCCCCGCTCCACGGCGAGCGCATGCGCGGCTACGTCGAGACCATGCGCGAGGCCACCGAGCGCGACATGGCGCGCTGGCCGGTGGGCCGGCCGTTCCCGCTCATCGAGCGCATGCAGGCGATCACGCTCGACGTGATTCTGCGCGCGGTGTTCGGCACGACAGGCGGGCCGCGCGAGGACGAGCTGCGCACCGTGCTCCGTGACATCCTCAACTGGTCGGTCGGCTTCCGCGCGAACGTGATGCTGGCGCTCGCGCAGACGCCGGAGCTGCTGATGCGCACGCCGCTCGGCAGGCTTGTGGCACGCGCCGACGAGCTGCTGCACGCCGAGATCGAGGAGCGGCGGCGCGCCGACGACCTCGAGGAGCGCGAGGACATCCTGTCGCTGCTCGCGCTGGCCCGCGACGAGGACGGCTCACCACTCAGCGACGACGAGCTGCGTGATCAGCTGATGACGCTGCTCGCGGCCGGTCACGAGACAACCGCGACCGGGCTCGCTTGGGCGTTCGACGCCCTCTTCCGCCACCCGGACGTGATGGACAGGCTGCGTGACGAGATCACCTCCGACGACGACTCATACCTGCAGGCGGTGGTGCAAGAGACGCTGCGGGTGCGGCCCGTCGTGCCGGAGGTGGGACGGGTGGCTACCGAGGAGACGCGGACGAACGGCCACGTGCTTCCACCGGGGACGCCGACGCTCGCTTCGGTACAGCTGATCCACCGGCGGGCGGATCTATATCCGGAGCCACTGGCGTTCCGGCCGGAGCGGTTCTTGGACGACAAGCCCGCGACGTATTCGTGGATCCCGTTCGGGGGCGGCACGCGGCGGTGCATCGGGGGGGCGTTTGCGGAGCTCGAGATGCGGGTGGTGATCCGGACCATCCTCGAGCGCGCTGATCTGCTGCCCGGCTCGGAGGCGGCGGAGCCGCCGGCGCGGCGGCCGGTGACGATGGCGCCGGCGAATGGGACGCCTGCGGTCTTGGCGTCGGCGGTGCGGCGTCGTTCTTCGGCGGTCTCCGCTGTTGCTGCCTAGCGCTCAAGCGCCTACAGCGAGCACTAAGGGGATGGCCTCGAACGAGATTGATTTTGAGCACCTATACGGTGCTCAACTTAAAGGTCGTCCTGGAGACCTTTTCCGCTCTCCCCCTTACTGCTGCTTTCAACGCGCCGAGCCGCCGGGGCGCGAGCGGAGAGCTACTGCGCCCGCACCTCGAACTGGAAAAGGAACGTCCCCGCCACGATCAGCAGCAGGCCGAGCGCGATCAGGGTCTTCGTGCGCGAGATGTGCCCGGCCACCGCGACCAGCAGGCCGATCACCAGCAGCAAGATGTAGCGCGAGGTCTGTACCTCTGACGCGCCCAGCGGGAGCAGGTGCCACATGGCCCGAAAAGTATCCTTCTCGCGCATGACCAGTGAGCCGGTAAGCATCGACGAGACGCGCCAGGCGCTGGCCGACGTCGGCTATCTCGCGGACGAGGCTGCCTCACTCGTGTCCTTCCTCGCCGCCAAGCTCGGCAAGCCGGTGCTGGTCGAAGGGCCGGCTGGAGTCGGCAAGACCGAGCTCGCCAAGGCTCTCTCTCGCGCGACCGGCCGCAAGCTGATCCGCCTTCAGTGTTACGAGGGGCTCGACGAGGCCAAGGCCCTCTATGAGTGGAACTACCGCAAGCAGCTGCTTCGCATCCAGGTCGAGGCGAGCGAGACCGGCTGGGAACAGGTTCAGGACGACATCTTCTCCGAGGACTTCCTCCTCACCCGGCCCCTGCTCGAGGCGATCGCCGAGCGTGAGCCGGTCGTGCTGCTGATCGACGAGATCGACAAGACCGATCAGGAGTTCGAGGCGATGCTGCTCGAGGTTCTGTCGGACTTCCAGATCTCGATCCCTGAGCTTGGCGTAGTGGAGGCGAAGAGCCAGCCGATCGTGTTGCTCACCTCGAACAACACGCGCGAGCTGACCGAGGCGCTCAAGCGGCGCTGCCTCTACCTGTGGCTCGACTACCCCAGCGTCGAGCGTGAGCTCGAGATCGTGCGGCTGCACGCGCCCGATCTGTCGGAGGATCTCGCGCGCAAGCTCGTCGAGATCATGCACATGGTCCGCAACCTCGACCTCAAGAAGCCGCCGTCGATCGCGGAGTCGATCGACTGGGCGCGCGCGCTGCTTCTGCTCGGCGCCGAGGACATCGACCGCTCGATGCTCGAGCGCACGATGAACATCATCGTGAAGCACCGGGCCGACCTCGACGTGGTTGCCGAGCGCGTGGGCGTGAAGCTGACCGATGGCCTCATCGGGCGGCAACGGGCAAGCTAAGCGCGCCGCGCTGTACGGAGGGCTGCCCGACCCCGGGCCGCCCGGCTTCGCCGCGCGCATGCTCGATTTCGCCGACGAGCTTCGGCGCGAGGGCATGCACGTGGGCACGAGCGAGTTGCTCGATGCGTTCGCCGCGCTGCGCGAGGTGCCGTGGACCGAGCGCGAGGATTTCAAGGAGGCGCTCGCCGCCACACTGGCCAAGTCGCAGGAGGACCGGCGCGTGTTCGAGATCCTGTTCGATCGCTTCTTCTTCCGCGCGGTCGAGCGCAAGGCGGTCGAGAAGGGCCTGAAGGAGGAGCGCTTCGAGGGCGCCGAGCGCCTCGACATGGACGAGCTGCGCCAGCGCATCCGCGACGCGATCCGCGAGGGCTCTGACGGCGAGATGCGGGATATGGCGCGCCTCGCGATCGCTGCCTTCGGGCGCCAGGGCGAGGGCTCGGGCGTGATCGGCGTTGACGTGCAACGCATCCGCCGCACGCTCGGCCTGAAGGGCGAGCGCGACGCAGCGGCGCTGCCCGACCCCGACTCCGTGCCCCAGGAGCGCCTGAAGGAATTCGAGCGCCACCTGCGGCGCGAGCTCGAGCGCCAGATGATCGAGCGCACGCAGTCGCTGCCGCCCTCCAAGCCGCTGCAGGAGTTCGACCGCGCACTGCCGAGCGCGCCGATGCAGGACCTCGCCGCGGTGCACCGCGTGGTGGCGCAGCTGAAGCGCCGGCTCGCCACGCGCGGCCACGAGCAGCGCGGCCGCAAGCAGGCGCAGCTCGTGGACGTGCGCCGAACGATGCGCGCGTCACTCGAGACCGGCGGCGTGCCCCTGCGGCTGAAGTACCGCCCGAAGCGCCCGCGCCGCCCCGAGCTATACGTGCTCTGCGACGTCTCGACGAGCGTCACGAGCGCCAGCGTCTTCTTCCTCTCGGTGCTGCACGCGCTTCATGACAGCTTCCGGAAGCTGCGCTCGTTCGTGTTCGTCGAGCGGATCAGCGAGGTGACCGACGTGTTCGAGCGCGAGCGCTCGTTCGAGGCCGTCTCGCGCGCGATCGCGGCCGACGCCGGCGTGGCCGACGTGTCCGGCTACACCGACTACGGGCGCGTGTGGCTCGAGTTCCTCGACAACGTGGTCGACGACCTCGACCCGCGCTCGACCGTGATCGTGCTCGGCGACGCCCGCACCAACGGCCGCGAGCCCCACGCCCGGGCGTTTGCGCGAGTCTCGGAGCACGCCGGCCGGATGTTCTGGATGAACCCGGAGCCGAAGCTGTACTGGAACTACGGCGATTCGGTTATGGCCGCATACGAGAAGTACTGCGACGGCGTCTTCGAGTGCTGGACGGTCAAGCAGCTCGAGGTATTCGTGAATGCGCTGTCGCTTGACCGTCGTTAGAGGGCGTGACAACGGAGCCAACGCAAGCGACGGCCGAGGTGCGCGGTGTCACGCGTCGCTTCGGCGACCTGGTCGCGCTTGACGATCTGTCGCTGACGGTCGGCGAAGGCGAGATCGTCGCGCTCGTCGGTCCGTCT
>DASVXS010000283.1:0-12691 GCA_036392575.1 Thermoleophilaceae bacterium | reverse complement strand
GCTGGAGCATCCGATCGCGGTCCTGGAGCTGGCCGGGCGACTCCACCCGACCCCGGCCGTCGGCGGCGAGCCCTGCGAAAGGGCCCAGCCGCTGATCACCGCGCTCGAGGGCCTCGACCGCGGCTGGTACGCCGGCGCGCTCGGCTGGACGGACCTCGCCGAGGACGGCGAGCTGTGCGTGGCGATCCGGTGCGCGCTACTGCGTGGCGAGATCGCCCGGCTGTACGCCGGCAATGGGATAACGCGCGACTCGGACCCCGCCGCTGAACTGGCGGAGACCGAGCACAAGCTCGGCGCGCTGCTTCCGCTTCTCAGCTAGGGATAGGCGCGCGTGCGGCCTCGATGCGCGCGTCGGCACGTCGCTTCGCGTCGTCGCTTATGAGCTTGCCCCAGACGTTGCGGTTGCCGGCCACGAGCCGGTAGCCGACTCGGAGCAGGGGACGCAGCGGCTCGAGCGCGCGCCGCGCACCCGGGTGGCCGAGCGCCTCGGCGAGCGGCGCGAAGGCGTCACCGCCGGACCAGTGGCGGCCGTCCGGCGCAACGAGGTGCCATGAAGCTATCTTGTCGTCGTTCGGCATGCCTTCGAGCAGGCGGTCGGCCTCGGGTTCGTCGAGCGCGACGGGCTCGAGCGCGCGGCGCCTGTCGAGCGCGAGCACCCGCCCGAGTGACCAGCGGCAGAAGCCGCAGTCGCGGTCGTACAGGATCCTCCAGCGCTCTATGCCTGGGCCAGTGCGTCCGATAGCGCCGCGTCCACCCGTGCATACACCTCTCGATGCATGCGCACATTGTCTTCGCGGTCGGTGCGCACCTCGACGAGCGCCGGGCCCGAGATCGCGCGCCGCACCTGGTCTGGCGTCTCCGCCCGCACGTGCGCGAGGCCCGCGAGCGAAGCGACGGTGGCGAGGTCCACACCCGCGGGCGTGACGATGTGTTCGCGATAGTGGCCGGGATCGGCGTGCGTGGCGACCGGCAGGAAGTCGAAGATCCCGCCACCCCCGTTGTTTATGCAGACGATCCGAACATTCGCGCCGTGGCGGCGGGCGGCCAGCGCGCCGCCGAGGTCATGTAGGAGGGCCAGCTCGCCGGTGAGCAGCACGCACGGATCCGGCCCGGCGAGCGCCGCGCCGACCGCGGAGGAAACCGTGCCGTCGATGCCGTTGGCCCCGCGGTTGGCGACAAAGCGCAGCGCGGTCTCGGTCTGTGGGAAGAAGGTCTCCACGTCGCGAACCGGCATCGAGGAGCCGAGCCACACGATGGCGCCGTCCGACAGGGCGTCGGCGAGCGCGGAAAAGGCCTTCGGCTCGAACGGATCGGGCGCGGCCGCGAGCGCCGGCGTCACAACCGCGTCCGCGGCGCGCCACGACGCGAGCCAGGACGCACGTGTGGGCGGCTCAGTCTCGAGCGCGGCAGCCAGCATCTCGAGCGTGGAGTCCGCTGCCGCGGTGACGAGGCGCTCCGCCCGGCGCGTCGGCTCGTGCCATCCCGCCTGGCGGTCGATCACGATCTGCCGCGTGCCCGCGAGCCATGCGCGCAGCGGCTTGGAGGTCGGCGTGTCGCCCACGCGGATGACGAGGTCGGTGCGATGCGCGTCCACGAAGCGCTCGGACCGGAGCAGGGCGTCGTAGTGGGCGATCACGTGCGAGCGGTCGTGTGGGCCGCAACGCACGCCCGAAGCCGGCTCGGCGAGGATCGGCCAGCCTGTCGCGGCCGCAAGGCGTGCGGCCGCCACCGGGATCTGCTCGAGCGTTGGGCCGCACACGATCACGCCGGTCTCGGACTCGAGCACGTCGCGCTCGAGCAGCTCGATCACGGTGGGCGAGGGATCGCTCGGCACCTCCGTCACGACCGTCCACGGGCGGCCGTCCGGGCGACCCTGCCACGGCTCGGGGTCGAGATGCTCGGGCACCGGCGCGAGCGGCTCGCGCAGCGGGAAGTTCAGGTGGACGGGCCCAGGCCTTCCGTCCTCTGACGTGAACCAGGCCCTGCAGGCCAGCGCGCGGTAGTGGATGCCGGTCGCGCGAGTGGGAGGGTGGGTCCCGACCTCGGTGAACCACTTCGGGAACGAACCGAAGAGCTTGATCTGGTCGATTGCCTGGCCGGCGCCCACGTCGCGGAGCTCCGGCGGCCGGTCCGCGGTGAGCACAATCAGTGGGACATGCGACTCGCGCGCCTCGACGATCGCCGGAAGCAGGTTCGCCGCCGCCGTGCCGGAGGTGCACGTGACCACCACCGGCCGGCGCTCGGTCTTCGCGATCCCGAGAGCGAGGAATCCGGCGGAGCGCTCGTCCAGCACCGAGATCGCCTCTATGCGTTCGTCGCCGGCGAGGGTGAGCGCGAGCGGCGCGTTGCGCGAACCCGGGCAGGTGACGGCGTGGCGCAGGCCACAGCGAGCGAGCTCGTCGACGAAGGCGTGGACCGGCGCGTAGGTGCGGTTGATCGGGATCATGTGCGCGTGCTCCGGCCCGACCTCGAGATCGTGTTCATCCCTGGGTTCGCGCAGCAGGGCGAAGCGTGGCAGCCAGTCGCAGACAGAGTGGGCGAAAGCTATCGGAGCGCTTACGCAAAGTTCGCCACACCTGACTTCGAGGGCCGGCTGGCCGAGCTGGAGGGGTGCGAGTCGGCACTGGTTGGCTACTCGCTCGGCGGCCGCCTGGCGCTGCACGCGGCGCTGCGCGGCCTTGCAGGTCCTCGTGCGCTCGTGCTGCTCGGCGTGAGCGCGGGCATCGACGACCCGGCGCGCCGAGCGGAGCGGCGCGTGGCCGACGAAAAGCTCGCGGACTGGATCGAGGCCCACTCGATCGAGGAGTTCACCGCGCGCTGGGAGGCGAACCCAGTCTTCGCGAGCCAGCCGCCCGAGCTGGTCGCAGCCCAGCGCCCCGGGCGCCTCGCGCAGGCGCCGAGGGACCTGGCGATCACCCTCCGCACCGCGGGCCAGGGCGCGCTCGACCCCGTGTGGAACCAGCTCCCGGAGCTGCGCTGCCCTGTGCTCGCCGTCGCCGGTGAGCTCGACGAGCCCTACGCACGCGCAGCCGAGCGCATCGCCACCAGCGTGCGGAACGGGCGTGCCGCCCTCGTGCCGGGCGCTGGGCACGCCGCCCACCTGGAGCGGCCGGACGAGTTCGCCGAGATCCTGAAGAGCTTCCTCGAGGAGGTGGAGTGAGGACTTCCTTGGAGCCCGGCGACATCGGTGAGATCGTGCGGCTCCACGGCACGCTCTACGCCGAGGAGTACGGCCTCGACCGGCGCTTCGAGGCCGAGGTGGCGCAGAACCTCGGCAAAGCGGTGCGCGGCGGGTTCCCGCGCGAGGGCGAGGGAGTCTGGCTCGAGGAGCGCGAGGGGCGCCTGCTCGGCGGGATCTTCCTCATCCGCCAGAGCGCGCGCATCGGACGCGTGCGCTGGTTCATCCTCACTCCCGAGGCGCGCGGGCAAGGCCTCGGACGCCGGCTGCTCGCCGAGCTGATGCAGGCGGCGCGCGCCTACGGCTACGAGCACATGTGGCTCGAGACCTTCAGCGCGCTCGAGGCGGCGGCCCATCTGTATCGGGAAGCAGGCTTCGAGCTACGCGGGTCGGAGGAGTCGACCCGCTGGGGACCGGAGATCGTGGTGCAGTCCTACGAGGCGCGGCTCGGGAGCTCGTCGACGACGGCCGAGGCGAGTGTCTCGTGATCCACTTCCACGCCGAGCCCCGGGCCCTGGGGCACGGCAAGCAGCCCGTCGTGCGGCGGTGGCAGCGCGCCCGCGAGCGGCGAGTCGAACAGGTCGAGCGTCGCGAGACCGCACGCGAGCAGCACTTCCTCCGACGACGCCAGCTGCAGCGCCGCGGCGATTCCCCACGGTCCGTCGAGCGTGCTCGAGAGGTACGACGCGAGCCCGCGGCGCCGCGCCTCGCGCAGCGCCTCGCGCGCCGCGCTGAAGCCTCCGCTCGACGCCAGTTTCACGTTCACCACGTCGCAGGCCTCGAGCACGGCCGCGGTCCGCACGTCCTCCGGCGTGCGCACGGACTCGTCGGCGGCGATCGGCACCGCCACCCGGCGGCGCACCTCGGCAAGCTCCTCGAGGGTCGCGCACGGCTGCTCCACGAGCTGCAGGTCGAATTCGGCGAGCGACTCGATCGCCTCCACGGCCTGGTCCACGGTCCACGACCCGTTCGCGTCGATCCGCAGCGCGGGCCACGGGCCGATCGCGGCACGGACGGCACCCACGCGCAGCCGGTCGTCGGGCAACCCCGTCTTGACCTTGAAGCAGGAAAAGCCGTCGCGGACGGCCTCGACGGCGTGCGCGGCGACCCTGTCGGGCGGACCAGCGGGAAGCGTGCGGTTCACCGGGATGGCATCGGCGCCAGGTTCCCCGAGCGCACGCCCCGCGCGCCGCGCCTCCAGGTCGAGCAGTGCCATCTCCTCCGCGGCCCGCGCCTGCGGCGGGCCCTCGCCGTTGCCGCCGTTGAGTGCCTCGACCACCTCGTCGATCGAGACACCGTCGTAGTGCTCGAGCGGCGCCGCCTCGCCGTAGCCGACTGCACCGTCTGCGTCCTCCAGCTCGAGCAGCGCCAGCTCGCGCGCGGAAACCACTCCGCTCGCCGTGGGGAACGGCTCCTTCAGCGGGATCGAGAGCAGCCGCAGCCTGCGGATCACGACAACAGAATGCCGCCTGAGAGCAGAAGGGAAAAGAGCGCGAGCAGCATGCCGGTCCCGGCGAGCGCGCCGTTGAGCGCAGGCCCGTCGGTGCGTGTGGTGACCGTGCGCAGCAGCCGGGGCACGAGCGGCAGCGAGGCCCAGGGCAGAAGCAGCCAGGCATCGAGCCCGCCGGCGAGCCAGATGAGCGCGGGCGCCGCGTAGGCGAGCAGCAACATCGCGGCATAGAGCCTGCGCGCTCCCCGGCGCCCGAGCTTCACCGCGAGCGTGTGCTTACCGGCACGTCGATCGGTCTCGATGTCGCGCACGTTGTTCACCACGAGGATCGCCGACGCGAGCAGCCCCACGGGAACCGAGAGGGCGAACGCCTCCCACGTGAGGTCCTCGGTCTGCACGTAGTAGGAGCCCACGACGGCGACCACGCCGAAGAAGAGGAACACGAACAGCTCGCCGAGGCCCTCGTAGCCGTAAGGGCGCGGACCGCCCGTGTAGAGGACGCCGGCGAGGATCGAGGCGAGCCCGACCGCGAGCAGCTGCCAGCCCGCGATCGCAATGAGGTACGCGCCCGCGCCGACTGCGATGCCGAACGCAACGTACGTGCCGATCAGGACCTGCCGAGGCGGCATCAGGCCTCCGGCCGTCACGCGCACCGGCCCTAGCCGGTCGTCGGTATCGGCGCCGCGGCGGGCGTCGGAATAGTCGTTCGAGAGGTTCGTCCCGATCTGGATGAAGACCGAGCCGATCAGCGCGCATACGAATGCGAGCGGCCGGAACGTCCCGTCCTCGATCGCGAGCGAGGTGCCCACGAGCACGGGCGCGATCGCGGCGGGCAGCGTGCGCGGCCGCGCCGCCACGAGCCAGAGGCGCAGCGCGCCGGCCGGTGCGGCTGCCGCTGTGCGCGCCGAGTTCACGGCCGCTTCGGGAACTTGCCGAAGTCGGGCTTGCGCTTCTCCTTGTAGGCCTCGCGGCCTTCACGGGCCTCGTCGCTCGCGTAGAAGAGAAGGTTCGCGTCGTGCGCGAGCTGCTGGAGCCCGGCGATGCCGTCCTCGGCGGCGTTGAAGCTCGCCTTCAGCAGCCGCAGGGCGAAGGGGGAGAGCTCCAGCATCTCGCGGCACCAGCGCACCGTCTCCTCCTCGAGCTGGTCGAGCGGCACGACGGTGTTTACGAGCCCCATCTCGAGCGCCTGCTGCGCGTCGTACTGGCGGCAGAGGAACCAGATCTCCTTCGCCTTCTTCACGCCCACCTGCTCCGCGAGGAGCGCTGCGCCGTAGCCGCCGTCGAAGCTCCCCACGCGCGGTCCGGTCTGGCCGAAGCGGGCGTTGGCGGCGGCGATCGTGAGGTCGCACAGGACGTGCAGCACGTGCCCGCCGCCTATCGCATAGCCGGCCACCATCGCCACGATCGGCTTGGGCAGGCGGCGCATCTGCAGGTGCAGATCGGTCACGTGGAAGCGGCCCACGCCTCGCCCGCCGGTCATGTAGCCGGTGTCGCCGCGCACGCGCTGGTCGCCGCCGGAGCAGAAGGCGTCGGGACCCTCGCCGGTGAGGATGATCGCGCCGACCGACGTGTCCTCCCGGGCTCGGTCGAACGCGTCCGAGAGCTCGATCACGGTCTCCGGGCGGAAGGCGTTTCGAACCTCGGGGCGGTTGATGGTGATCTTCGCGATGCCGTCCGCGAGCTCGTACCTGATGTCCTCGTACTCGTGGGCGGGCTTCCAGTCCGGTACTGCCAAGCTGTCCCTTTCTGCTGTGTCCAAGCCGGCCGAGCATATTGAGTTCGAGCTGCCCCTCAGGCGGTCGGCGCGCACGCTCCCCGAGCGCGTCGCGCTGATCTGCGCCGGCGGCGAGATCTCGTACGCCGAGCTTGAGCGCCGGGCGCAGCAGGCGGCGCGCCGCCTGGCCGCACACGACGTGGAGGCCGGGGACCGCGTGGCGACGACGCTTCCGCCGGGCGTCGACTTCTCCGCGCTGCTCCACGCGGTGGCGATGCTCGGTGCTTCGCTCGTGCCGCTGAACACGCGCCTGAGCGAGGCGGAGCGCCGCTGGCAGCTCGAGGACTCGCGCGCGCGTGTACTCGTGGACGAGCCGGTTGGCGGCGAGGAGGCCGACGTGCCGCTGCGCGAGACGTTCGACCCGCGCGCGGAGCACTCGCTCATCTATACGTCCGGCACCACGAGCCGGCCACGCGCCGTGTCGCTCACGCACGGCAACCAGATGGCGAGCGCGATCGCGAACGCCTGGAACATCGGCGTCGACCCCGATGACCGCTGGCTCTGCGTGCTGCCGCTCTTCCACGTGGGCGGCCTCGCGATCCTGGTGCGCTCGGCGCTGTACGGCACGTCGGCGCTGGTGCGCGAGCGCTTCGACGTGGACGAGGTGCGAGCCGACCTGGAGGAGGGGCGGGCGACCGTGGCCTCTTTCGTCTCCACAATGCTGCGCCGGCTGGCCGACGCGGGCCTCGAGCGCGCCCCGCGGCTGCGCGCGGCGCTGCTCGGAGGTGGGCCCGTGCCGCGCGACCTGCTCGAGTGGGCGGCGGCGCGCGGCCTTCCCGTGCTCCAGACCTACGGGATGACGGAGACCGCCTCGCAGATCGCGACGCTGCGCGCCGAGGAAGCACTCCAGCTGAAGGGATCCGCAGGTCGGCCGCTGCTCGGTGTGGAGATCTCGACGTCGCCGGAGGGAGAGATCCTCGCGCGCGGCCCGATGGTCGCGCCCGGCGCCCTCGGACCGGACGGCTGGCTCCACACGGGCGACCGCGGGCGGCTCGACGAGGATGGCTACCTCTGGGTTGACGGGCGCCTGAAGGACGTGATCGTGACGGGCGGCGAAAACGTCTCGTGCGCGGAGGTGGAGGAGGCGCTCCTCTCGCACCCCGCCGTGAGCGACGCCGGCGTGGCGGCCGAGCCGGACGCGGAGTGGGGGGAGGTGGTGTGTGCGTTCGTGGTCGCGAGCGACGGCGTGACGGCCGACGAACTGATCGCGCACTGCCGCGCGCGGCTCGCCCCGTACAAGGCGCCGCGTCGGGTCGAATTCCTCGACCAACTACCGCGGAACCCGGCCGGGAAGCTGGTGCGCAGGGATCTGCCGGTCCGCGGCAAAACCACGACGTGAGCCGCGCGAATTCTCAAGCTCTCTTTAGGCCGCCCTAGCTACCCTTGTGATTCTTGACGCAGCGCGCGCCGACACGCAAGGAACGCCGCGACCAGGCACGGGCAGAACGGGTAGCTCGTGAGCAGGAGGCCGCCCGCCGCGCCCAGTTCAGGCGCCGCCTCGGGATCCTGGGCGGAGTCGTTGGCCTGGCGATCGTGGCCGTGGTGGTCGCGATCGCGCTCAGCTCGAGCGGCGGCTCCCACAAGAGCTCGACCACCGGACAGACCACATCGCTCTTCGCCGGCATCCCCGAGAAGGGCATAACGCTCGGAAAGCCGAACGCTCCCGTAACCCTCGAGGAGTACGGCGACCTGCAGTGCCCGTTCTGCCGCGAGTACACGCTCAATGCGCTGCCGACGCTCGTCCGCGACTACGTGCGCACCGGCAAGGTGAAGATGGTCTTCCACAACCTGTCGTTCATCGGCCCGGACTCCGTCACGGCCGGCCGGGTCGCGCAGGCAGCAGGCATGCAGAACAAGCTTTGGCCGTTCATCGACCGCTTCTACGCGAACCAGGGCCAAGAGAACACCGGCTACGTGACTCGTGACTTCCTCGACAAGGTCGCGTCGCAAGTGCCGGGCCTCGACAAGCAGAAGCTCTTCAGCGACGCCGACTCCGCGGCCTCACAGACGGGTCTCGCCGCGGCGAACGCGAGCGCTAACACGCGCGGCGTCAAATCCACGCCCAGGTTCTTCGTCTCGGTGAACGGCAAGCCGGCACAGGAGCTGCAGCCGAGCTCCCTCACGCCCGGCGGCTTCGAATCGCAGCTCAACGCGCTTCTCGCCAAGGCGACGTGACCGAGCGGCGGCTGCGAATCGCCATCGCGGTGGCTTCGCTGCTCGGTCTCGGGATCGCCGCCTACCTCACGTACGTGCATTACGCGCACACCACCGTGCTCTGCGTTGCGGGCGGTGGCGGCTGCGAGAAGGTCCAGAACTCCGACCAGTCGAAGCTCGCCGGAATCCCGGTTGCGGTGCTCGGGCTCGTGGGCTATGCGGGCATCTTCGGCTCAGCGCTTGTGCGCGGAGAGGCCGCGCGCATCGGCGGCGCGCTGCTCGCACTCATCGGCATCGGCTTCAGCCTCTACCTCACGTACGCCGAAATCTTTCTGATCCACGCGATCTGCCAGTGGTGCGTCGCGAGCTGCGTTGTGATGGCGATCCTCGCGGCGCTTACGTGCGCGCGCCTGCTGCTCCCCGACGAGGGTGCCGCGCGGGCGCCGAGCGGTAGTCGCGGGGAGCTCGGCGCCCGCGTCGGCTAGGCAGCGCGGCTGACCAGAGGGAACCGCCCGAAGATGCCGCGAGGGGCACGGGGCCTCGGGGGAGTCAGCTGCGCGGCGCGGAGCTTGAGCAGCTCCACGACGTCGGCGGTCGGGGCGAACGGGTCGGCGATCGCCTCGCCGCTCAGCAGGGGGAGCGCGGCGACGATGTGGCCTCCCACGTCGGCCACGAGGACCGCCCCGTCCGGCTCGATCTTGCCGTCGAGCACGGCCAGCCGGCGGATCGCCTCGATGTCGCGCTCCTCGAAGTAGCGCACCGTCACGCTACGAGGGACGCTCCGGCGGGAAGCGCCGACGCCGCCGTTCCGGCGTGCTGCCTCGAGGAGGTCCTTGTTGTGTTCGTCAGCCGCCAGATGGTTGAAGAACGGATCCATTGCTGCCTCCTGGTTCCGCCGCGCCCTCGGGTATAACTCGTATGGGGATTATACCGGTTACGTAACCACTGTCAAACGTTCACCGGTCAAAGCTGGCGCCTCGTGACTCACCCTCTAGAACGCCGAAGCGGGGCCGAGTGTGACAACCCAATAGAGTCGCCTCCGTGATCTACGACAACGACGCCGATCTCGGCAAGCTCCAGGGAAAGACCGTCGCGATCCTCGGTTATGGGTCGCAGGGCCACGCGCACGCCCTCAATCTGCGCGACTCCGGGGCCGACGTGGTGGTCGGCCTGCGCGAAGGCTCGAAGTCGGCGGAGAAGGCCCGAGCCGAGGGCCTCGAGGTGCTTTCAGTGGCCGACGCCGCCAGTCGCGGCGACGTGGTCATGGTGCTCCTGCCGGACGAGAAGCAGGCCGAGGTGTGGGAGTCCGACATCAAGGATGGGATCGCCCCGGGCAACCTGCTTCTGTTTGCCCACGGCTTCTCGATCCACTTCGGGACGATCGAGCCTGGCCCCGAGGTCGACGTCGGCATGGTCGCGCCGAAGGGCCCGGGCCACCTGGTGCGGCGCCAGTACGTCGAGGGCGGAGGCGTGCCAGGCCTGGCGGCGATCCACCAGGACGCCACGGGCAACGCGCGCGACCTCGTGCTCGCGTACGCAAAGGGCATCGGTTGCACGCGCGCGGGAGTGATCGAGACCACGTTCAAGGACGAAACGGAGACCGACCTCTTCGGCGAGCAGGCCGTGCTGTGCGGCGGGCTCACCGAACTGGTGCGTGCGGGCTACGACACGCTCACGGGCGCCGGCTACGACCCGCGACTCGCGTACTTCGAGGTGCTCCACGAGCTGAAGCTGATCGTGGACCTGATGTACGAGAAGGGCATCAGCGGCATGCGCTACTCGATCTCGAACACGGCGGAGTACGGCGACCTGACGCGCGGAAAGCGCGTGATCGGCGAGCCGAGCCGCCAGGCCATGCAGGAGATCCTGGGTCAGATCCAGTCGGGCGAGTTCGCGCGCGAGTGGATCGCGGAGAACCGCGCCGGCCAGGAGAACTTCCAGCGCATGCGCTCCGACGAGAAGAACCACGAGGTCGAGACGGTCGGGCGCGAGCTGCGCTCCAACATGGACTGGATCGACGATTCAGAGGACTTCTAGCGGGTCAGCGCCCGCCGGTCCGTCCGCTATCGTGGCCCGTTCGATGGCCGACCCCTACATCAAGGACTACCTGATGACGGCGGGGCCCACGCCCCTGCCGCCGCTCGTGTCGCAGGTGATGGCGGAGCCCATGCTCTACCACCGCGCGCCCGCGTTTGTGGAGGTGTACGCGCGGGTGCTCGATCGCCTGCGGCTGCCGTTCGAGACGAGCAGCGACGTGCTCTGCTTCACCTCGTCCGGCTCGGGAGGCATGGAGTCGGCCGCGGCGAACCTGGTCCGGCCGGGCGAGCCGGTGCTCGTCGCCTCGTGCGGCAAGTTCGGTCAGCGCTGGGCCGAGCTGGCCGATTCGTTCGGAGGGAGGACCGAGCACTACGAGGCGGAGTGGGGCACGAAGGTCGATCCCGCCGAGGTCGACCGCCGGCTCGCCGAGACCGGCGCGAAGCTCTTTTTCAGCACGCTCTCTGAGACCTCGACCGGCGTCGTGAACGACATCGCCGCGCTCACCGAGGTCGCGCACCGGCACGGGGCGCTGATCGTGGTCGACGCCGTGTCGGCTCTGGGCGCGATCCCGGTGCGGCAGGACGAAATCGGAGTCGACGTCGTGGTCGCGGGCTCGCAGAAGGCGCTGATGGCGCCACCGGGGCTCGGCTTCGCGAGCGTGAACGAGGCGGCGCTCGAGCGCGCTTCGGAGAACGCCGACCAGGGTCGCTACTACTTCGATTGGGCGAAGACCGCCAAGGGTCAGCGCAAGGACCCGCCCGACAGCCCGTTCACGCCCGCCGTCGGCCTGTTCGCCGCGCTCGACATCGCGCTCGGGATGATCGAGTCGGAGGGCCTCGAGCAGGTCTTCGAGCGCCACCGACTGCTCGGCCGCGCCACGCGCGAGGCCGTCAAGGCGCTCGAGCTCGACCTCTTCGGCCCTGAGGACGAGGGCGCCAACGTGGTCACCGCGATCAGGCTGCCCGAGGGCATCGACGGCGGGAAGGTCCCGAAGATCATGCGCGACCAGTACCGCATCACGATCGCGGGCGGGCAGAACCAGCTCAAGGGCAAGATCGCTCGCATCGCGCACTGCGGCTACTTCGGCGCCTTCGACATCATCACCACGGTCGCGGCGCTCGAGATGACGCTGCGCGACCTAGGGCACGACCTCGAGCTCGGCGCCGGCGTGGCCGCCGCGCAGCGGGTCTTCCTCGAGGCGGGAGTGGCCGCCGCGACACCGGCCTAGGGCAGCCGTGCAAGAGAACGGGTACCGCGTCCTCGTCAAGGAGAAGATCGCCGATTCCGGCGTGGACCTCCTGCGCGAGCACTTCGACGTGGACCTGGGCGTGGACTGGGACGACGCCGAGCTCGAGAGCAAGATCGGCGACTACGACGCGATCCTCATCCGTTCCGCCACGAAGCTCACCTCGGACCTGATCGAGCGCGGCTCGCGCCTGAAGGTGATCGGGCGCGCGGGCGTGGGGATCGACAACGTCGACCTGCGGGCGGCCACGAAGCGCGGCATCATCGTCGCGAACGCGCCGGAGTCGAACACGATCGCCGCCGCCGAGCACACGCTCGCGCTGATGCTCGCGCTCAGCCGCAACGTGCCGCAGGCGCACGCGTCGCTGTCCACGGGCCACTGGGAGCGCTCGAAGTTCGGCGGCATGGAGGTCTACGAGAAGACGCTCGGGATTCTCGGCTTCGGCCGCATCGGCACGCTCGTGGCCGAGCGCGCGAAGGCGTTCGGCATGAACGTGATCGCGTTCGACCCGTTCGTTTCGGCTGAGCGCTACCGCGAGCTCGGCATCGAGCATGCGGAGACTTCCGACGACGTGTACGCGGTTGCCGACATCATCACGCTGCACCTTCCGAAGACGCCCGAGACCACAAACTGGCTCGACGACGAGGCGTTCTCGAAGATGAAGGACAGCGTTCGCATCATCAACGTCGCGCGCGGCGAGCTGGTCGACCACGACGCGCTCGAGCGCGCGCTTGACTCGGGCAAGGTGGCCGGCGCGGCGCTCGACGTGTTCCCGCAGGAGCCGATCACCGAGCATCCGCTGTTCGGGATGGAGGGCGTGATCGTCACGCCGCACCTCGGCGCGTCCACCGC
>DASVXS010000282.1:0-12370 GCA_036392575.1 Thermoleophilaceae bacterium | reverse complement strand
CGGTGAAGGGCAAACCCGTCGCGAGGCGGGGGCGCAAAGCTCCGGGGCTCCCCCGATTCGGGGAGTCGGCCGAGCTGCCAGCCGGGCCCTCCTGGGTGGCATCCGATGGTCCTGGCGCGACCAATCCAAGGAGGACCCATGCTGCGGACGCTCCGCATGCGCATTCAGTCCGAGGAGTCCGGTTTCACGCTGATCGAGCTCCTCGTCGTCATCCTGATCATCGGCATCCTTGCCGCGATCGCCCTGCCGACCTTCCTGGGTCAGCAGAAGAAGGTGCAGGACGCGTCGGCCAAGTCCGATGCACGTAACACGGTCTCCGCGATGGAGTCCTGCTACACGGACACCGAGGACTACACCCAGTGTGACAAGGCGAAGCTGAGCGCCCTGGGCACCCCGGTGCAGAACAGCGTCACGATCACGCCGAATGGCGCGAGCGCCTACGCCGTGAGCGCGACGTCGAAGTCGGGCAACACCTTCACGATCACGAAGGCGACGACCGGCACGTTCTCGCGCGACTGCACGACCCACGGTCAGGGTTCCTGCAAGTCGGCGGCCGACTCCAACGGCAACTACTGGTAAGCCGGCGAGCCTAATCGCCGTACACGTTCGAGGCGGGCTCCGGCCCGCCTCGTTGCTTTTTCGAATCGTTCGTCCATGTGGTCAGCGTTCCGACCTAAAGCGCGCGCGAGCTTCTACCGATAACCGCCCGCAGAGCCAGAGGCAACGGAAGCCATCCGCTCGTCCTGGCGCGACTAACCCAAGGAGGATCCATGCTGCGGACGCTCCGCGAGCGTATTCAGACTGAGGAGAGCGGTTTCACGCTGATCGAGCTCCTCGTCGTCATCCTGATCATCGGCATCCTTGCCGCGATCGCTCTGCCGACCTTCCTGGGTCAGCAGAAGAAGGGGCAGGACGCCTCGGCGAAGTCCGATGCGCGTAACACGGTCTCCGCGATGGAGTCCTGCTACACGGACACCGAGGACTACACCCAGTGTGACTCGGCGAAGCTGAGCTCGCTGGGCACGCCTGTCCAGAACAGCGTCACGATCACGCCGAATGGCGCGAGCGCCTACGCCGTGACCGCGACCTCGAAGTCGGGCAACACCTTCACGATCACGAAGGCGACGACCGGCACGTTCTCGCGCGACTGCACGACCCACGGTCAGGGTTCCTGCAAGTCGGCGGCCGACTCCAACGGCAACTACTGGTAGGCCGTTCGGTACACGCACATCGCTCTCGAGGCGGGCTTCGGCCCGCCTCGTTGCGTTCTTGGACGCATGTCGTACCTGCGTCCACCCGCGGTCACGTGCGGGTGGAGTAGCGGCGTGTGTTCGCCGATAAGCCCTTTGATGTCACTGCATTCCCTCCGCAGCGACGAGCGTGGCTTCACCCTCGTCGAGCTGATGGCCGCAATCATCGTGCTGCTCGCCGGCGTGCTCGGCGCGGTTGCGCTGATCGACGGGGCCAACGCCGGCACGACGACCGCCAGCGACCGCGTGGGCGCTGTGAACCTGGCGCGCGAGCTGACCGAGGGTGCGCGCGCCGCGGATTACAACAAGCTCGACCCGGCGAACATCGTGGACGAGCTGCGCAATCAGCCGCAGCTCGCCGGCAGCTACAGCGGCAGCTGGACCCTGAATCGCCGTGGCGTGACCTACACCGTCACGACGGACGTCTGCACATATGACGACAAGAAGGACGGCATCGCGACGACGCCGCCGGCGAACGTCTGTGCCAACGAGCCCACCAGCAGCACGACCGACAGCAACGGCGACGACTTCCGGCGTATCACCTTCACCGTCGCTTGGATCCTGAACACCAAGACGCGTTCGGTGCAGCAAACCACGCTGATCCCGAACCCGTCCGGTGGACTGGGTCCGCGGGTCGTGAGCCTCAGCGAGACACTCGTCGCCATACCGCCCGGCGATGCGGGCACCACGTGTCCGAGCACGCCACCGTCTGCCTCGGTCTCGATCAACGCGGTCACGACTCCCGCGGCGTCGCTTCATTGGACGACGGACAACGCAGGTTCCGAGGGCGATGCCACTTCCGCCGATGGCCGGAATTGGCCGATCAACTGGAACCTGGACAGCCCGCTCGTACTAGACGGGACTTACACCCTGACAGCACAGGCGTTCGACGACCGAGGCATTCCGGGCGACGTGAAGGCGGCGACGGTCGCGCTGAACCGGAGTTGCCCACAGCAGCCGAGTGGGTTCCAAGGCGGCTTCAACCATCGCTCCACGACGGGTCATGACAATGGCGTGCTCGAGTTCCAGTGGGACGCGAACCAGGAGCGCGACATCGTCGGCTACCGCGTGTACTGGGCAGGTCCCGACGGCGCGCAGGGCGGCGGCAACGACGTTCAGATCTGCCCCGCGTCCGGCACGACTCCGATCCCAACGACGTCGTGTTACGCGGACCGTCCCGCCGGCGCGGGCACGAGTGCGACGTACTACGTCGTCGCCGTTGACCTGCGCGACATCATGAACCCCCAGTCCCCGCCACGTCAGGGGGACCCGCGGATGCTGGCGATGACCGATCCAGGCGATCCGCGGCCGACCTGGCCCGACGGCACCACCCTGACCGCCACGCTCGACGGCGGCTACCCCACGCTCACCTGGGACCAGGCGGCCAGCCCGGCGACGGGTCACACCATTCGGTTCTACCGGATCTACCGCGACGGCGATCCGAGCTCGCTATCGAACCGGAACAACTGGGTGGGCTTCTCTAGCTCAACGCCGCCGTTCGTATGGCCGGATCCGAGCCCGGGGAGCACGACCTCGCACCAGTACTGGGTCACGGCGGTCGACGATCAGTTCAACGAGTCCGACCCCGTCGGACCGGTGACGAGCCCGTGACCAGGTTGCGTTCAGACGAGGCGGGGTTCACCTTGATCGAGCTCCTGGTCGTGATGCCGCTGTTCATCGTGGTGCTCTTCGCGACGCTCGGAGTGTTCGACCAGTTCGGTCAGAACGCCGCGACGAACCGAAAGCAGACCGACGCGATCGACCAGTCGCGCTTCACGATCGACACGCTCACGCGGCAGCTCCGCAACCTCGCGAATCCGACGAGCGCCGGCTCCACGATCAACACGGCAGAGCCGTACAACTTCGTTTTCCAGACCTCGGACCCGTCGCGCACGTGGGTGCGCTACTGCCTGGCGCAGCCGAGCGGCAGCCAGGCCGGCAAGGTCTGGTTCGCTTCGACGACCGCAGCGACGGTCAGCTCCGGCATGACGAGCTCGAGCAGCTGCCCCGGCACGGGCTGGGAGGTCACGCGCGTCGTGGCGCAGGACGTGACGAACCAGTACAGCGGCAGCGCGACACCGCTTGACCGCCCGCTGTTCACTTACAGGTGCTCCGGCGGCGGATCCGTGTGCCCGGCAAGCCCGGCGGACTTCCCGCGCATCCTCAACGCCACGGCGAACGTGTACGTGGACGTCAACCCCGGGAAGAAGCCGGCGGAACGACGGATCACGTCGGGCGTATACCTGCGCAATCAGAACGAGGCGCCGCACGCGCAGTTCACAGTCGGCTACGGCCCGCAGCTGAGCCGCACGGTCGTGCTCAACGCGTCTGCCTCGGACGATCCCGAAGGTCGCACGCTCAAGTACTACTGGTACAAGGGAACCGGCACACAGCCGACCGCGCCCGGTGACTCGTGCCCCGCCGTGTCCGGCACAGCCACGTACCTCGGCGAGGGCGTGACCTTCACGTACAAGTTCCCCGACTCGGACGGCCCGTCGGGCACTCCCAACCAGACGATCCAGCTCGTGGTCAAGGACCCGGGCTGCCTCTCGGACGACGCAGACCAGGCGGTGAAGATCCCGTGATGTCTCGCTTGCGCAAGCAGGAAGGTTCCGTGCTCGTTATCGCGATTCTCGTGACCGCGATGATGACGATGGTCGGCCTTGCGGTTTTCTCGACGGTCGATACGCAGCAGCGCGAGTCGGGGACGGAGCGCGTGCGCGAATCGTCGCTCAACCTCAACGAGGCGGTCATCTACGCCCAGGGCTTCGCGATGGCTTCGAGCAACCAGTGGCCGGGAAACGCAAACGCGGCCATGCCGTTCTCGTGCACGTCCGCCGCGGTTACGGTTCCGAAGTGTCCGGACCGGGACACGCTCGCGAAAGCGAGCTCCGCTAACCCTTCGCTCGCGAACTTTGCGACCACGGACTTCAACGCCGGTTCGACGTGGGTCACAAAGGTGCGCGACAACTACGGCGAACTCGCGGGCTCGTACATCCCCTCGCAGGCAGACGGCGACCTGCACGGTGTCTCGGGCACCTGCGCGGCGCCCTGCAGCTGGGACTTCAACGGCGACCGTCAGCTGTGGGTGCAGGCGACCACGATGGTGCGCGGTCGTCCGCGCTCCATCGTCGCGCGCCTGCAGCGCGAGCTTCTCACCGAGACGATCCCGCAGGCCGCGGTCACGGCGGGCCACTTCGACGTGACGAACAACGGCAAGCACGGCGGCTCTTACCTGATCGACGGGAGCGGCGCGAGCATCGGCGTTCGCTGCGACCCCAACCCGGCGAGCCCCACCTATGACCCGAACTGTGCGACGTACCGCGACGGCCAGGTCGCGCCGCTGCCGACTCAGCTCCCGGACTCGGCCAGTCCGAAGCCGCTCATGACGGCCGGCCAGCTCTCGCGCCTGCGCGACCGCGCGATCCAGGACGGCAAGTACTACCCAGGCTGCCCGCCGGACGACATCCGCGGATCGGTTGTGTGGGTGGAGAACTGCCCGTACCAGAAGTTCACCGCGAGCACGGGGTCGAACCCGTGCCCGGCGACGCTGCCGTCGGGGTTCAGCCAGCAGAAGTGCATCAACACCGACCAGTCGCCCGGCGTGCTGATCTGGCACCACGGGACGCTCGAGATCAGCGGCAACGTGACCTATATCGGCCTCGTCTACGCGGTAAACGGATCGGACGACGGGGTCGACCAGAGCACCGGCACGGTCGTGACGACGCAGGGCGGCGGCGGCATCTGGGGCTCGGTAGCCATCGATGGCCGTGGCGGTCTCGACGCCGGCTCGAACGGCTTCAACGTGAAGTACAACGCGAACATTTTCCCCAACATCAAGTCCTACGGCACCGCCGGCCTCGTTCAGAACACCTGGCGCGAGCTGCCGCCGGGAAGCTGACCGGCTAACGCTCGGGGCGCCTGCTGCCGAAAAGGGTGGGGAGTTCCCTCCATGACCCTCCAGGTTCCGTCAAGCAGGTGATCCCGTGGGCGCACTAGCCGTCATCCCCGGGCTGTTCGGCGCAGTCGTCGGCAGCTTCCTCAACGTAGTCATTCACCGCCTTCCGCGCGGCGAGTCCATCGTGAAGCCGCGCTCGCGTTGCGGCAGCTGCGGTGAGCAGATCGCCGCGCTCGACAACATCCCGCTCTTCTCGTGGGCGCTGCTCCGTGGCCGCTGCCGGAATTGCGGCGAGCGCATCTCGGTGCGCTACCCGGTGGTGGAGCTGCTCACCGCGGTCTTATTCGCCGCGGTCGTGGTCGTGCGCGGCGTCCACCTCGAGCTCCTGATCGAGCTGCCCTTCGCGGCGATGCTGATCGCGGTGGCGGTGATCGACTTCGACCACAAGATCGTGCCGAACAAGGTGCTGCTGCCGGCCGCCGTGTACGGCCTCGTCGCCAGCGCCGCCATTCGCCCCGAGAAGCTGCCCGAGCTGCTGATCGCGGGCGCCGGCGCGTTCACCTTCCTGCTCGTGGCCGCGCTCATCCATCCAAAGGGCATGGGCATGGGCGACGTGAAGCTGCTCGGCGTGATGGGCTTGTATCTCGGCCGCTACGTGATTCCCGCCGGAGCCGTCGGCTTCCTTGTCGGCACGGTGGCCGGGATCGCGATTCTCGCGCGCTACGGCATGCAGGCGCGGAAGATGAAGGTGCCGTTCGGGCCGTTCCTTGCGCTCGGTGGCCTCGTCGCGTTGCTGGCCGGCCCTGACCTCGTTGACCTGTACCGCGACGCGTTCCTCGGGCAGGGGTGAGGACCAGCCCGTCTAGCCGCTGAGTCAGGGCTAAAGGACCGCACGCGCGCGGTCGATATGGAGCCCAGGTCCGGTATCTCCCTCCATGCGCCTCCCTCTCCCCAAGAAAAGCCAGAGCGGCACGGTCGGTCTCGACCTCGACGGCCGCTTCCTCTCCGCCGTCCAGGCCGGTGACCGCAAGGTCGCCCGCGCGGTGTCGAGCGAGCTACCCGCCGGCCTGATCAAGGACGGCGAGGTCGTCGACATCGATGGCCTGTCGGAGGCAATCAAGGGCTTCTTCAAGGAGGCCGGCCTGCCGAACCGTGTGCGTCTCGGCGTCTCGAACCAGCAGATCGTCGTCCGCCACCTCGAGCTTCCCCAGATCGCCAACCCGACCGAGCTCGCCGCCGCCGTGCGCTTCCAGGCCGCCGAGGCGATCGCGATGCCGCTCGACGAGGCGGTGCTCGACTACCAGGTGCTCGGTGAGACGACCGCGCCGGACGGCTCAGCTCGCCTCCGCGTGCTTGTCGTGGCCGCGCGCGCCGCGATGATCGAGCGCTTCGTGGACAGCGTCTCGTCCGCCGGACTGAAGGCGGAGGGCATCGACCTCAACGCGTTCGCGCTCGTGCGCGCGCTGTCGAAGGACGCCTCCGAGCCGGCCGAGGACACGCCCGCCACCGTGTACTGCCATCTCGGCGGTGTCACGAACCTCGCTATCGCGGTCGGCTCCTCCTGCCTCTTCACGCGCCCGCTGTCGACCGACTGGGACGAGGACGGCGAGCACGTCGCCTTCGCCCTGGCCGAGGAGATCAGGCTCTCCATCGACTACTACATGGCGCAGCCCGACGCGCGTCCCGCCGGCGAGGTCAAGCTGTCCGGTCCGGGCGCGCGCATCGAAGGCCTCGCGGAGCAGCTCGAGCCGCTCATCCACCTTCCTGTCTCCGTGGCCGAACCGCTTGGTGCGCTCACGCACGGCGAGCTCGGCGACGAGGATCCCTACCGGCACACCGTGGCGGCCGGCCTTGCTCTTGGAGCCGCGGCATGAGGCCAGTCAATCTTCTTCCGGCGAGCCATCGTCCCTACGTCGCGAGCGGCGAGCACAAGGGCAGCGCCTACGTGCTGCTCGGCGTGCTCGGCGTGCTGCTCGTGGGCGCGCTCCTCTACGTGCTCACCGCGAATCAGGTCAGCTCGCGGCAGGCCGACATCGCCAAGGCGAAGGCCGAGACCGCCAGCGCGCAGAGCCGCGCGAGCACGATGGCGAACTACGGCGACTTCGGCACGATCGCGAAGACGCGCGTTGATTCGGTCAAGTCGCTCGCGCAGCAGCGCCTCGACTACGAGCGGCTCGTGCGCGAGATCGCGCACGTGCTTCCCGCCGGCGTGTGGGTGACGCAGTTCACCGCGAGCGCCGACGGCAGCGACAGCTCCGCCTCCGGTGGCACGCCTCCCGCCGCGGGCGGCGAGCCCAGCTCGACGCCGGCAGGTCCGAGCGTGAAGATCTCGGGCTGCTCCGACGACCAGCCCGCCGTCGCCACGACGCTTGTGCGCCTGCGCTCGCTGCATGGCGCCACCGATGTGCAGTTGCAGCAGTCGACCAAGCAGGACACGCCGGGCGGCGGCTCCGCCAGCGGCGGGTCGACCAGCACGCAGGGCTGCGGCACCGCCTACGCGTTCGACGCGGTCGTGACGCTCGCCCCCGCGACTGACGCATCGGCTGACAAGCCGGGCAGCGTCCCTGCGCGCCTGGGAGGTGGCTCGTGATGAGCATGAGCAGCCGCGACCGCAAGCTCATTCTGATCATCGTGCCGATCGTTCTGCTCGCGGCGTATTGGATGCTGATGCTCAAGCCCAAGCGCGACGAGGCAGCGAAGCTCGGCAAGGAGCTCACCGAGCAGCGCCAGACGCGCGACGACGCCGTCGCCCAGGCCAACACGCTCGGCTCGATGAAGGACAGCTTCGCGACCGACTACGTGACGCTCGTGCGTCTCGGCAAGGCGATTCCCGAGAACGTGGACATGCCGAGCCTGCTGCTGCAGCTCGACCGCGCCGCGCGGGGGACGCACATCGACTTCGGGAAGATCCAGGTTGGCGAGCGCGCGGCCGCCGCGGCAGCCAGCGGCGCCACACCCGCTCCCGCCAGCACGACCCCCGGCGCCGGCAACGGCAGCCAGCCGGCATCGGCCGGCGGCGCACAGGCGCAGAGCGCCCCGGGCAAGACGTCCGAGAACGCGGCGAACAACGTCAACAACGCGAACGCGAACATCGCCCAGAATCAGGCAGCCAACCAGGCCGCCACGAACGGGCAGCCGGCACCCGCTGCTGGAGCGGCCCCCGCGGGCGGCGGTGCGGCGCGTACCTCGAGCGCTCCCGGACTGGACACTGTTCCGCTCGACTTCACCTTCACCGGTCGCTTCTTCGACCTGGCGGATTTCTTCCACCGGCTGAAGCGCTTCGTCTACGTCGCGAACAACAGCATCAGCGTCCAGGGGCGTCTGATGACGATCGACAACCTGCAGTTCGCCACGGATCAGAACGATCCGAAGAAGCTCGCGGCGACCGTGCACGCAACCGTTTATCTCGCACCCAAGGCCGAGGGCACGACGGCGGGCGCCACCCCGAACGGCCCCGCCCCGGCGCCGGCCGCCGGCGCGCCCAACGCCCAGCCGGCGTCGGGCTCGACCCCCGCCCCCTCATCGCCCCCGGCAGCCACGGTGACTCCATGAAGAAGCTCGCCCTAGAGGTCTGGCACGACCTGCGTGAGAAGCGCCTGTGGCCCGTGGCCGCCGTGCTCGCGCTGGCGCTCGTGGCCGTGCCGGTCGTCCTCAAGAAGAACTCCTCTGCTGCCGGGCCCGCCACGCCCACGGCGGCCGCGCCGAAGAAGCTCGGCCCGGTGGTGAAGCCGGCCGACCTGGTCGCGCAGAACTCCAAGCTCGGCGTGTTCGCGTCGGCGAAGGACCCGTTCACGCCGACGGGCAAGGCCGGCCGTGAGCTGCTGGCCGCTGCGAAGGCGCAGAGCAACTCAGGTTCCAATTCGACCTCGTCGAACACGCCCAGCACGCCCTCGGGCGGTAGCGACAACGGCTCGAGTGGCGGCACCGCTCCGCCGGCCGACACGCCCGACACCGGAAACGGTGGAGGCGGCGGTGACGGCTCGCAGCCCAGCGAGCCCACGAAGCCCAAGGGCGCCTACACGTACACGGTCGACGTGAAGGTCGGTGTGCGCGGCTCGGAGAAGACGCACAAGGGCGTCGCGCGGCTCGACGTGCTGCCGAGCGACCGCAACCCGCTGATCGTGTTCCTCGGCGTGACGTCGTCGCGCGATACCGCGGTCTTCCTGCTCGACAACACGCTGCAGGCCGACGGCGAGGGCCGCTGCGAGCCCTCAGGCGACGTCTGCTCGTTCCTCTACCTGAAGGTCGACCGCGACCACAACAAGGAAGAGTTCGTGAAGACGGACGAGGACGGCACGCAGACCGAGTACTCGATCCAGCTTCTGAAGATCAACCGCGTGCCGGCGTCGCAGGCGAAGGCCTCGGCGAAGCGCAGCGCGGCCGCGAAGCGCTCCGCGAAGGCCTACGCGAAGAAGGGCAAGCCGACGCCGTTCCGCTTCCTCTTCGACGTGCCGGCATTTGCCGACGAAGTCGGCTAGCGGGCCTTACAGCGGCGGGTACAGCGCCTCCGGCTGCTCGCTCTCCGACCTGAACGAGTCGTAGAACGCCCAGCCGCAGCCGAACGCGAACGCCGCGCAGAACAGAGCCAGCGGGGCGGTGATCACCGGGATCGGCGGCAGGCCCGGCACCTCGTCGCTCGGCCCCTCGAACTTGCCCATCGCGTCGAGCACGGTCACCACCGCGAAGCCGATCGCCAGCGCTCCGCAGGTGAGGCCGGCGAGCATTAGCAGCACGCGACCTGTCCATGTGCCGACTACTCGCAACACGCGAGCGAAGGTAGCGCGCGCCTCGGTCAGGCGCAATCCGGGACGGCGTCGAAGTAGGGTAAGAGCCCGATGACGATCCGCTTCACGACCGCCGGGGAGTCCCATGGCCCCGGGCTCACGGCGGTGGTCGAGGGCCTGCCCGCGGGCCTCGAGCTCGCCCCAGAGGACATCGATCGCGACCTCGCGAGGCGCCAGCTCGGGCACGGGCGCGGCGGCCGCATGAAGATCGAGCGCGACCGCGCTCAGGTGACGAGCGGCGTGCGCCACGGGCGCACGCTCGGAAGCCCGGTCGCGCTCCGGATCGACAACCTCGACTACGCCAACTGGGAGGAGCGGATGAACCCGTGGCCGGTCGAGGCGGAGCTCGCCGAAGTGCACCTGCCGCGCCCGGGACACGCCGACCTCGCCGGCATCCAGAAGTACGGCTTCACCGACGTCCGCAACGTGCTCGAGCGTGCGAGCGCGCGCGAGACCGCCGCGCGGGTCGCCGCGGGGGCGCTCGCCAAGGTCTACCTCCGAGCGTTTGGGGTGGAGGTGCGTAGCCACGTGCTCCAGATCGGCTCGGTCTGCGGGCCCGAAGACGGCGAGCTTACGGTGGAGTCGTTCGAGGCCGTGGATGAATCGCCCGTGCGCTCCCTCGACGCCGACGCGTCGCAGGCGATGGTCGAGGAGATCGATCGCGCCCGAAAGGCGAACGAGTCCCTCGGCGGCGTGTTCGAGGTGATCGCGTTCGGCCTCTTGCCGGGTATCGGCTCGCACATCTCCTGGGAGACACGGCTCGACGGGCGCCTCGGTCACGCGATCATGTCGATCCAGGCGATGAAGGGCTGCTCGATCGGGGACGGCTTCGAGGTAGCGGGTCGCGTGGGTTCGCAGGCCCACGACGAGATCTTCTGGTCGGAGGAGCGTGGCTTCTACCGCGAGACCAACCGCGCCGGCGGCCTCGAGGGCGGGATGACGACGGGCGAGCCGCTCGTGGTGCGCGGCGCGATGAAGCCGCTTCCTACGCTCACGAAGCCCCTGCGCTCGGTCGACACCGAGACCCACGAGCCCGCCCAGGCGCTGCGTGAGCGCACCGACTCCTGCACGGTGCCGGCCGCGGGCGTAGTGGGGGAGGCGATGGTGGCGCTCGTGCTTGCCGACGCGTACCGCGACAAGTTCGGGGGCGATCACATCGACGACGCCCTGGCGGCGCACCGCGCCTACGAGGAGCGGATCGGATGGAGGCGCTAGGCCAAGCCGAAGCCGGCGACGCAAGGGCGGCTCGCGACCGCAGCGGCGGCGCGCTCGTGTTCGTCGGGTTCATGGGCGCGGGCAAGACGAGCGCCGCCCGGACGGTCGCCGGGGAGCTCGGCGTTGAGCATCACGACCTCGACCGTGAGCTCGAGCGCGACCTAGGGGAGTCGATCGAATCCTTCTTCGACCGCGAGGGCGAGCCGGCCTTCCGCGCGCGTGAAGAAGAAGTGGCGGTGCGCATGCTCGCCAACCCGGCCGTGCGAGTCGCCTCGCTCGGTGGCGGCTCGCTCGGCAGCGCGCGCGTGCGCGAGGCGCTCGCCAACCACGTGGTCGTGCTGCTCGAGGTCGACGCCCGCGACGCATGGCAGCGCGCCTCCGGCAAGGGCCGGCCGCTCGCACGCGACCGCGCGCGCTTCGAGCAGCTGCTCGCGGACAGGCTGCCCCTGTACGAGTCAGTCGCGGACGCGGTGCTGCCGGCAGCTGACAGAGGACTGCCGCGGCGAGCGCTGCCCGGCCTCGACGCGCTGCGCCAGGCGCCGCCTCGTACCCGCATGGTGTGGGCGGCCGCCTCGTCCGGCGAGTATCCCGTCTTCGCTGGGCATGGCTTGGTCGCCTCGGGCTTCTTCCACCCGCGCGATGGCCGCCGCTTCGTGGTTACGGACGAGAACCTCGCGCGCCACCACCGCGTGCCGAGTGAGTCGGAGATCGTCATTCCCGCCGGTGAGACGGAGAAGACGCTCGCGCGCGTAGAGGAGGTGCTGCGCGCGTTGGCCACCGCAGGCGCCGAGCGCGGCGACATCGTCGTCGGCGTCGGAGGCGGCGTTGTGGGGGACCTCTCGGGCTTCGCCGCGGCGATCTACCAGCGCGGCGTGCGACACGTGCAGGTGCCGACCACGCTCGTGTCGCAGGTGGACTCGGCCTACGGCGGCAAGACGGGGGTCGACCTGCCCGAGGGAAAGAACTACGCGGGCGCGTTCCACCAGCCGAGCGCCGTGATCGTCGACCGCGACGCGCTGCGGACGTTGCCGCGGGAGGAGCTCGCCGCGGGCTATGCGGAGGTCGTGAAGACGGCCCTCATAGCCGGCGGGCAGCTGTGGGCGCGCGTCCGCGGCGGCGCTGCGCCCGACGACGACGAGATCGTGCTCGGCTGCATCCGGACCAAACTTGCGGTGGTCGCCGAGGACGAACGCGATGCGGGCCGGCGGCAGGTGCTGAACCTC
>DASVXS010000281.1:0-5646 GCA_036392575.1 Thermoleophilaceae bacterium | reverse complement strand
CGTGGCGTCGATCGCCTCGCCGAGGTTGTGCGGCGGGATGTTGGTCGCCATCCCGACCGCGATCCCCGCCGACCCGTTCACGAGCAGGTTCGGGAAGCGCGCGGGGAGGATCAGCGGCTCCTGCCGCGATTCGTCGTAGTTCGGCCCGAAGTCGACGGTGTCGGCGTCGATATCGCGCAGCATCTCCAGCGCGAGGCGCGCGAGGCGCGACTCGGTGTAGCGCATGGCAGCCGGCGGGTCGTTGTCGATCGAGCCGAAGTTGCCCTGGCCGTCGACGAGCGGGTAGCGCTGCGCGAACTCCTGCGCGAGGCGCACGAGCGTGTCGTAGATCGCCTGGTCGCCGTGCGGGTGATAGTTGCCCATCACGCCGCCGACGACGTTCGCGCACTTCCGGTACGGCCGGTCGGGCCGCAGGCCCGACTCGTACATCGAGTAGAGAACCCGTCGGTGGACCGGCTTCAGGCCGTCGCGGACGTCAGGCAGGGCCCGTCCCACGATCACGCTCATGGCGTAATCGAGGTAGGACGATCGCATCTCCTCCTCTAGGCCGCGATCCTCGATCGAGCCGCCGGAGATGGTGTCGAACGTCGCCATTTAGGCCATCACTTCCTTACACATCGAGATTCGTGACGTCGCGTGCGTGGGCTTCGATGAACTCACGCCTTGGCTCGACCCTGTCGCCCATGAGCATGGAGAAGATCTGGTCCGCCGCGGAAGCGTCGTCGATCGTGACTCGCTGGAGCGTGCGCTGGCTCGCGTCCATCGTCGTGTCGTAGAGCTGATCGGGGTTCATCTCGCCCAGGCCCTTGAAGCGCTGCAGCGCGACGCCCTCCTTCGCCACATCGAGCACCGCCCGCCGCAGGTCCTCGAAGGACAGCGCCTGGTCCTCCTTCTTGCCCAGCCGCACGCTGAAGGGCGGAGTGCCCGCCAGCTCCTTCAGCTCGCCGTGAACGCGGACGAAGCTCGCGTACTCGGGCGTCTCGAACATGTGGCGGCTGAGCCGGTAGGTCGCGGCTGAGCCGGTGCGCCGCTCGATCGCCTGGACCACGAGCTGCGCCGCGTCCTGGTTCACCAGGTTGGCTTCGAACGCCTCACCCTCGGGCGTCGGCTTCCCGAGCGCGTCGATGACCTCGTCGGCCGACATGAGACCGTCGTCGAGAATCTGCGACTCCTCGAGGAAGGTGACCGTCTCGTGCCCGAAGTCGGCGCGCAGCGACGACGCCCAGCCCTCGTACTGCTTGAGCAGCCGGCCGAACTTCTGCCAGCGCGGGTGGGTGAGCTTGAACTGCTTGCCGTCGCGGTCGAAGACCTCGAGCTTCTCGAGCTTGTCGCGGAGCAGGATCTCCTCGAGCTCCGACTCCTTCTCGATGTAGATCTCGCGCTGCCCGGCCTTCAGTCGGTACAGCGGTGCCTTCGCCAGATACACGTAGCCGGCCTCGATCAGCTCCGGCATCTCCCGGAAGAGGAACGTGAGCACGAGCGTGCGGATGTGCGCGCCGTCCACGTCGGCGTCGCACATGACGATCACCTTGTGGTAGCGGGCCCTCTCGAGGTCGAACTCCTCACGAATGCCGGTGCCGATCGCGGTGATCAGCGCCTGGATCTCCTGGTTGCCGAGGACCTTGTCGATGCGGTTCTTCTCGACGTTGATGATCTTGCCGCGCAGCGGCAGAACCGCCTGCGTGTTGCGGTCGCGCCCCTGCTTCGCGGAGCCGCCGGCCGAGTCGCCCTCGACGATGAAGAGCTCGGCGAGTGCCGGGTCCTTCACCGAGCAATCGGCGAGCTTGCCCGGCAGCGTTGAGTTCTCGAGCGCGGACTTGCGCCGCGTGAGGTCGCGCGCCTTGCGCGCAGCCTCGCGAGCACGGGCTGCCTGCACGGCCTTGGTGATCACCTGCCGCGCCTCGGTCGGGGTCTCCTCGAGGAACTCCGCCAGGCCGCGGTTCACCGCCTGCTGCACGAAGCCCTCGACCGGCGGGTTGCCGAGCTTCGTCTTCGTCTGGCCCTCGAACTGAGGCTCGGGGACCTTCACGGAGATGATCGCGGTGAGGCCCTCGCGCACGTCCTCGCCCGCGAGGTTGTCCTCCTTCTCCTTCAGCAGCCCCTTCTCGCGCGCGTACGCGTTGAGCGTGCGAGTGAGCGCCGAGCGGAAGCCGGAGAGGTGCGAGCCGCCCTCGTGCGTGTTGATGTTGTTCGCGAACGAGAGCAGGTTCTCCTGATAGGAGTCGTTCCACTGCATGGCGATCTCGACCTCGCCGACATCGCCCTCGTCCTCGAGGTAGACGATCTTCTTGCCGATCGGCGTCTTCGTGCCCTGCGAGTGGAGGTACGCGACGAAGTCCTTGATGCCGCCGTCGTACTTGAAGCTGGTGGAGAACCTCTCGCCGCGCTCGTCGTCGAACTCGATGTTCAGGCCCTTGGTGAGGAACGCCATCTCGCGGAAGCGCTGCTCGAGCACAGTGCGGTCGTAGTCGATCGTCTCGAAGATCTCGAGGTCGGGCATGAATGTGATGCGCGTTCCGCGCCGATCCGTCTTCGAGCCCTTCTTGAGGTCGCCGAGCGGCTTGCCGCGCTCGAAGGACTGCGTCCACTCGAAGCCGTCGCGCCAGACCGTGAGGTCGAGGTGCTCGGCCAGCGCGTTCACGACCGACACGCCGACGCCGTGGAGGCCGCCGGACACCTTGTAGCCGCCGCCATCGCCGAACTTGCCTCCAGCGTGGAGCACGGTGAGCACGACCGTAGCTGCCGGCAGCTTCTCCTTCTCCATCGTGTCGACGGGGATGCCACGACCGTTGTCGGTGACCGTGACCGCGTTGTCCGGATGGATGGTGATCTTGACGTTGTCGGCCTCGCCGGCGAGCGCCTCGTCGACCGAGTTGTCCATCACCTCGTAGATCAGGTGGTGGAGGCCGCGTTGGCCGGTCGAGCCGATGTACATGCCGGGCCGCTTGCGAACGGCCTCGAGGCCCTCGAGGACCGTGATGTCCTGAGCGCCGTAGCTCGACTTTCCATTGCTGCGCGGGGCTTCCTTAGCCAAACGGCTTCCCTTCTTTCATCACACGAGAAGCCCCGGCTCCGGACAGCTTTGCCCAGTGGCCGGGGCGGTGAAATCTGCCTGTACTAAGGGTAGCAGGCGCGGCCCCGGAAAAGCCGCTTCTGAGCGTAAAAAATCCCCGCAAATCGCAACAAATTGGTCCCAACCGCGCGGGGATGGTTTCCCAAAGTTATCCATAGGCTGTTCTCACGCCCGGCGGGTGCCTGTGACGAAGCGAAGCTCACGCACGGCGCCCGCGCCCAGACGGGCCTCGAGGGAGGCCATGAGGTCGCCCGAGAGAAGCTCGAGCTCCTGTGCCCAGACCGCAGAAAAACACCTCACCGTGATGACGCCGGCTCGCTCGGATTCCGGCGTCGACTGGGCCGCCACGACCGGACCCGCCACCGATTCCCAGGCCCCCTGGACGCGTGCGAGCGTGGTGCGCGGAGCAGCCCGCTCGACCACGGCTTCGAGCGCCGGCGCGAGCGGCCGCGGTGCATGCCGTCGGGCGCTCCGCATCACGCCGCGACGCCGTCGTAGCTGACGATGGTGCCCTCCACCACGTTCAAGAGCCGCACGTCCGGATCGCCGGAGCCCGGCACGTGCTCGGGCTCGGTGGCGGCGACAACGGCCTGGCCCCCGCGACGCAGCAGCTCGATCAGGCGCTCGCGGCGGGCCACGTCGAGCTCGGACATCACATCGTCGAGAAGCATGAGCGGCGAGCGGCCGCGAGCGGCGAGGAGCTCGCGTTCCGCGAAGAGCAGAGCGAGAAGCGCCGCCCGCTGCTGACCCTGCGAACCGTAGGCGCGTAGCGAGCGGCCGTCGCGCTGAAGGTCGAGGTCGTCGCGGTGAGGCCCGTGCGTGGTGAAGCCGCGGGCGAGGTCGTCCTCCCGGCGGGCGGCGAGCTCCGCCTGAAGCTCCTCTGCCGTCGAGGCCTTCGAGCGCGGCCGGTAGCGAAGCACGGCCTCGCCCGGCAGGCCGAGGTCGAGCGCGAGCCGCGCGAACGGCTCCGCGAGCGCCTCGAGCGCCTCGCGCCGCACGTCCATGAGTGCGATGCCGCAGCGAGCCAGCTCTGCGTCCCAGGTGTCGAGCAGCTCCGCGCGGGCAGCCCCCGCACGCACGCGCGCGACCAGCGCATTGCGCTGCGCGAGCGCGCGCCCGTACGCCTGCTTCACCTCCGCCCGCGCCGGCCACATCGCCGCGGTGAACTGGTCGGTATGAGCGCGGCGTAACGCCGGCGGGCCTTTCACCAGGTCGAGGCGATCGGGCATGAACACACTGACGAGCGGGCGCAGTGGCGAAGACGCCAGCGAGTCGACGCTGGCCCCATCCGCGCGGAGCAGCTTCGCCTCACCCGGCTCGACACCGACCTCGAGGCGGTGTGCGCCGTCCTCGGCTTCCAGGTCGACGGTGACCCGCGCCACCTTCTGCCCGAAGCGCACGAGCTCGCGCTCGTTCGTCGTTCGCGGGGAGCGACCGGTACAGCCGAAGTACACCGCCTCGAGCAGGTTGCTCTTGCCGGCTCCGTTCGCGCCGGTCACGACCGTCAGTCCCGGCGCGAGCGGCGCCTCCGCGCGCTCGTAGGTGCGGAAGTCACGGAGGGCCACGTGGGTGACGCGAACCGCGTCCACCGCCCTGCCCCTACACGTTGAGCCGGATCGGCATCACGAGGTAGACGAACTTGCTTTCCCCGCCACCCGATTCGAGCAGGCCCGGGCGCAGCGGGCTGATCAGCTTGAGCGCCAACTCGTCGGACTCCGAGCTCTCGAGGCCGTCGCGAAGGAAGTCCGGGTTGAACCCGATCTCCAACGGTTCGCCCTTGAACGGAATGGGCAGCGACTCACTCGCCTCACCCACATCCGGGGTCTGAGCAGACACCTCGAGCGTCCCCTCGCTGAACGACAGCCGCAGCGGCGCGTTCTTCTGCGCCAGCAGGCTGATGCGCCGCACCACCTCGAGCAGCTCCTGGCCGCTCACCTTCAGCTCGTGCTCGAACGACTCGGGCAGCAGCTGGCGATAGTTCGGGAATCGACCTTCCACGAGCCGCGACGAGATCACCACGTCGCCGAGCGTGAACACCACCTGGTTGTCGAGCGCCGAGATCGCAATCTGCTCGGCGCCGCTGCCGCCGGCCACGCGTGCGAGCTCCTGCAGCGTGCGCGCCGGCACGTTTGCCTCGAGCTCACCCTGAACCGCCTGGTCGAGCTTCGTCTCCTTCACGCTCAGGCGATAAGAGTCGGTGGCGACCATCCGCAGCTCCTGGCTCGAGGCCGACACGAGCACCCCGGTGAGGTGTGGGCGAGTCTCGTCGCGCGAGGCCGCGCGCGCGACCCGGGCGACGGTGTCGACGAACGCGCCCGCCGGCATCTGCATCGGCGATTCCCCCGGCTCAGGGAGCTTCGGGAAGTCCTCGAGCGGCAACGTCCTCAGGTGGAAGCGAGCGGTGCCCGAGACCACCTCGACATCCTGCTCGCTGGTCCGGTGCTCGAGCGAGAGCTTCGGGTCGGGCAGCGAGCGCACCACGTCGAGCAGCAGCCGGCCGGGCAGCACGACTGCGCCGTCGCGCTCGACCTGCGCGTCGAGCTTCACGCGCACACCGATCTCCATATCGGTGG
>DASVXS010000280.1:0-11428 GCA_036392575.1 Thermoleophilaceae bacterium | reverse complement strand
GACAGGGCCGCTTCGTGCGCGCGCATCCACGCGAGCATGAAGCGGTCGTGGAGCCAGCCGAGCAGCGACCAGGAGCGCTCAGCGGCTTCGTCCATCGAGTCGAGCGTGAGCAGCCCGGCGGGAGCGAGCACGGCCACGCGCGCCGGCGCCTCGCGGTACTCGCGCAACGCGCCGCGACAGTAAAGACAACTGCGCAGGTGCGGGCGCAGCAGCGCCATGTCCTCGGCGCTCGCCTCGCCATCGGCGAGCGCGGAAAGCTGGGGAGCGAGCCGGTCGCACTCATCCCCCGACTCGATGCCGGCGACCCGGTCGAGAAAGGCTCGCCGCCCTTCGGTCAAGCAACGGTTGACCTTCGTGTACGTCCACCCGGTCTCCGCACAGATCTCCTGGTAGGAGAGTCCCTGCGCCTTCAGCAGCAGCGCTCGTGTCTCCTGCGGCTTCAGCCGCCCGAGCGCCTCGGCACCGATCTGCAGGCGCTCGAAACGCTCAGCCTGCTCGTCTGTCGAGGCGGTGGCGCCATCCCAGGACGAGTCGTCGTCGCGCAGCTCCGCGCGCTGGCGCTGGCGGCGGATCGCGAACGCCTCATGCTTCACGACCGTCTTCAGCCACGGCAGCAGGTCCGCCTCGCTGGTGGAGGGCGCCTTGGTGAGCAGGATCTCGAGCCCGCGCTGGTAGGCATCCTCGGCGTCCTCCGCGCTGAGCGAGTAGCGGCGAGCGGTACGCAGGAGCGACGCCCCGTACCGCTCGATCAGCTCGAGCGCCGCCGGGTCTATCTCGGCTCGCGTCGGGCGCGTCCGAGCGCCCGCCCAACTTCCGTGTCGGAGCGTCTCCTGCGTCATGGCTTCACTGCCGGAAGCGATCATGCGCCCGAGTTCGCCCCCCTCGCCATCCCCCGATTGGGTCGAGTTGTCGGATGCGTCGTCGCAGGGACCCGGAAGGGGCGCGATCGCGCCCGCTTCTCGGCCGGTTCACCGATTTGGGTTACGATCGCCCCGGACTCGCAACACCCAAGGAGGGATGTACTTGCTTAAGAAGCTCGCACTCGTTGCAGCTCTTGTGCTCTGCCTGGCCCCCGCTGCGGCCCAAGCGGACGAGGGCAACGCCGAAGGCCACGTGGCCAAGGTGATGACGCGCAATCTGTTCCTCGGCGCCGACCTGGCACCGGCGATCGGGGCACCCAACCTGACCGCGTTCGTGAACGCCAACGGCGGGATCCTGCGCCAGGTGACGGCGACGAACTTCCCGGTTCGTGCCAAGGGACTGGCGGCCGAGATTCTCGGTCAGGAGCCCGACCTCGTCGGTCTCCAGGAGGTCGCGCTCTGGCGCACCGCGGCGCCGTCGATCGCGCCCGTCCTGGGCGGACCGAAGACCGCGGAGACCGTCCGCTACGACTTCCTCCAGCTTCTGCTGGACGAGCTCAACAAGGACGGGACGAAGTACGAAGCGGTCGTCGTTCAGCCCGAGTTCGACCTCGAGGCGCCCGCGAACGAGAACAACGTGAGCGGCGATGGCCCGTTCCCGATCGTGAACGCCGAGCTGAACGCGCGGCTGACCATGCGCGACGTGATCCTCGCGCGCGTGGACAACTCGAGCGTGAAGGTCGCTAACCCGCAGGCCGGTCACTTCGCGAACCCGCTGGTGCTGCCGATCCTCGGCAACCCCGTGACCGTCACCCGCGGCTGGACCGCGATCGACGCGAAGGTGCGCGGCAGCGGCTGGTTCCGCTTCGTGAACACCCACCTCGAGGCGTTCGACCCGCGAAGCGTGGTCCCGAGCATCCGCGCCAAGCAGGCGGGCGAGCTCGTGGCTCCGGGCGGGCCGGCGAGCGGCGACCTGCCGGTCGTGCTGCTCGGCGACTTCAACTCGGACGACGACACCGTGTTCAACGGCGACCAGCAGGCGTACAACGTCCTGACCGGCGCCGGCTTCGCCGAGCGCAGCACGAACGACCCGCTCAGCTGCTGCGTGCACTCGGCGAACCTCCAGACCGGCACGGACGCGGAGTTCGACCACCAGGTCGACCACGTGCTCACAAACGCGCCCGACGAGGTGCAGCTCGTGGACTCGGCCGTCACCGGCCGCGAGATGCAGAACGGCTACTGGGACTCCGACCACGCCGGAGTCTTCAGCGCTCTCCGCATCAAGTAACGGATCGCGTTTCTCGGCCCCGATCCGCTGGTGCATCGGGGCCGAGAGCGCGTAGAGTCATCGCTGCATCCAAGAGGGGGGATGGAGATGACCGCACTGACGGATTACCTCGACGCCGCGGGCGTCGACTACGAGGTCGTGGAGCACCGCCGCACGGTGACCGCGGCAGAGGACGCGCAAGCCGTCGGGGCACGCGCAGCCGACGAGGCGAAAACGGTCCTGCTTCGAATCGGCGGAAGCTACGGGCTCGCCGTGGTGCCCGCTTCCGAGCGCCTCGATCTACACAAGCTACGCGCGCGTGTGGGCCAAGGCGAGGAGCTGCGCCTCGCATCGGAAGACGAGATGGCGGCCGAGTTTCCCGAGTACGAGCTGGGTGCGCTGCCGCCCGTCGGTCCCACGATGCCGTCGCTCGAAGTCATGGATCCGCGGCTGCTCGACTGCGAGCGCGTCGCATGCACCGCGGGCGACCACACCCACTCGCTGTGGATGAAACCCAACGACCTGACGCGCCTCGCGGACCCAATCGTCGCTGACATCTGCCAGGACTGAGCGCCTCAACGCGGAAGCGCCGGCGTTATCGTCGCGGGCACCGGGGGCGAGAGCGGCGGCAGTGGTGGAGCCTGGGGTGCCGGCCCCACACGCCCTGGGCTCGCGGTCGGCAGCCCGCGCACCGGTTGTCCCGCCATCGCCGGGAGCATGAAGTCATGCCAGATCCGCGCGGGCACTGAGCCGCCCACCACCTGCGCGAACCCGCCCACGCCGTGCATCGGGATCTCCGCCTGGGGATAGCCGATCCACACGCACGTCGCGAGCTGCGGGACGTAGCCACAGAACCACGCGTCCTTGAAGTTCTCCGCCGTTCCGGTCTTGCCCGCCGCCGGGCGACCGGGGTCGGCAGCCCTTCCGGTTCCGGCGCGGACCACGCCCGTAAGCGCGTACGTGACCCGGTCGACGACCGACTGCGACAGCGCTCGCTTGCCGTTCGCGTCGAGGCGCATCAGGGCTCTGCCGCCGCGTCCCAGCACCGCGCTCAGTGGTTGTGGGCGGTGGCGGATGCCGCGCGCGGCGAGCGTCGCGAAAGCCGTGGTCATCTCGAGCGGGGAGACACCCTCGGGGCCGAGCGTGAGCGCACACACCGGCTTCAGGTGAGAGCGGATGCCCATGCGGTGAGCAACATCGACCACATTCGCGGGTCCGACGCGCATGATCACCTGCGCGAAGATCGTGTTGACCGAGTGCGCGATCGCCCGGAGCAAGGTCATCGTGCCCGTCGCCTCGTCCGCGAAGTTGTGGACCACCCAGGGGCCGTTGGCGTTCAGGCAGCTTCGGTTCGGGATCGTGAGCGAGGCGGGGCCGTGCCAGACCGAGTTCAACGCGATCCCGCGCTCCATCGCCGCCGTGAGGGTGAAGACCTTGAACGCGCTGCCCGCCTGCCGGTGCGACTGGCTCGCGAGATTGAAGGCGAGCGCCGCGCGGCCCGGGTTCGCGAAGGTCATCGCGCGCACGGCGCCGTTCCGCGGGTCGATCGCCACGAGAGCCGCAGCGGGATCGGACGGCTTGTACAGCCAGCCGGAGATCGCCTTGTTCGCGAGCCGCTGGAGGCGCGGATCGAGCGTGGTCTCCACCGTGAGCCCGCCGCGCCGCGCCCGCTGCGCGCCCAAGCGACGCACCAGCTCACGCGTCACGTAGTTGAAGAACGGCGCCGCGAGGATGCGGGTGTAACGCGCGCTGGGATGGAGGCGCACGGGGGATGACGACGCGGACCGGTAGCGGGCTGTCGATATGTATCCGGCTTTGCAGATGGCCCGCAGCACCTCATTGCGCCGGGCGCGCGCCGCGACCGGCCTGGCGAACGGGTCGTAGACCGAAGGAGCTTGCGGCAGGCCGGCCAGCAGCGCCGCTTGGGCGAGCGTGAGGCTGTTGGCGCTGCGACCGAAGAACGTGCGCGCCGCCGCCTCGGCACCGTAGGCCTGCCCGCCGTAGAACACAAGGTTGAGGTAGGCCTGCAGGATCCGCCGCTTCGGCCATTCGTGCGCGAGCTGGACCGCCAGGCAAGCCTCCTTCAGCTTGCGATGCAAGGTCGCCCCCTGCCCCGCGAGGTAGCGGTCGCGCACGAACTGCTGTGTGATCGTCGAGCCGCCCTGAAGGACGCGCCCCGCCTTGAGGTCTGCGATCGCTGCCCTCAGGATCGCGTCGTAGTCGAGGGCGCCGTGCTGCCAGAACCGCCGGTCCTCGATCGCTACCGTGGCCTTGGGGAGCCATGGCGACATCCGTTCGAGCGGCACCGGCTCGCGGTTCTGCGCGGTTGGCACTGCGCCGAGCACCATGCCGTTCTCCGCTCGGATGAACGTGTCGCGCCCGACCACTCGCGGATGAGCCGAGGCAAGGTTGCAGCCCACTGCCAAGCCGGGGTCTCCAGCGAGCAGCAGCAGCGAGCCGGTTATGGCCGCGGCGACGGCGAGCAGCGCGAGACCCGCGATTGCGGCGGTCCTTCGCAGCGGCCCGCGGTGCCGGGCACGACGGCGTCGCCAGTGCTCGTGTGAAAGGCGGACGGCATCCAGTTCGGGCCAGTCCGTCAGGTCGGCGGCCGGCGGCTGCGGCGTGGCGCTGCGACCCGGCCGCGTCGAACCCGCGCCGCGCCGTTCCTTCACCTCCCGGGCGGTTCGCTCGGTGAGAGGGCCCGGAGGGGCGACGCCGGGCGGTTCTGGCACTGCGGTCCTTCTTCCTGCTCAGCGGAAGCCGCCTCGGGACCCTTGTCCCGCTTCGCGCTGTGGCAGAGCGCAATTACCCGACGCTCGCGCGCGCTACGCGCGCCTCAGCGCAGTATCGCCTCGAACTCGGCGAGATCCTGGTCCGTCGGCTGCCAGCGCACTGCGGCGGCGTTCGACCGGACCTGCTCGGGCTTGGTCGCGCCAGCGATCACCGACGCCACTATCGGCCTCGCGAGCAGCCCGGCGATCGCGAGGTCGGTCATCGAGATGCCACGCCCGGCAGCGAAGCGCTTGAGCGCCTCGATCTTGTCCCAGGTGGCGTCGTCCGCCAGTTGCTCGCGCCCGTGCAGGCGCGTTCCCTCGGGCGCCGGCTCGCCGCGGTGGTACTTGCCGGTCAGCAGGCCACGTGCGAGCGGGAAGTAGGGGAGGACCGCGACGCCGTAGCGCTCGCACAGCGGCACCACGTCCGCCTCGATCTCGCGCTCGAGCAGGCTGTACTCGTTCTGCAGGCTCACGAACCTCGGATAGCCGCGCTCGCGCGCGACGCGCTCCGCCTCCTCGAGCTGAGCCGCGGAGAAGTTCGAGCAGCCGATCTCGCGTACCACGCCCTCGCGCACGAGCTCGTCGAGCGCGCCGAGCGTCTCCTCGATCGGAGTGACGCCGTCGGGGCGGTGGTACTGGTAGAGGTCGATCACGTCCGTGCGCAGGCGCTTCAGCGACGCCTCCACGGCCTGGCGGATGTACGCGCGCGACCCCTGCGCGCCGGCCGGCTCACCGTTCGCGCCCGCCATGTCCCATCCGAACTTGGTGGCGAGCACCACCTCGTCGCGACGGCCCGCGAGCACCTCGCCCAGCAGCCGCTCGCTGCCGCCTTTGTTGCCATAGACGTCCGCGGTGTCGAGGAAATCGATGCCGGCGTCGAGAGCGGCCTCCACCACGGCGCGCGTGCCGTCGAGGTCGAGCCTCCCGCCGAACTGGTTGCCGCCGAGACCGACTGCGGACACGCTGAGCGAGCCGATCGAGCGGTGCGGGATGGTGCCGGTCAACTGAGCCATTCGTCGATGAGCCGCCGGGCGATGGCGATCGGTGGAGGCAGGTGGAACGGACCTTCCCCTTGCGCCGCGAGGTCAACCTCCTCTCGTGTGAACCAGCGCACGTCGTCGAGCTCGCTGTCGAGCGTATGCGGCTCGCCGCCCGCGTACACCGCGTGGAAGCCGAGCATCAGCGAAGCTGGGAACGGCCACGGCTGCGAGGAGCTGTAGCGCGGCGGCTCGATCTCCACGCCGGACTCCTCCCTCACCTCGCGCGCGACCGCCTCTTCGAGGCTCTCGCCGGGCTCCACGAAACCCGCGAGCGCCGAGTAGCGGCCCGCGGGCCACGAGGGTTGGCGGCCGAGCAGGACGCGCTCGCCGTCCTCGACGAGCATGATCACGACGGGATCCGTGCGCGGGTGGTGCACCGCGCCGCAGCGCGGGCAGGTGCGGACGAAGCCGCCCTCGGCGGTATGGGTCGCGTTGCCGCAGTTAGCGCAGAAGCGGTGGCGCCGGTGCCAGTTGGCGAGCGCGGTGGCATAGGCGAGCAGGCCGCCGTCCGCCTGGCCAACTCGGAAAGCCGCTTCGCGGAGGCCGAGCGGCGCGGCCCCGTCGATTCCCGGCGCGGAGTCGAGGGTCGCCGCGAAGAGCGCGCCATGCGAATCGACACCGAGGAGGATGAGCTCGCGCGCCTGGTCCGCGACCTCCGTGAGCGGCACGAGCGCCGCGGCGCAGTCATCGCCCTCGCAGCGTAGGTACGGCCCCTCCGGCGCGACGGGCAGCGCACGCGAGGCGGGGTCTGCGATGCGCTCGCCCAGCCAGGCCTCGTCGGTGCGCTTCGCCGAGGCGCGGTCGAGGGCAGCCCCGGCGAACGTGTTGGGCGGGCTCACCCGCTGAACGTTAGAGAGCAGCATTGGGCGCGGTTCACGGAAAGGCAGCGATAACGGCGGGCCCCGGCTCGCGGGTGGTACTACGTCTGGGCTAGCCCGGTCTGGGCGTGGGTGACCTTAACCGCCATCTAGCGGGGATAAAGTCACCCACGTCCGCGGAGGCCGCACGGCCGGGGTGGCCCAAGGCCGCACGCACCTTTAGTGCTGCCGTAACGCCGCCTCGCTATTCGGCAACCGCCGAGTCGCCGAGCGCCGTTGTCTCTCCCTCGAGGTGCGGTTTCTCACCGTTGGCGTCGTGAAGCGCGAAGCGGTGCGCTGAACCCTCGCTCCAGCTTCGGAACGAGACCTTCGAGGGCAGGTACACCGGCAGCTTGAACCTCATCTCGACGGCATAGGCGTCGGGCAGGTGGCCCTCGAGCGCCGCGAGGCAACGGGCCTTCAGCCACATGCCGTGTGCGATCGGCCTCGGCATGCCGAACAGCTTCGCGGTGAGCGGATGCAGGTGGATCGGGTTGCGGTCGCCCGAGACCGCCGCGTAGCGCCGCCCGATGTCGCCCGGGATCTCCCAGATCGCCGCCGGCTCGGGCAGCTTCGGGCTCTCGGCGCGTCGCTTCTTGCCGTCGTCGCCACCACCCGATCGGTGCAGGTAGGTGCTGCGGCTGCGCCATACCGTCTCGCCGGCGACCTCTCCGTCGGCGGCGATCTCGAATTGCGTGCCGCGCTCGTGGTCGGCGAGGTCCTCCGTCCGTACGCGCACGGTGAGGCGCTCGTCGTCGCGGATCGGACGGAGCTGCTCGATCCGGTTCGCGATGTGCACCAGCCCGATGACCGGGAACGGGAAGCTGGTGCTCGTCATCAGCTCCATCGAGAGTGGGAAGGCGAGCAGGTGCGGATAGGTGGCCGGCAGCTCGTCGCGGAGCGTGAAGCCACAGACACGGTCGTACTCCCGCAGGTGCTCGCGCTCGATGCCGGCATCGGTGAGCACCAGCTCCTCGTCCGGGAGCTCGCGCCCGCGCTTGAAGCGCCCGCCGAGGCCGGGCAGGTGCCCGAGCACGGGCTGCACGGTCGAGCCGGCGAGCGCCTTCGGGTAGAGCGACGTGAGGCTCGGCGGGGAGCTCAGCTCGCGCATGGCCATCAAGCGCCCAGCAGGCTCTGGCCGCAGACGCGGACCACGTTGCCGTTCACGCCGCCGGAGCCGGGGCTCGCGAGCCAGGCGATCGTCTCGGCCACGTCGACCGGCTGCCCGCCCTGAGCGAGGCTGTTCATGCGCCGCCCCGCCTCGCGGGTCACGACCGGCATGCGCGCGGTCATCTGCGTCTCGATGAACCCCGGCGCCACCGCGTTGATCGTGCTGCCGCGCTCGGCGAGCTGCGGCGCGAGCGCGTGCACCATCCCGATCACGCCCGCCTTGCTGGCCGCATAGTTCACCTGCCCACGGTTGCCGGCAATGCCGCTCTGCGACGAAACCGACACGATCCGGCCGCCGCGGCGCAACACGTCGCCCGACAGCAGCGCGTCGTTGATCCGCTCCTGGCTCGTGAGGTTCACGGCGATCACGCTCGCCCACTGGTCCTCGCTCATCCGCCCGAGCGTCTTGTCACGCGTGATGCCGGCGTTGTGGACGACGATGTCCACGCCGCCATGGCGCTCGCGCAGGTGGTCGCCGAGCTCCTGCGGCGCGTCGGGCGATGTGATGTCGAGCTGGAGCGCCTCGCCGCTAACCCGGTTGGCTACCTCCGCGAGCGCGTCGCCCTGCGCGGGGACGTCCAGCGCCACGACGTGCGCGCCGTCGCGCGCGAGGACCTCTGCGATCGCCTCGCCGATCCCGCGCGAGGCGCCGGTGACGACGGCCACCTTGCCGTCGAGGGGGCGCTCCCAGTCCACCGGGGCGGCGGACTCGCCCGCGCCGACGAACACCGGCTGGCCATCGACGTAGGCGGACTTGGCCGACAGCAGGAAGCGAAGCGTCGACTCGAGGTTCCCTTCGCCGCCCGGGTCCACGTACACGATCTGCCCTGTCGCGCCGCCGGAGAGCTCCTTCGCGGCGGAACGCAGGAAGCCCTCGAGCGCGCGCTGCGCGGTCGCCTCCCGCGCATCGGCGCACGAGGCCGGCGGCGTCCCGAGAATGAGCAGCCGCCCGGACTCGGTGAACCGGCGCATCACCGGATGGAAGAACTCGTAGACCGACTGAAGCTGGTCGCTCGACTTCATGCCGCTCGCGTCGAACACGATTGCGCCGTAGCGGCGGTCGTCGTCTTGGGGCGGCGACACCTGCGTCTCGAGGCCGGCCTCGAGCGCCGCGTCGCGGACCTCGCCCTGCTTCGGCACATGCGCCTCAGCGCCGGCCGCGCTCAGCACGGACGCGACCGCGCCGGTGAGCCGCCCGCCCGGCGCGGCGCCGAGCAGCGCAGGGCCGGCGAGCAGGGGTTGACCCGGTTCGTAACGTCGAAGAGAGGCGGGGCGCGGCATGCCGAGCTGCCTCGCGAGGAAGCGGCCCGGCGGAGACTCGGTGAACTGTCGATAGCGGTCGGTCATCACGTACTGGTTCGTGCCCATTTGCCAAACTGAACAAACGGTCAGCGAAGGAGCGACATGGCGAACGACAGGAAGAATGCAGACGGAGGCCGGACGCGCCGAGCCGCGGTGCTCGGCGGTAACCGCATCCCGTTCGCGCGCTCCAACGGCCCGTACGCGCACGCGAGCAACCAGGACATGCTCACCACCGCGCTCGACGGGCTGGTCGCGCGCTTCAACCTCCAGGGCGAGCGGCTCGGCGAGGTGGTGGCCGGCGCGGTGCTGAAGCACAGTCGCGACTTCAACCTCACGCGTGAGTGCCTGCTCGGCAGCGCGCTCGACCACCGCACCGCCTCGTACGACGTGCAGCAGGCGTGTGACACCGGGATCCAGGCCGCGATCGCGGTGGCGAACAAGATCGCGCTGGGGCAGATCGAGTCCGGCATCGCGGGCGGCGTCGACACGACGAGCGACGCGCCCATCGCCGTGAACGACGACCTGCGTGAAGTGCTGCTCGACTTCAACCGCGAGAAGTCCGCGACCGGCCGGCTGAAGCTGCTCGGTCGCATCCGGCCCGGCCAGCTCGTGCCGGAGATCCCGCGCAACGCCGAGCCGCGCACGGGCCTGTCGATGGGCGAGCACCAGGCGATCACCACGCGCGAGTGGGGCATCACGCGCGAGGCGCAGGACGAGCTGGCGGCGGCCAGCCATCGCAACCTCGCGGCGGCCTACGACCGCGGCTTCTTCGACGACCTGGTGACGCCCTACCTCGGCCTCGACCGCGACCAGAACCTTCGGCCGGACTCGGATCCCGAGAAGCTCGCGAAGCTGAAGCCGGTATTCGGCAAGGGCGAGGACGCGACCATGACCGCGGGCAACTCGACCCCGCTGTCGGACGGCGCGGCCGCGGTGCTTCTGGCGAGCGACGAGTGGGCTGAGCAGCACAGCCTCCCGGTGCTCGCGTACATCGTGGACGCCGAGACTGAGGCGGTCGACTACGTGCACGGTGACGACGGCCTGCTGATGGCGCCGGTCTACGCCGTGCCGCGGCTGCTCGCGCGGAACGGGCTGACGTTCGACGACTTCGACTTCTTCGAGATCCACGAGGCGTTTGCGTCACAGGTGCTGACCACGCTGGCCGCCTGGGAGGACCCCGCGTTCGGGAAGGAGCGGCTCGGGCTCGACGGCGCCTTCGGCACGCTCGACCGCTCGAGGCTGAACGTGAACGGCTCCTCGCTCGCGGCCGGCCACCCGTTCGCGGCGACCGGGGGCAGGATCATCGCCACGCTTGCGAAGATGCTCGCCGAGAAGGGATCGGGCCGCGGCCTGATCTCGATCTGCGCCGCGGGCGGGCAGGGCGTGGTTGCGATTCTCGAGCGCTAACGACGCTTCAGGACGGGCCCGATGTGGCTGCCGATACCCCGCAGCACGTAGGCATCGCGCGTGCGGCTGTAGCGGAAGGCGACGCGGGCGACCCTCAGTACGGACGTGCGGACGTAATGGCGGCGACGTGGTCGAGTTCGCATAGGGGACCTCTCGCCCTCCCCGTACCCCAAGCTCTCACCGCCGGGGCTGACGTGCAAGAGGCTTTAGCCAACCTCTAACCTTCAGCGGCGGTTCGCTGCCCTAATGGGCATTCCCGTGCGCGTGCGTCCACCGATACATTTGCGCAGCGGACCGGTTTCGACAGGCAGGGCGGATGGCGAACGGCTTGGCAAGAGAACTGCGCGAGGTGAGGACGGCTCCGGCGACGCTCCCGTCCCGCGACGTCCGCAGCCGCAAGCCGCTCCTGCTCCGCATGGAGACCGCGCGCATCCTCCTGCGCGTGGGCTCGCTGCTGCTGCTCGACGCGGCGGGCCTCTTCCTCGCCATCTGGACCGCGCTCGAGCTCAAGGCGGTCGCGCGCGGCAAGTCCGACCTCGTGCTGTCGTTCCACCAGACCGTCGACGTGGCGCCACTGGCGATCCTCGTCACGATCCTGCTGTTCGCGCGCTCGGGCCTCTACGGCGACCGCGGCGTGCGGCCCGGCTTCTCGCGCGTGGTCGCGTCGCTCTTCCAAGTGACGTTCGTGATCCTGATCTACGCGATCGCCGAGGGTCAGCACTTCTCCTCCTACTACATCTTCTATGGCTCG
>DASVXS010000279.1:0-12644 GCA_036392575.1 Thermoleophilaceae bacterium | reverse complement strand
ATTCGCCGTCGCGGCCGCTGTCCTCGCCGGTTGTGGCGGCGGAGAGAAGCCCGCGGGCAGCTCGGGCGGCAAGGAGGTGCGCGCGGTGGGCGGTGACTACGTCTACACGGTGCCGCCGGGCTTCGTGGAGGAGCCGGTCCGCGGCAAGCTTGCCTCGCAGTCCGAGTCGCATACGACGGCCGTCGGGCTCACGGGTGACTCGAAGAGCGGCGTGGTGGTGCACGAGGTGCCCGACTCGACCGGAGCGCGGAACGTGGACGAGCTCGCCGCGTTCGTGGCGCCGCGCTTCCGCGACGTGGACGGCAAGGTGCCCGAGCCCGCGCACGCGCGAATGGCCGGGAGGCCCGCGCTGCGCTTCGACATACAGGGGCGTTCGGTCCGAAGCGGCGACCGCCTCGACGGCGAGGCGTGGTTCGTGCTCGCTCCGCGAGGGCAGCTGACTGTCGTGAGCTGCCAGTGGCCGCCGAACCGCCGCGACAAGGTTGCACCGGGCTGCGCGTGGGTGGTGAAGACGCTGCGCGTGTCGGAGCGGCGCGGATAGGATCGCGCGCACGCCCGCGGAGGAGGAGGACTCGATCCATGCGTTACCTGGTCACCGGAGGCTCCGGCTACATCGGCAGCCGGCTCGTGCAGCGGCTACTCGAACGGGACGACACCGATCGCATCGTCGTCGCCGACGTCAGACCGCCGCGCACGTTCAACCCGAAGGTCGAGTACGTGCAGATGGACGTTCGCGACAAGGTGGCGGTGGGCGCCACGCTGGCGCGCGAGAAGCCGGACGTGCTCGTGCACCTCGCGTTCATCCTCAATCCGATGCATGACGAGAACGCGATGTACGACATCGACGTCGGTGGCACTCAGAACGTGCTCGAGGCCGCGGAGAAGGCCGGCATCGAGCAGCTGCTCGTGACGTCCTCGACGACCGCGTACGGCGCGTTCCCCGACAACCCGAATCCCATCCCAGAGGACCACCCGGTGCGAGGCGTGCCGGACTTCGAATATGCGCGCGACAAGGCCGAGTGCGACCGGCTCTGCCAGCTGTGGGCGCTGCGCAACCCCGACCGCGTGATGACGATCGTGCGGCCCTGCATCGTCATGGGCCCGAACGTGGACAACTACATCGTGCGGCTCTGGACCGATCAGCCGTTCCAGGCCGACTTCGGCCTGCCCGACGTGGACTTCCAGTTCGTCCACGAGGACGACCTGGTCGACGCGATCATCGGCCTGATCGTCGGTCGGCACGCCGGCGCGTTCAACGTCGCCGGCGACGGTGTGATCCCCGGCGCCCAGCTCGCCGAGATGATCGGGCTGCCGAGGCGGAAGGTTCCGCTCAAGCTGTTCTGGCGCTTCGCCGGCCTGATGTGGAAGCTGCGCCAGGCGGAGACGCCGCCCGGCAACCTCCACTTCGCGATTCACCCGTGGGTCACGTCGAACGAGAAGGTGAAGGCGACGCTCGGCTGGGAGCCCCGCTACTCGAGCCTCGAGGCGTTCCAGGAGGCGATGCGAGCACGAGGCAAACTGCCCCGCGAAGGCGCTTCGCTGAGCGTCAACGTGGGTGCGCCCTTGGGCGCCTGAGAGGGTCGCGGCGGGCCCCGGGCCGCTGCTATGCTCGCCGCGCAGAAGGGCCGTTAGCTCAGTTGGGAGAGCACCAGCTCGACAAGCTGGGGGTCACTGGTTCGAGCCCAGTACGGCCCACTCGGGAGCCCCGCCGCGTGCGGGGTTTTCTCTTTGGCGGCTACAGTGCCGCCGCATGCGCGCACTCCAGATCTCCGAGCTGACCGGCCCCGACGGACTCAGCGTGGTCGACGTGCCGGAGCCCGGCGCCTCGCACATGCTCACGCCGGGCGAGGGCGTCCTGATCGACGTCGAGGCGGCGGCCGTGTCGTTTCCCGACGTGCTCCAGTCGCGCGGGCTCTACCAGTTCAAGCCGGACCTGCCGTTCGTGCCGGGAGCCGAGGTGGCGGGGACGGTCGTTGATGTATCGGGGAATGCGGACGTCAAGCCCGGCGACCGCGTTGCCGCGATGACGATGCTCGGCGGTATGGCGGAACGCGTCGTCGCACCGGCGCCGCTCACGTTCAAGCTGCCCGACCAGCTCGATCTCGCTCAGGGCGCGGCGCTCATCCTGAACTACCACACCGCCTACTTCTCGCTGAAGCTGCGAGGGAGGCTCGAGCCCGGCGAGCAGGTGCTCGTGCACGGCGCGGCGGGCGGCGTCGGGACGGCCACTTTGCAGGTGGCGAAAGGGCTCGGCGCCAAGACGCTCGCGGTCGTGTCGAGCGATGAGAAGGAGCGCGTCGCGCGCGAGGCGGGCGCGGACGAGGTGGTGCGCTCCGATGGCCCGTGGAAGGACCAGGTGGTCGAGCTGTCGGGTGGCGGCGTGGACATCGTGATCGACCCGGTCGGCGGCGACCGCTTCACCGACAGCCTGCGCTCGCTGCGCGAGGACGGGCGGCTCGTGGTGGTCGGCTTCACCGGCGGCTCGATTCCGGAGGTGAAGGTGAACCGCCTGCTGCTCAAGAACACCGAGGTGGTGGGGGCGGGCTGGGGCGCCTACGTCATGAGCAAGCCAGAGCTGAACCGCCAGATCGGCGCGGAGATCGAGCTTCTCGTCAACGAGGGGTACGTGAACCCGATCGTGGGCGCGCGCTTCCCGCTGGCGCGCGCGGCAGACGCGATGAAGCTCATCGACTCACGCGGCGCGACCGGGAAGGTCGTGCTGGACGTGCCCGGGGAGTAGCTCCGGGGCGGCGCGGTTGTCGTCGCGTCTACGACAGCACTAACGGGAGCCCGATGGGTGGTTTCGCCCCGCTCCGAAAAGGTTCGCGAAACGACCTTTAAGTTGGGCCCCATATAGGGGCTCAAAATCAGTCTCGTCCGCCTGGAGCCGGCGAACCCGCTCCAGGCCACCCTTATTGCTGCTGTTTGGGGCTACAGAACCGGCTCGGCCGGCTGGTCGCCCTCGACGCGGGACTGCTCGAACAACTCCTTGAGCAGGCGTGGCGTGGGCGAGCCCCAGATGGCGACGAGAGCCGTGAACAGGAGGCAGGCGCTGAGCATCATGCTTCCTGTATCGGCTCGCGCTTCCAGCGCTTGACGCCTGGGACAGGTGAGATGCTTGACGCTGCTAGGTGATCGCCCCGCTCGAGCTAGGAGGCTGAATGGCAGCGAAGCGAGACGCGCGCATGGTCGCGCTCGGGTACGGCAAGTTCGTGAGAGCGGACCGCGTGTTCGCGCTGGTCCCGCTCGAGCCGGCGGAGCGGGGCGACGGACGCCGCACCTACGTGCACGTGGACGGGCTGAGCGAGCCGATCGTGGCGTCGCGTTCCGAGAAGGCGATCCTCGAGGACGTGGAGGCGGCGCTCGTCGAGGCGGCCGGAGTGCCGCGCCCGCGGCGACGCGGCGCGCGCGCCGGCGAGACCTTGTTCTAATGCTCGCCGTCGTCTACGACGTTCACGGCAACCTCCCGGCGCTCGAGGCGGTCCTCGAGGATGCCGAGCAGGTCGGCGCCGACAGCTTCTTCCTCGGGGGCGACTACGTCGGGATGGGCGCGTGGCCGGAGGAGACGCTCGCGCGCCTCCAGCAGCTCGAGAACGCCACCTGGATCCGCGGCAACTGGGAGCGCTGGCAGGCGCACCCCGAGGACGCTCCCGACGACGAATGGCTCCAGCGCGCGATCGCCTACGCGGAGGGCGCGCTCGGCGGGAACCTCGTGGCCGAGCTCGCGGCGCTCGAGCAGGCGCGCGTGTACGAGGGAGCGCTCTACTGCCATGCCTCGCCACAGTCAGACATGCGCAGCTTCTTCCCCGAGCCGGCGGAGGACGAGGACGAACTGATCGACGGGGTCGCCGAGCCGACGCTGGTGTTCGGCCACACCCACCTGCAGTTCAGCCGCACGAGCGAGCACGGGATCCTGATGCTGAACCCGGGCAGCGTTGGACTTCCATTCGACGGGGACCGGCGCGCGGCGTATGCGCTGATCGACGAAAACGGCGGAATCGAGCTGCGCCGGGTCGGGTACGACTCGGACGCAGCGGCGATGGACACCCGAGCGCGGATGGGCGAGCTGGGGGAGCCGACCGCCCTTCGCCTCGAGGCCGCTCGCTTTGACGTCGAGGCGTAGATGTAAAAACCGTGTGAAAGGGCTTACACTGCGCGCGCCGCCGGGGCGCGCCAGGGCAAGCAGCCCCCGCCGCCCGTCACATCGACCACCAGAGGACCCATTAGATGGCACGCCTGTCACAGGCCTTCCTTCCGCGCGACCGCGAGTTCTTCGACCTCTTCGAGGAGGCCGGTGGCAACATCGCGCGGGCCGCGGCCCTGCTCGAGCAGATGCTGCGCGACTACCCCGAGCAAGCCGAGCTGGCCCGCGAGATCCTCATCTGCGAGCAGCACGGTGACCGCATCACGCATGACATCATCCAGCGACTCAACAACACTTTCGTTACGCCGATCGACCGCGAGGACATCCACCAGCTTGCCTCCGCGCTCGACGACATCCTCGACTTCACCGAAGAGACCGCGGACTTCCTCGGCCTCTACAAGATCGAGGCGCCGATGGAGCCCGCGCAGCAGCTCGCGAAGGTGCTCGTTCAGTCCGGGCGCCTGATCGCGGAGGCGATGCCGCGGCTCAGGGGCTTCAACGACATCTCGCACTACACGGTCGAGCTCAACCGCCTCGAGAACGACGGCGACCGGATTCACCGCGAGGCGCTCGCCTCGCTGTTCGAGACCGGCACCGACCCGATGGTCGTGATCCGCTGGAAGGACATCTACGACCGGCTCGAGGCCGCGATCGACGCCACCGAGCAGGTGGCGTACATCCTCGAGGGGATCGTCATCAAGAACTCGTAGCCGGCCGTGAGCAACGACATCGTCCTAGTCATCGTCGTCGCGACGGCCCTGCTGTTCGACTTCACGAACGGCTTCCACGACACGGCGAACGTGGTCGCCACGTCGATCTCCACGCGCGCGATGCCTCCGCGGCTGGCGGTCCTCTTCGCCGCGCTCCTCAACTTCGCGGGCGCGTTCATCTCGATCAAGGTCGCGGCCACGGTGGCGAAGGGCATCGTCGACGCCGGCGCGGTCACGCCGACGGTCGTGTTCGCCGGCCTCGTCGGGGCGATCGCCTGGAACCTGATCACCTGGTGGTACGGACTGCCGTCGAGCTCGTCGCACGCACTGATCGGCGGGATGATTGGGGCGACCCTCGCGGCGGCGGGCGCCAGCGCGGTCAGCGCCGACGGCGTGTTCGGCAAGGTCGTGATCCCCGCGCTTGTCGCGCCCACGGTCGCGTTCCTCACGGCCGCGGTGTCCATCCTGCTGGCGTACCGGATCATCGGGCGGCTGCGTCCCGGACCGGTGTCGAACGGCTTCCGGATCGGGCAGGTCGCCTCCGGCGGTCTCCTCGCGCTCGCCCACGGCACCAACGACGCGCAGAAGACGATGGGCGTGATCACGCTCGCGCTGATCGCCAACGGCAACCTCCCCGAAGGCGCAAATCCGCCCACCTGGGTGATCGTCTCCGCCGCCGCCGCAATCGCGCTTGGCACCTACAGCGGCGGCTGGCGCATCATCCGGACGATGGGGATGCGCATCATCAAGATGGATCCGGCGCAGGGCTTCGCCGCTCAGGGCGCGGGCGCGGCGGTGATCCTCGCCTCGTCCCACTTCGGGTATCCGCTCTCGACCACGCACGTGATCTCCGGCGGCGTGATGGGGGCGGGGGCGGCGAAGCGCGTCTCCGCCGTGCGCTGGGGAGTCGCGGGCAACATGGTCACCGCCTGGATCCTCACGCTGCCGGCTGCCGGCGGGATCGGCGCGGCGGTCTACGGCATCACCCGACTGTTCGGTACCGGGGCCACGGGACCGATCGTCGTGGCGATCCTGATCCTCGTCGGGCTCACCGTGATCTTCGTGAGGCGCGTCCAGCGCGGCTCGCCGATCACCGCGGAGGCGCGCACGTGATCGCCACGGTCGTCGAATGGAAGACGCTCGGCGAGTCGGTGCTGTACTCGCTCGTCGGCGGGATCGGAGTGACCACAGCGTTCTCGATCGCCATCGCGGGAGCGACGCGCTCCTATGAGCTGGCGCGCGACGGGCGCAGGTCCCACGCGACCGCGTACGGCGTGCTCGCGGGCGTGGCGGTCCTCGTCTGCCTGGCCGCGATCAGCGTCGGCATCTACTACACGACGAAGAAGACCTGAACGAGCCGGGCTTCACGCTCCGCCTCGCCACTCCCGCGGATGCCGAGGAGCTCGCCCGAACGGTGGGCGAGGGCTTCGAGGGCTACCGCTCTTTCGCCCCGGAGGGCTGGGACCCGCCGGCAGACGTGAACGACTTCATGGCGATAACGGAGCGCTTGTCCTATCCCGAGGTGTGGGCGATGCTCGCCGAGCGCGAAGGCGAGGTGGCCGGGCACGTGGCGTTCGCGCCGGCGCGCAGCACCCGCTGGGGCAGCCCGGAGGCCGGACTGGCGCACCTCTGGCAGCTCTTCGTGCGGGAGCCGTATTGGGGTACGGGGATCGCCACGGCGCTGCACTTCGAGGCGATGGCGGAGGCCGCCCGCCGCGGCTTCACCTCGATTCGCCTCTACACGCCTTCGGGCCAGGCGCGAGCACGGCGCTTCTATGAGCGCGAGGGCTGGACAACGCTGGGTGAGCCCTTCGTGCAAGAAGAGCTCGGGCTCGAGCTCGTGGAGTACCGGCGCCCCCTGAGCTAGCGGCCGACCGCATCCACGAGCCGATCGAGCTCCTGCTCGCTCGACCACGCGCCCACCGACGCGCGCACCACGCCGGCGCCTGGGATGTGGCGCAGCACGAGGCCCTGCGCGGCGAGGCGCTCAACGGTCGTCGGCGGATCCGGGTCGCGCCAGCTCACGAGCGTCGAGCGCCCACGCGGCATCACGTCGAGCCCGCGCTCCCGCAGCGTGTTGGCGAGCCACTCGGCCAGCGAGCCGGAGCGCTCCTGCATCCAGGCGAGGCCGTACTCCTCGAACAGCTCGATGGCGGCGAGCGACCAGGCCGCGGACGACGAGGCGAGCACACCGGAATCGAAGCGGTGGGCGTCCTCTCGCATCGGACTGTCGAGCGCGTGCTCGGGATCCACCACCGATTCGAAGATCGGCCACGGCGTGGACATCTCCGCGAGCCGTTCCGAGCGCACCCAGAGGCAGCCGCTCGAGTTCGGGCCGCACAACCACTTCTGGCCAGAGGCCGCGTAGAAGTCGCAGCCGAGCGCGGGCACGTCGACCGGCACCGCGCCGAGCCCCTGGGCGCCGTCGAGCAGCACCATCGGGTCCGCGGCAGCGAGCGCCTCGACGTCCGCGACCTGGCCTGAGAGCCAGGACACGTGCGAGCAGGCGACGAGCTTGGTCTGCGGCGTGATCGCCGAAGCCAGCTCGGCGAAGGGCACCACGCGCACGCTGATGCCGCGACGGCGCCGCGCCTGGTTGAGCGGCGCGAGCAGGCCCGGATGCTCCTCATCGCTCGTGAGCACTTCGTCGCCCTCGCCGAGCTCGAGCGCCCAGATCACGGCGTTGCAGCCGTCGGTCGTCGAGCGCGTGACCGCCACCTCGTCGATGTCGCCGCCCAGCACGCGCGCGTAGGCCTCCCGCAGCCGCTCGCTCAGCGCGAGCAGGCCCTCCCAGGCGCTCTGGCCGATGCGTCCCTCGAGCAGCTCGGTGTCGATTCGCTCGCGCGCCGCGGCCGCACCACGGCTCGGCACCGGACCCACGCTGCCCGTGTTCAGGTAGGCGATGCGCTCGAGCACCGGGAACTCGGCTCGGAAGGCGGCTGCGTCAGCGGCGGGCACGAGCGGCGGATCGTATGCTCTGCGCCGTGATCGTCGAGCGCTCGATGCAGCCGGACTGGCTCTCGAACAGCTATCTCGTCGCCGACGAAGAGGGCGGCGCCGGCGTGGTGATCGACTCCGGCGGCCCCGCTGAGCCGATCATCGAGGCGATCGACCGCCACGGGCTCACGGTGCGGCACCTGCTGCTCACCCATCACCACCACGACCATGTTGCGGAGAACAAGGCCTACAGGGACCGCTACGGGGTGGAGATCCTCGCGCACCCGCTCGAGGCCGAGTTCCTCGCCGACGTGGACCGCACGATCGAGCCGGGCGAGACGCTCGAGGTCGGCGGCCTGTCGATCGACTCCATCCACACGCCCGGCCACACCGCCGGCATGCTCAACTTCTTCGTGAACGGCAGCGACGTGTTCACCGGCGACACGCTCTTCAAGGGCTCGGTCGGCGGCGTGCGCGCACCGGGCTCGACCAGCTTCGAGGACATCCGCTCCTCGATCATGGACAGGCTGATGAAGCTGCCGCACGAGGTGACGGTCCACCCGGGGCACACGGACCCCACCACCATCGGCGACGAGTGGGAGCACAACCGGTTCATTCGCATCTGGCGCGGCGAGGACCCGGAGGGATCCGACCGCTGCAGCGTGGATGGCGAGGGCGCGACGCTCGTGCTCTGGGCGCCCGACTACGACGGCGGGCACAAGGCGTGGGTGCGCTGGGACGAGTCCGGCAAGGACGACATCGTCCCGGGCAGCAGGGTTGAGCGCGGGTAGCGCCCGAGCAGTCGACCGCGAGATCCTGCGGCTGGCGCTGCCGGCTCTCGGGGCGCTCGCGGCGGAGCCGCTCTACGTCCTCGCCGACACGGCGATCGTCGGGCACCTCGGCACCGACCAGTTGGCTGCACTCGCGATCGCGGCGACGCTGATCACCGGCAGCTTCACGATCTTCAACTTCCTCACCTACGGCACCACCGCGCAGGTGGCCCGCTACCACGGCGCGGGCGAAGAGGAGATCGCCGGGCGGCTTGCCGCCCAGGCGCTCTGGCTCGCGCTCGGCATCGGCGCGCTGCTCGCCGCGCTCGCGGTCGGGCTGGCGCGTCCGGCGGTCTCCCTCATGGGCGGAGACGGCCGGGTCGCGGACCTCGCCGTTCTCTACCTGCGCATCTCGGCGATTGGGCTTCCCTGCGCGATGGTCGCCCTCGCGGGCCAGGGCTATCTGCGGGGGGTGTCCGACTTCCGGCTGCCGCTAGTCATCGTGATCGCCGCCAACGTCGCGAACGTGGTGCTCGAGGTCGTGTTCGTATACGTGTTCGACTGGGGCATCGCGGGCTCGGCCTGGGGGACGGTGATCGCCCAGCTCGCCATGGCCTCGGCGTTCGCCGCCGCGCTACTGCGCGCGCCCGCCGACACGCGCCGCCCCAACCTCGCGTATCTGCGGCCGCTGCTGCGCGTTGGCGGCGACATCGCGGTGAGGACCACGGCGCTCTATGCCTCGTTCCTGCTCGCCAGCGCGCTGGCGGCGCGCGTCGGCTCGGCATCGCTCGGCGCGCACCAGATCGGCTTCCAGCTCTTCGTGTTCCTCGCGCTCGTGCTCGACGCGATCGCGATCGCCGGACAGGTGATCGTGGGGCGTACGCTAGGCGCCGGTGGCGCCGACGAGGCCTACGCCTCCGCGCGGCGCATGATCGGCTGGTCCGTCGTCGTCGGGCTCGCCTTCGCCGTCGTGCTCGGCTCTCTGGTGGCCGTCATCCCGCACGCTTTCACCGACGACCCGCGCGTGATCGACCGCGCGCACGTCATGTGGCCCTTCCTCGCGATCATGCAGCCCGCCGCCGGTGCCGTGTTCGCGCTCGACGGCATCCTGATCGGGGCGGGCGACACACGCTTCATCAAGTGGGCGATGGTGGCCGCCTTCGCCTGCTTCGCGATGGTGGCGCTCATCACGTACCAGCTCGATCTCGGTATCGCGGGAGTCTGGACCGCCCTGATCGCGCTGATCGCCGTTCGCCTCGTGACCGGCCTCGCGCGCTTCCAGGGACGGCGCTGGCTCGTAACTGGCGCGCCGGCCACAGCCTGAAGGCGACAAACCCCGGGTAGCGTCGAAGTAAGCATGAGGAGCGGGATGCTCACTGCTCTGGCCTGTGCTGCGCTCGTGGGAGGTGTGGCGAAACCGGCAAGTGCGGATCTGCCCGGTCGGCTCCCAGGTTCGCTGCCCATCATTCCCGGCATCACGCCCGGCACGACCTACCGAGAGCAGCCGCCGCCATCCGACGAGGGGATGCTCCCCTTCGCCTCAGACTCGTTCGACACGGTCTATCCCGGCGCGCTCCACCACTTCTTCTACGCGATCGGCAGCAACGAGCTCGTCGACGCGAACGACGCACAGCTCGCCGCGACGGCCCGCCGGAACGCACTGATCGTGCTCCCGCCCTGGAAGGATCAGATCGCGGCGAAGCTGAAGGCAGCGAACCCCGGACTGCGGGTGCTGGTCTACAAGGAGACGTTCGTCTCGACCGAAAGCGACAAGGCCACCGGCAAGTCGGTCTCCGGCGTTCCTTGGGCGAAGGCAAAACCCTCCTGGCTGCTGCGGGGCGGCGACGGCCAGCCACTCGCCTCCTCGAGCGTGCCCTACTACTACTTCGCGGACGTCGGCAACCCGGCCTATCAGGACGCCTGGGCGTCGAACGTGCTCCGCGAGATCACCGCCCGCGGCTCGCCGTGGGACGGCGTGTTCATCGACGACTTCCTGCCGACCACCTACTACCACGCCGACGGCAACGTGGGCGAGGTCGCGAAATACCCGAGCGACCAGCAGTGGCAGCCGGCGATGGCGTCGTTCGCCGCGCGCGTCGGCCCGCGTGTGCAGGCCGCGGGCAAGCTCGCGATCGCCAACATGGGCGGGACCTGGGCCGACCCTCGCTACGCCGAGTGGAACACGTCGGTCGTCCTGTCATATCTCTCGGGCGGGCTCGACGAGTTCTTCACGCACTGGTGGGGGAGTGACGAGCCTCAGGACTCGTCGTACTTCGACACCGTGCAGCGGATCGGCCAGAGGCTCGAGCAGGCGGGGAAGATCTTCCTCGCCCAGACCACGAACAATCAGGAGCCCGACGCACGCGCCTCGCTCTACGGCTACGTGACCGCGCTGATGTTCGCCAACGGCCACACCGCCTTCTCGTACGCGTCCGATCCGAGCTACGACGTGGGCGAGAGCTGGCTTCCGATCTACGGGATGCCCGTGGGCAGGGCGCTCGGCGCGGCCGCGCCGCTCTACGACCAGTCGCAGCCCGGGCCGCCGGTGTGGATCCGCAAGTTCAGCCGCGCCTTGGCGATCGCGAACCCGGGCGACAGCCCGAAGACGGTCGCCTTCGACGTCCGCGAGTACTGCAACGTGCCACCCGGCGCGCTGGTCGCCGGGCACACGACGGTCGGACCGCGGGCCGGCGCCCTGCTCGATCCGACCGTCTTCTGCTGACTCGAAGCGGCTCAGCCGCAGACCGGCCAGGGCGACGAGCCCGCGCGCGAATAGAGGATCGCGGCGCGCTTGTCCTGCTCGGCCTCGGAGGCGGCTGCGGGATCACCGCTACCGCCGACCGAGGCCCAGGTGCCGTAGTCGAACTGGTACTTGCCGCGGAACCTGCCGCCGCCGCCTACGGCGGCCGGGTTACCGCCGGACTCGCAGGCGGCGATCGCCTGGAGAGCCGGGGGCGTAGCGGGTGCCGCTGCGGCCGCACGCTTTGCGCTCGCGCGGTGACGCTTGTGTGCCGCGCGCCGGTGGGCAAGCCGCTGCTTGTCCCGGGCCTCGCGAGGGACTTGCATGCTCACTCTCTTGTCTGCTGCGCTGACCGTGGTCGTGTCCTGCGCCTTGGTGGTGTCGGTGTGCGGCTCGGCGGCAAGCGCCACGGTCACTGGCGCGACGGCCAGGCCGACGCCGAGCACCGACAAAAGGGGCTTCCGCAAGGGAAAACACCTCTCGGGTCGGGTTCAGGCCGACCTCTCCTCACTCCGGCGCGCTCTCGCGCGCAGATCCCATGTGCTCCCGCGCGGGAAAGGGAACCGACCGCAACGTCCATGCCCCTGCCAGCCGGTTCGTCTTCGACCGTACCCCGTTCGAGGGATGCCACCGTGACGTGCGTCACATTGCAAGCGGCCTCCCGCAATCGTGCTGGCCGGGGTAGGCTGCCTCGGTCGTGAGATGCGACGTCCACGCGATCGCGCCCGGTGTGAGAAAACCCGAGGCCTACGCGGGGAGTGCGGGGGAGGAGGCCGCGGAGCGGGTCCGGCAGCTGGCAGAGCCGCTCGCCGGGGCGCGCGTGCTTCACCTCGCATCCGCCGCGGCGCCCGCGCGCCCGCCCGAGCCGCTGCCCGGGCTCGTCGCGCTTCTGCGCGGGTCGGGACTCGACGCGGGGTGGCGGCTGCTCGGCGGAGACCGGGAGTGGTTCGAGCTCGCCCGCCAACTCGAGGACGGCCTGCGCGGAGGGGAGACGGCGCTCGAGCCCCCTGCGCTCGAGGCGTTCCGAATGGCCGTGGGCGAGGCGGCCGGGGCGCTGATCGAGGAGAGCGACGTGGTGGTGCTGCACGGCGCGGCCGCGCTCGGGGCCGCCCCGGACGCCGCCGTGCCGCTCGTATGGGCGCCCGACGCACCCGGCGCTGCAGTCGGCGAGCAGGCTTGGGACGTGCTGGCGCCGGCAGCCGGCCGCTGCCGCGCCTGGCTCTTGACCGGAGGTGCGTCCGCGCCGAGGGCAGCGGACGGGGTGAAACTGCACGGGGCGAACGCGGCGCTCGACCCGCTCTCAGCGGCAGCGCTCGACCTGCCCGTCGCCACCGCAGGCGCGC
>DASVXS010000278.1:0-4635 GCA_036392575.1 Thermoleophilaceae bacterium | reverse complement strand
TGGCGGCGGCCCGCGGCAGGGCGGCGGCAATCCTTCAGGCCAGAGGGGCAACGGCTAGCCCATGCTCACTCCCAAGCGCGTAAAGCACCGCAAGCAGCACCGCGGCCGGCGTGCCGGCTACGCGAAGGGCGGCACCCGCGTCGAGTTCTGCGAGTACGGGCTGAAGACGCTCGAGCGCGGTTGGATCACCAACCGCCAGATCGAGGCTGCCCGAATCGCGATGACCCGCCGGATCAAGCGAGGTGGCAAGGTCTGGATCAACATCTTCCCGGACAAGCCCGTCACGGCGAAGCCGGCCGAGACCCGCATGGGCTCAGGCAAGGGCTCCCCCGAGGGCTGGGTGGCCGTGGTGAAGCCCGGCCGCATCATGTTCGAGCTCGCCGGCGTGCCCGAGCCGCTGGCGCGCGAGGCGATGCGCCTCGCGGGGCACAAGCTGCCCGTGAAGACGAAGTTCGTCGTGCGGGAGGGCGCTGAGCAGTGAAGCGCACCGATGTGAACGGTCTGGCCGACGACCAGCTGATCGAGTTCGTGGCGAACGCGCGCCAGGACCTCTTCAACCTTCGTTTCCAGCATGCCACCGGCCAGCTGGAGAACACTGCCGCGCTGCCGCGCGCCAAGCGCGAGCTCGCCCGCGGCCTCACGGTCGCGCGTGCCCGCGGAATCGACGTAGACAGAGAGCTGAAGCGACAGGAAGCATGATCGAAGAGCAGGAGAACCCGCAGGCGGAGGCCGAGGAGCCGACGGCCGAGGCCGAGGCTCCGGTCGAGGAGGCGGCCGACGAGGCTGCCGAGGACGCCCCCGCCGCCGAGGGCGACGACGCCCCGGAGGCTGCAGCCGCCGAGACAACCGAAGCTGAGCCCGAGGAGGCGCTCCATCCGAAGGAGCGCCGCCGCCGTGCGCGCTCGCAGCGCGCAGGCGAGGCGCGCCCGCAGCGCGGCCCAGAGGAGCGGACCGCCGAGCGCGCCGCCCGCCGTCAGACGAACGCGAGGGAGCGGCGCGCCTGGAGGGCGAAGCAGCGCGAGAAGCGCGCGGCTCGTCCCGAGGCGACTCAGCCCGCCGCCATCCCCGCCGTCGAAACGGAGGGCACGGGTCGCAAGCGCGTGCGCCAGGGCGTGGTCGTGTCCGCAAAGCCGGACAAGACGATCACCGTGCGCATCGACACGGCTCACCGCCACCGCACCTACAAGAAGATCGTCCGTTCGTCGACCACGCTTCGCGCGCACGACGAGCGCAATGAGGCGAACGAGGGCGACATGGTCCGCGTGATCGAGAGCCGTCCGATCAGCCGCAGCAAGCGCTGGCGCCTCGTGGAGATCCTGGAGCGCGCCCGATGATCCAGCCGGAGACGCGACTCAGGGTGGCCGACAACACCGGCGCGCGCGAGATCCTCTGCATCCAGGTGCAGGGCGGTTCGAAGCGCCGCTACGCGGGCGTGGGCGACACGATCGTCGCGACCGTGAAGCAGGCGATCCCACAGGGGTCCGTCAAGAAGGGCGACGTCGTTCGCGCAGTGGTCGTGCGCACGAAGAAGGAGTACGGCCGCGAGGACGGCACCTACATCGCGTTCGACGAGAACGCAGCGGTGCTCATCGACGCCCAGCAGAACCCGCGCGGCACGCGCATCTTCGGGCCGGTCGCCCGCGAGCTGCGCGATCGCAACTTCATGAAGATCGTCTCCCTCGCCCCGGAGGTGCTGTAGCGATGCCGCACGCACTGAAGATCCGCCGTGGCGACACGGTCAAGGTCATCTCCGGCAAGGCCAAGGGCCGCACGGGCCGCGTCCTGCGCGTGGAGCCCGACAAGGAGCGCGTGTACGTGGAGGGCCTCAACATGATCAAGCGCCACCAGCGGCCGCGCACGCTGCGCGACACGCAGCGCGGTGGCGAGGTGGGCGGCGTGATCGAAAAGGAAGGCCCGATCCACGTGAGCAACGTGATGCTGCTCGACCCGAAGACGAACGAGCCCACCCGCGTGCGCATCGAGCGCCGCGACGGCCGCCGTGTCCGCGTGGCCGCTCGCTCCGGGGAGGAGATTGACTGATGGCAGTTGCGGAAGCAAAGGTCGTGCCGCGCCTGAAGCGGCAGTACTTCGAGGAGATCCAGCCTGCCTTGATCAGCCGCTTCGGCTACTCGTCGCCGATGCAGGCGCCGCGGCTTGAGAAGATCGTGCTGAACATGGGCGTGGGCGACGCCAAGCAGGACACGAAGGTGCTCGAGTCCGCGCAGGAGCAGCTCGCCACGATCGCCGGGCAGAAGCCGAATGTCCGCCGGGCGCGCAAGTCGATCGCCGCATTCAAGCTGCGCGACGGCAATCCGGTCGGCGTGGCCGTGACGCTGCGCGACGCGCGCATGTACGAGTTCCTGGACCGCTTCGTGTCGGTCGCGATCCCGCGCATCCGCGACTTCCGCGGGCTCAGCCTGCGCTCGTTCGACGGGCGCGGCAACTACACGGTCGGCGTGCGGGAGCAGATCATCTTCCCCGAGATCGACTACGACGCGATCGATCAGGTTCGCGGGCTCGACGTCGTGATCACCACGACGGCGAATACCGACGAGGAGGCATTCGCGCTGCTCGACTCGCTCGGCATGCCGTTCTCGCGCGAGGGCCGGCCGGGCGGCGATGACGTCGAGGCGCGCGAGGCCGCCGAGGAGGAGAAGCGCAGGGAGGAGGCGCGGGCCAAGGCCGAGGCGGAGCAGGCCGCGCTCGAGGCTCTCAAGGAGGAGAACCCGGAGGCCTACGCCAAGCCCGAGCCCACGGGCGACGAGGAAGCTGCAGAAGCCGAGCCCACCGAGGGCGGCGGCGAAGAAAGTTAGAAGGAGCCAATGGCAAAGAAGTCACAGGTGGTGCGCGCATCGCGCCCGCAGAAGTTCAAGACCAGGGAATACCATCGCTGCAGGCGCTGCGGCCGCCCCCGCGCGTACTTCCGCAAGTTCGGCCTCTGCCGGATCTGCCTGCGCGAGGTGGCCCACGAGGGGTACGTCCCCGGAATGACGAAGTCCAGCTGGTAGCCGTATGTCCATGACCGATCCCATAGCCGACTTCCTGACGCGCATCCGCAACGGGCTCGCGGCGGACCACGACTCCGTGGACATCCCCGCGAGCACGTTCAAGACGCAGATCGCCCGGATCCTCCAGGAGCAGGGCTACATCGAGGGCTTCTCGACCGAGGCCGCGCGGGTCGGCGAGGTGCTGCGCGTGCGGCTGCGCTACACCGAGGACCGCCAGCCGGTGATCTCGGGCATCCAGCGGCGCTCGCGCCCGGGCCGCCGTGAGTACGTCGGCGCACTCGAGATCCCAAAGGTGCTCGGCGGCATGGGCACGACGATCGTCTCCACGTCGAAGGGCGTGATGACGGGTCACGAGGCGCGCCGCCAGGGAGTGGGCGGCGAGATCGTGGCCGAGGTGTGGTGAGCGCTCGGTGAGCCGGATCGGAAAGCAGCCCATTCCCGTGCCCGACGGCGTTTCGGTCTCGATCGAGCCCGAGGTCGTGCGCGTGAACGGCCCGAAGGGCAACCTCGAGCAGCGCGTGCCGCGCGAGATCGCGGTGGAGCAGCAGGACGGCGAGATCGTCGTAACGCGCCCCACCGACCGCGGCGAGCACCGCTCGCTCCACGGCCTCACCCGCAGCCTGATCGCGAACATGGTCCAGGGCGTCACCGAGGGCTTCCAGAAGAACCTTCAGATCCAGGGCGTCGGCTACCGCGCTCAGCTTCAGGGCAACAAGATCGTGCTCGCGGTCGGCTATTCGCATCCGGTCGAGATCAACGCGCCGGCCGGCATCGAGTTCGAGGTACCGCAGCCCACGCAGATAATCGTGCGCGGCATCGACAAGCAGGCCGTCGGCGAGGTCGCCGCCCGCATCCGCAAGGTGCGGCCGCCCGAGCCCTACAAGGGCAAGGGCATCCGCTACCAGGACGAGTACGTGGCCCGGAAGGTCGGTAAGCGCGCATGAGCGTCCAGACGAGGCCGGCAAAGAGACTGCGCCGCCGCCGGCGAGTGCGCGCGAAGGTGGCCGGCACGACCGAGCGGCCGCGGCTGTCTGTGTTCCGGTCGAATCGCGGGATCCAGGCCCAGGTGATCGACGACACGAAGGGCCAGACGGTTGCTGCGGTGAACTGGATCGAGAAGGACCTGCGCGGGCTGCCCTCGATGGACCAGGCCAAGAAGGCCGGCGAGCTCGTCGCCCAGCGGGCAAAGGACGCGGGCGTCGAGTCCGTCGTCTTCGACCGCGGCGGGTACCGGTACCACGGCCGCGTGAAGGCCCTCGCAGAGGGCGCGCGCGAAGGCGGTCTGGCTTTCTAGCCGCCAAATAAGACTTCGATACCCTCGGACGGACGGATGCCAGTACCTAACAGGACAGTTGATTCGAGCGGCTACGACCTGCAGGAGCGGGTCGTGGAGATAAACCGCGTGGCCAAGGTGGTCAAGGGCGGCCGCCGCTTCTCGTTCACCGCGCTCGTGGTGGTGGGCGACGAGCGCTCGGTGGTCGGCGTCGGCTACGGCAAGGCCAACGAGGTCCCGCTCGCGATCCAGAAGGGCGTCGAGCGCGCGAAGAAGAACCTCTTCCGCGTGCCGATGCACGGCTCGACGATCACGCACCAGAGCACCGGCGTCTACGGCGCGGGCCGCGTATTG
>DASVXS010000277.1:0-12645 GCA_036392575.1 Thermoleophilaceae bacterium | reverse complement strand
CGACGGCAGCCACGACGCCCGCCGCCTCAACGCCAAGCGCCATCGGCGGCCGGCGTCCGACGTCCCAATCGCCGACACGCACGATGTCGTCCCAGTTTGCGACACCCGCCGCCCGGACCTCGATGAGAACCTCACCGTCGTGCAACGCGCGCGGTTCGGCGAGCTCGAGGGTCTCGACGGCGTCGCCAAACTGTTCGATCCCGGCTGCTCGCACCGGCATCAATTGTGAACGACGACGCCCGTTTCAGGTGCCGACCCGCTGTGGGGCGGGCGCGACGACGACGCGGACGCCGCCGAGGTCGATCGAGAGGTCGCCGTTCAATTCGATGGCCGCGCACTTGAAGTGCGCGGGGTTCAGGAAGACGCCCGACTCGGGCTGCTCTCCGAGGTGGAAGAAGATGGCCTCTCCGTGCCCGCTGTACGAGCTGACGGTCGTACCGCCGGCGAGCGTGCCGACGACGCACATCACAAGGGGAGGCCCGCGCTCGTCGCAGTCGCCGACGTCGATGCACACGCGGGAGCCCACGCGGCCGAGCAACTCGGCTAACACACCTTCGAAGTCGAGCTCGCGTGCGAGATCGTCTTTCCCCATCGCCCCGTCGGATCGCCCTCGTTCGATACATAACGCTGAGCGAGCGAGTTTGTTTGGTCAAATGTCCCTGCCGATGTGACCTTGGCGCGCGAGCTCTTACGCGCTTCTTCGCCTGAGTTAAGCGGCCTCTTATCGCCGGCTGGTGGCATTCCAAGAGTCAGCCCGACCCCGGAAGGAGCCGTGGAGCATTGATCAAACCCAAGATCGTCGCCGTAGGAGCTGGGCTCGCGGTGGTGGCAGGCGCGGGGGGCGCCTATGCGGCCATCAGCGACAAGGACAAGGAACGGCAGGCGTTCCTGAACGATGCGGCCAGCCGACTGAACGTCTCACCCGAGAAGCTGAGCGACGCGCTCAAAGGCGCCTTCTTCGACCGCCTCGACGCGGCCGTCAAGGCTGGGAAGCTCACCCAGGCCCAGGCCGACGAGATCAAAAAGGGCGTGAACCAGAACGGCGGCATCCCGTTCGGTCCCGGAGGCGGTCCCCGTGAGCACCATGTCTTCGGCCTCGGTCCAGGCCCAGGGTTGTTCGGCGCCGGCTTCGACGCGGCGACGAGCTACCTCGGCATCACTCAGGCCCAGCTGAAGCAGCAGTTCGCGGACGGCAAGTCGCTCGCCGACATCGCGAAGGCCAAGGGGAAGTCGGTCGACGGCCTCAAGACCGCGATCCAGGACGCCGTCAAGGCCAAGCTCGACGCCGCGGTGAAGAACAAGCGGATCACCTCCGCTCAGGAGTCGAAGATCCTGAGCGAGCTGAAGAGCCGGATCGACGACATCGTCAGCAACTCACCGCTCAGGTTGGGGCACAAGCTGGAGCGGCCGCATGGCCCTCCGCCGGGCGGCCCGCCGCCCCCGTGGGGACCGTAGGACGAGAAAGGGCCGCCCGAGGGCGGCCCTTTCCTTGTGCATCGGAGAAGCCGCTTACGACTTCGGCGCCTTCGCCTTCTTGAAGTAGGCCTTCTTGATCGTGGTGGTGGGCGTGAAGCCGGTCTGATCGCACTTCTTCGAGAGCGTCGTGATCTTGCCGATCAGCTTCACGCGATCGCCGGCTGCCGGCACGTCCGACGTGCCGTCGTGATTCGCGTCGTACCAGCGCACGCGCGCGTCGGTGAGCGTGTACGTCTGCTCGCCCTTCTGCGCGTGGTGGTTCGCTCGCGTCACGTTCACGGTGATGTCGCCGCTCCAGCGGTCGTCCTTCTTCGTCGCGGTCGCAGCGCCCTGGGTCTGCGTGAGCGACTGGCTCACGAGCGCGCCCGAGCCCACGTAGGCGTGGCTATGGGGCTTGCACTTGTGCGACTGCGGCGGGTGCGGGTTAGGCGACTTCGCCTGCGCCGGGACCGCCACGGCGGCCGCGATCACCGCGGCCGGGATCAGGATCTTTCGCATGCTTGAGGTACCTCCGTGTTTCACGTGCTTGGAGGCAGTAACGTGCGCGCGCCAGGTAAATCAGGCGCTACTTCTGCCCTGCATAGACTCCGCCGTCCATGGCCCGGGCAGGAGAGGAGATCACGAGCCCCTTCGGACCGCGGCTCGTCTTTCGCGAGACGAGCGCGGACACGAACGGCGACGCCGTCGTGGTCGACGCCTATTACCCACCGGGCAGCTCGGAGCCCGTCGCCCACTACCACCCCAAGCAGGAGGAGCAGTTCGAGGTGGTGAGCGGCAAGATCACCACACGCATCAACCGCAAGCTCGCGACGTACGGGCCGGGCGACAAGTTCGTCGTCCCGAAGGGCGCGCCGCACGCGATGTGGAACGCCGGCGACGAGGAGACGCACGTCGTCTGGGCGACGAAGCCCGCGCTCAAGACCGAACGCTTCTTCGAGACGATGTGGGGCCTAGCGCGCGACGGTCGCACGAACAGCCGCGGCGTGCCGCCGCTCCTGCACGTGGCCGTGATCGGCCGCGAGTACTGGCGAGAGTTCCGCCTCACGCGCCCGGCGCCGCCGGTTCAGTGGGTGCTGTTCCGCCTGCTGGCCCCATTCGGCAAGCGCAAGGGCTACCGCGGCTCGTATCCGGAGTACTCGGGTGAGCTACCAGCGCCCGTGGCTCCGCCACAGCAGCAGTGACGTGAGCGCCTGATCTTCGGCGAGCGCGCGCAGCGCCCGCCCCGCCCGCGAGCGGTTCAAAGACCGACCAGTCCCATCAACCTGCGCGCCACGCCTTCGCCGACTCGCTCCGCGTCGGACACGGCATTCACCACGTGATGGAACCGCAGCGCGCCTGCCGCGTCGAGCGCGATCAGGTTGACCGGCGGCAGGTGCAGCTCGAACATCATGCGGTCGATCGCCTTCAACGGCTCGAAGATGTCGGGCTCGTGCAGCTTCCAGAGCTTGCAGCGCTTCTCGCTCGAGCCGCTCGCGTCGAGGATGCCGTTCACCGCCCGCCGCGCCGCCTCGTTGGCGCCCTCCATCGTCGCGAGGTCGGTATAGGTCTGCACGTAGTCGGAGGCGAGGAAGAGGTTCTCGATCTTCGTCGTCGCCTGCGGGCGGTCGGGCCACGAACCGGCGGTGTTGATGAGCAGCGGCTCGAGGTTCATCGCCTCGACCGGGTTCGGGTAGACGATCGCCGGGTCAAGGAACCAGCGCACCACGTTCGCGTCCTCGAGCAGCTCCTGCCCCTCGGTGTCGATGCTCGCCTTTAGCTGGGCCCACACCTCCTTGGCCACTTGCTCGGGCGAGCAGTACATCGCCTGCTTCTTCACCTTCTCGGTCCCGGGCGTGTACCAGTCCGAGATGTCGACCGAGAGGATGCCGTTCACCTTGCCGTCGCCGAACTTCTCGAGGTCGACGTTCTTCCAGAACTGCGCCTGCGAGATTGACGTCAGCGCCCAGGCCGAGTCGATGTAGATCGTGTGGCCGCGGACCAGCGGCACGTCGCGGTCGAGGTAGAACATGATCCCGTTCATCCAGCGCGTGCGCAGGCGCGAGAGACCGCCGAGGCTGGGATCGGCGAGCCGAATCTCGGGAGAGGCGAGCAGGTCCATCACCTCGACCGGGACGGCGGCGACGTACCAGTCCGCCGAGTCGTCGAAGGGCTGGCCGTGGTTCACGATCTTCACGCCCTTCACGCGACCGCGGTCCATCTCGATCGACTGCACCTGGCACTCGAGCCGGTAGTCGACTCCGAGCTTCTCGAGCAGATCGAACCAGGGCCCGATCCAGACGTCGCTCGTCGGCCCGCGAAGCACGCGGTCCACCTGGCCGCCAGGCTGCGCCATGTCGAAGAGGAGCTGGAGCAGGATCGACGCGCCAGTGCGCGCCGACATCTCCTTCGCCTGCGCGGCCACCAGCGAGCGCGTGAGGCCGTCGGCGAGGAACTTCTGGTAGCCCGTCCCGCGCGTGGCGGCCCCCGAGTACTCCCACCAGCTCTGCTTCTCCCACTCTTCGATGCGCCGCTTGTCACAGCTCGTGAGAAACAGGAGCAGCCGGTTCGCGAAGTGGACCTGGTCGTCGAGCGAGATCCCGAGCTGGGTGGCGTACTCGAAGAAGAAGCCGAACGCCTCGCCGATCTCGTTCACGTCGTCGGGGAAGTGCGCCGGCGCGATCAACTCCGATTGGCCGTCGCGCGCGATCTCGACTTGCTCGGAACGCACGAGGTTGTCGAACACGCCGTTGTTGTTGTTGCCGAACGGGATCCGCTTCATCGTGTCCGGCACGTGCTTGTAGAAGCCGGGGAAGAAGCGGAAGCCGTGCTCGCCCGGCAGCGGCTGCGGCTGACCGGGCACCGGCGTCTCGATGGGCATGCTCCGCGCCTTGCCGCCCGGATCGGGGCGTGTCTCGTAGACGGTGACCTCGAAGCCGCGCTCGGCGAGCTCGTGTGCGGCTGTCATTCCGGCGACCCCACCACCGAGGACGATCACGCGCTGAGCCATCGAGGCGAGTATCGATCGGCCGCCGGAAAAAAGCGAGCGGCCGAAGCCGCCCGCTGTTCAGCGCATTTCAGTCAGAGGTCAGTACCCGCGCCGCGGGCCCCAGCGCGAGCCGAAGCCGTAGCCGCCGGTTGGTATGCCGGCGAGCAGCACGAGAATCGCCGCGATGATGGCGACGATGGCCGGGAGCCCAATGGCCACGCAGATCCAGTACACGACTGCCGCGACCAGTATTGCGATCAGAATGCCAATCACTTTTGGTGCCTCCCTCCTTTCGCCGAAAGGATGCCCGCTCGTCGTAAGGGGCAAACTCTCGCCACATTCGGCGTATCTAAAGCTCCAGTGAGGTCTGTGATGCCGGATACGAAAGCGCGCCACCGGGCCCCACAACCGCGAAGCGCGTGAGCGTGTGCGGCTCGGTCCTGCCGCGCGAGTCGATGTGCAGCACGGGGCGCCCGCGCGCGACGAGCGCGTCGGCTATCAGCCGCCGGTGACAGCTCGTCCAGCGCGCCTCGGCGCACATGACGGCGGTCGGCTTCTCGTCCGCTAGCCGTTCGAGATGCGCGAGCGCGTGCCGGAACTCCTCGCTCGCCATGTGGTCGGCGTAGCCGCGGAAGCCCGCGTTCTCCCAGGCGTCGTTGGGCGAGTCCGGCCGCGGATGGCGGCGGCCGCCGAGCGCCTCGGCGTGGCGGTATTCGATCCCCGCCGCAGGCAGCGTCTGCGCGAGCGAGTCGTCGTTGAACTGCGGCACGCGTCGCGACTTGGGATAGCGCCGCACGTCCACGAGCAGCTCGATCCCGTGCCCGCGCAGGAGGCCGACGAACTCGTCGAACTCGTGGGTCGAGTGCCCGATCGTGTGGACGGGCTGCTCGCTTGGCGTAGTTTCTGCCGGGGTAGGCGACAACCGTGGCCAAGAAGCTAGGCGAGTACAAGCGCAAGCGCGACTTCGAGGAGACGCCGGAGCCGTCAGGCAACGGCGACTCGGGCGGGCAGCCCGGCGGCCGCTTCGTGGTCCACGAGCACCACGCTCGCAGCCTCCACTGGGACCTGCGCCTCGAGCGTGACGGCGTGCTCGTGTCGTGGGCGATCCCGAAGGGCATCCCGCCAGACCCGAAGACGAACCACCTCGCGGTGCACGTCGAGGACCACCCGATCGAGTACATCGACTTCAAGGGCGAGATCCCCGAGGGCAACTACGGCGCCGGCGAGGTGAAGATCTGGGACCAGGGCACCTACGACGTGCTCAAGTGGCGCGACAAAGAGGTGATGGTCGTCTTCCACGGGGAGCGCCTGCAGGGGAAGTACGTGCTCTTCCCGACCAAGGGCAAGAACTGGATGATCCACCGCATGGACCCGCCGGCCGACGAAGGCCGCGAGCCCATGCCGCGCGACATCAAGCCCATGATGGCCAGGCTGGCGGAGCGCGTGCCGGACAAGGAAAACGAGTGGGGCTACGAGGTGAAGTGGGACGGCGTGCGCGCGATCGCCTACATCGAGGGCGGTCGCGTGCGGCTGCAGAACCGCAACATGCGCGATATCACCCAGCAGTACCCGGAGCTGCGCGAGCTCGGCCGGGCGGTCGGCGCGCGCGAGCTGGTGCTCGACGGCGAGGTCATCGCGTTCGACGAGGAGGGCCGGCCGAGCTTCGGGCGCCTGCAGCACCGGATGCACCTGGCGTCTGAGAGCGCGGTGCGGCGGCGCATGAGCGACATCCCGGTCGTTTACGCGATCTTCGACGTGCTCTACCTCGACGGCCGCGTGACCATCCGCCTGCCCTATGAGGAACGCCGCGGGCTGCTCGACGAGCTCGAGCTGCGCGGCTCCCACTGGCAGACACCTTCGTGGCACCGCGGCGAGGGCAAGGCGCTGCTGGATGCGGCGAGGGAGCAGGGCCTCGAGGGCATCGTCGCCAAGAAGCTCGACAGCCCGTACGAGCCCGGCCGGCGCAGCGTGTGCTGGCGGAAGATCAAGGCGGTGCAGCGCCAGGAGCTCGTCGTGGGCGGATACATGCCAGGCGAGGGCGGCCGTACCGGCCGCGTCGGCTCGCTCTGCGTCGGCTACTACAACATGACGCGCGCCGAGGCCGAGGAGCGCGGTGAGGAGCAGCGCCTCATCTATGCCGGCAACGTCGGCACCGGTTTCAAGGAGGCCGACCTCGTGAAGCTGGGGAAGCTGCTCGAGCCGCTCCGGCGCGACACGAGCCCGTTCGCGGGGCGCCAGCCGAAGAAGGGCGCCGTGTTTGCCGAGCCCCAGCTCGTGGTGGAGGTGGAGTTCCTGATGTGGACGCGCACGAACACGCTGCGCGCGCCGTCGTTCAAGGGCCTTCGTGACGACAAGGACCCGCGCGACGTGGTGATCGAGAAGCCCGACGTCGCTTAGACGAAGAGCAGCGCCACCCAGCCGCCCGCCGCGGCGACCGAGAGGACTAACGCCAACACTGCCGAGTGCCTGCGCCCGCGCGCCGTGTATGCCGCTCCGAGGAGAGCGAACAACGCCGCCGCCATCGCGCACGCCATCTGGGCACCGGCGAAGTCAGCGGAGCGGTCGTCACTCCAGTGGATCACGCCCGCGACGAGCACCACGAGCGTAATGCCGAGCCACGCGAGCGATCGCAGCGTCGCCGATAGACGCGCGAATCTGGATGCCCGCGCGGGCTGAACTGCATCCCACGACCCGCTGCTCACGGAGCATGCATCGGCAGACGCGCGGCTCCGGTTTAGGCCCATGGGGTACTACTTCGTGCATGGCGAAAAGCAACAGCGTTGAGGTCGAGGTCGACGGGCGCACGCTCAAGCTGAGCAACCTCGAGAAGGTGCTGTACCCCAAGGTCGGATTCACCAAGGGCCAGGTGATCGACTACTACACCCGCATCGCGCCCGTGCTGCTGCCGCATCTGCGCGACCGCCCGCTCACCCTCAAGCGCTATCCGAACGGCGTCGACGACAAGTTCTTCTACGAGAAGCAGTGCCCGAAGCACCGCCCGGACTGGGTCGAGACGGCGCCGATCAAGGCGCGCAACAAGACGATCGACTTCTGCCTCTGCAACGAGCTCCCGACGCTCGTGTGGCTCGCGAACCTCGCCGACCTCGAGCTGCACACCTCGCTCTCGAAATACGACCCGATCGAGCAGCCGACCACCCTTGCTTTCGACCTCGACCCGGGTCCGCCCGCGACCATCGTCGAGTGCTCGAGGGTCGCGCTGCTCTTACGCGACGTCTTCGACTCGCTCGGGATCGAGGCGTTCCCGAAGACGTCCGGCTCCAAGGGCATGCAGGTCTACGTGCCGCTCAACACCGACGTCACCTACGACCAGACGAAGCCGTTCGCGAAGGCGCTCGCCGAGCTGCTCGAGAAGCAGCACCCGGATCTCGTGGTCTCCTCGATGAAGAAGGAACTCAGGCCGCACAAGGTGCTCGTCGACTGGAGCCAGAACGACGAGCACAAGACGACCGTGAACGTCTACTCGCTTCGTGCGAAGGAGCGCCCCACGGTCTCCACGCCGATCAGCTGGGACGAGGTCGAGAGCACCGAGCGATCGGGCGACCCCGACGAGCTCGTGTTCGACTCAGACGCCGCGCTCGAGCGCGTCGAGCGCGATGGCGACCTCTTCGCTGCGGTCGTCGAGCTGGAGCAGGAACTGCCGGCGCTAACCGGCGCGCGCGGCTAGCGAGCGCGCCCGCGCCCGCCGCATCCGCCGCCGCCACGCCCAGCGGGCGAGCGGGTAGGCGATGAACGTGACCCAGCCGCCAGGCAGGAACCGCACCGCGCGCTTGCCCAGGTAGCGGGCCAGGAACCGGCGGGCCATCAGATATCGGAAGAGCGTTGGCATGGACGGTGCCTACCCCGTTCGCGGGTTGAGTCAACCGACTAGCGCGAGGCCTTCGTCTCGTTCGCGTTGCCGGTGAGCCAGGCGAAGCCGGCCTGAATCCAGTCGTTGGCCGCCGAGGTCGCCAGTACCGCTGTGGCCACGCGCCCGGCGTCAGGCGAGTAGAGCCGCAGCCACACGAGCCCGAGCGCGCTCCACGCACCCACGCAGCGCGTGCATGTCACCAGCTCGCCCATCGCTCGCCGCAGCCGCTTACCGCGCGGGCGCCGGTCGCCGTCTGCCTCCTCGACGAACGGCTCGCGCAGCCAGGTCCCGATCTTCTCGCGCGCGATCACCTTCGAGAGCGCGAACGTTGCGGCGCCCAGCTGCGGGAGTTCGTAGCCGCGGATCGGATCCTCGCGCACGCGATCGCGCGTCACCGCGATCACGGCGATCGCGAGTAGCGCGTACACCGCGTTGATCTCGGCGTAGTCCACGGGCTCTGGGTCGCGCCGCTCCGCAGTGTCGCCGTTTCGCGCCGCCGCGCGGTGCTGCTCTTCGTGTGCCTCGAGCGTCATAGAAGTTCCCGATACCCTCGCGTGGGTACGGTTAGTCAGATGGTCGATTGGTCGATCGCGCGCCAGGTAGCAAGGCTGGCCGCCGGCACCGAGCCCCCGCCCGGGAAGGCAGCGGGTGCCGACTTCGCGGGCATGTCCGCGAATGCCGAGCGCTTGGTGGCGGATTACACCGGCCTCAAGCTCGTCGAGCCCGTGCCGGCAGCCGAGCCGGTGGGGCGGCGGCAGTGGTCGGAGATCAACATCCAGACGCTCCAGGGCTTCCTCGACCCGGTCGCCGAGCGAATGTCCGGACGGCTCGAGAAGACCGGCCCGTTCGCCGGCGCGCTGCGCGCCGCGGCGGGCGCCACGCTGGCCGCCGAGGTGGGCATCATCGCGGGCTACATGTCGCAGCGGGTGCTCGGCCAGTACGAGGTCTCGCTGCTTCAGCCGGACGCGTCGGCGCGGTTGCTGTACGTGGTGCCGAACCTCGGCCACGCGATCGGCGAGCTCGGCGTTGACGCCGACGCCTTCCTCGCCTGGATCGCGCTCCACGAGATGACGCACGTGTTCGAGTTCTCTGGCGTGCCCTGGCTGCGCGGCTACATGGCGGGTCTGCTCCGCGAGTACCTGCACTCGGTGGAGGTGCGAATCGACAGCGGCGGTGCGGGCGCACTTCCGCGCCTGCCCGCGATCGCCGAGCTCGTCGACCAGTTCCGAGAGGGCGGACTCGTCGCGCTCGTGCAGACGAGCGAGCAGCGCGACCTCATGCGCCGCCTGCAGGCCGCGATGTCCGTGATCGAGGGCTATTCCGAGCATGTGATGGACGCCGTCGGCGGCGAGCACCTCGAGAACTACGCCGGCCTGCGAGACGCGATGGAGCGCCGGCGCGCGAATCGGACGGCACCACAGCGGCTGCTCGAGAAGCTGCTGGGCCTCGACCTCAAGATGCGGCAGTACGACCTGGGCAAGCGCTTCTGCGACGGAGTGGCCGCACGGGGCGGCATCGAGCTGCTGAACCGGGCCTGGGAGTCGCCCGAGTCTCTACCTCATCTGGGCGAGTTGAGCGACCCCGGCGCCTGGGTAGACCGGATTCAGGGCTCGCGCGCCGCCGCCTAGCACCGCGCCGTCTTTCCTTTTTACAAAGCCGAAACACGCGGGGGTTTACAAACGTGTGTTCGGTGGTACACTGCTCCTAACGTCCTTACATCTAATATCCTTAGCAACCCGACCGTAGGGGGGAAGGACACAAGCAATGGCCACCCAGACTCAGACCAAGCGCCGCGCTACCGCCAAGAAGGGCGCGGCCACCCGCCAGCGCAGCACGGCTCGCCGCTCGGCGTCCAGCACTCGCAGCAACGCGCGCCGCACGACCAAGTCGGCTGCTTCGACTGCCACGCAGCGTGCCAAGGCTGAGGCCACCGGCCTCCAGGCCGTCGCGCTTCAGGCCGAGCGTGCGGTTCTCGTTCCGGTCGGCGCCGCGCTCACCGCGCGCGACTCGATCGTCGAGAACGTGAAGCCGTACACCAGCCGCGAGACCGCTCAGCGCGAGATCTCGAGGCTGCAGCGCCGGGTCGAGGTGAACCTCCGGAAGTTCGAGCGTCGCGGCACCACCGCCCGCAACCAGCTCGAGCGCGACCTGAAGCGCAACCGCACCAAGGTCGAGCGCTTCGTGCGCCGCAATCGCCGTCAGGTCGAGAGCCAGGCGGAGAACCTCGTCTCGAACGTCTCGAACCTGGTGTAGCACCGTTTTCCACCCCTGGCCGCGACCGGGAGAGCGCGGACCAGGGTAAGGACTGCCGGCACACATATCCGCCGGTAGTGCAGTACCTCTCCTCCCTCAGCCGGCGGCGCCCTCGGGCGCCGTCGGTGCCTTTTCGGGGCCCTTTGCCAGAATGGAGTCATGCCCACTCAGGAGCAGATCCGCGACTCCCTGCGCGCGGTCGTCGACCCCGAGCTGAAGAAGGACATCGTCGAGCTCGGCATGGTCCGCTCGATCGACGCGGCCGACGACGGCACCGTCTCGGTGGTGGTCTCGCTGACCACGCCTGGCTGCCCGATCCGCTCTCACTTCCAGAAGGCGGTGACCGAGCAGGTCAGGGCGCTCGAGGGCGTGCGCTCGGTGAGGGTCGACTTCGACGTGCTCTCCGCTAAGGAGAAGCAGGGGCTCCAGCAGCGCGTCCAGCGCAGCACGCTGCCGACCGGCGCGCTCGCGCAGGTGAACAACATCATCTGCGTCGCGTCGGGCAAGGGCGGTGTCGGCAAGTCGTCGATGACCGCCAACCTCACGGCGGCGCTCTTCGCCGAGGGCAAGACGGCCGCGGCGCTCGACGCCGACGTCTGGGGCTACTCGATCCCGCGCATGATGGGTGTGAGCGGGCGGCCCAAGGTCTCGGCCGAGCGCAAGATCATCCCGCTCGAGAGCCACGGGGGCATCAAGACGATGTCGATCCAGTACTTCCTCGAGGACGCCGACCAGGCCGTTACGTGGCGCGGCCCGATGCTGCACAAGGCGATTCGCCAGTTCCTCGAGGACGTCGACTGGGGCGAGCTCGACTACCTGCTGATCGACCTGCCGCCCGGCACCGGGGACGTGACGATGACGCTCTCGCAGCTGCTACCGCAGGCGCGCTTCGTGATCGTGACCACACCGCAGCCCGCCGCGCAGAAGGTGGCTCAGCGCGCGGCGCAGACGGCGCTCCGCTTCGACCTCGAGATCCTCGGCGTGATCGAGAACATGTCCGGCTTCACGACACCGACGGGCGAGCGCTTCACGATCTTCGGCGAAGGCGGCGGCCAGCTGCTCGCAGACGACCTCGACGTGCCGCTGCTCGGCAAGGTGCCGCTCCAGGAGGAGCTGCGCGTAGGCGCCGACACCGGCATGCCGATCGTGATCGACGACCCGAGCGCGCCCGCGTCGCAGGCGATCCTGCACGCGGCGCGGGGCATCATCGCCGCCACGCCTCAGAGCGTGCCGGTGGTCCCGCTGCCGACGGCCAAGCCGGGCGCGGGCAACGGCGGCGTGCCTGGCATGGCGCTGCCGATGGCGCCGTAGGGCGCTCGAGCGCTCCCGCCAGGCTGTGGGCGGTGGCGCCAAGCTGCAGGCCTCGCGCGCTAGGCGGCCGCGGCCGGTCGGCGAGGCTTGCCCATGCGCTTTTGCCACGGTCGCGAGAGCGAGCGCGTGAAGTCCTTGGGCGACTGCTCGTAGAGAGTGCGCCCGAGGCTCAGCGCCTTGCCCTGCAGGAGCTCGCGCCTGCGCTCGATCACAGCCACGAGCGCGGCCTGCTCCTCCCGGTCTTCGAAGCACCGCGGGTGCCGCGCCACGTATGTGCAGAGGACGGCAAGGTCGTGGTCGTCGCCGAGCAGGTCGGACAGGTCGTGCAGGCGTCTCGACAGCTTCTTCATGCTGCTCGGCGAGGCGGGCCGGACGATCTGAGTGGCGTGCCACAGGTCCTTCACGCGCGTGCGCCACTCGTGCCGGTTCTCGGTGCTCTGCTCCTCCGCGACGGCCTCCAGTGCGTTGCGACCGCGCCGGTAGATCCGCCGTAGCCCGGGCTCGATCGCGTCGAAGCCGTCCATGGCGAGCGTCCAAGTGGCCACGCGGGCGCGCGCGTGCTCGAGGTCGCTTTGTACCGCCGCTGTGGCGCCGCCGTCGCGCAGCGCCTCGAGCGCGGCCTCATGCTCCGACTCGAGCTCGACCCGCAGGCCGGCGGTCGACCCGGAACGCAGCTCGTCACCGGCTGCTTCCTCGACGGTGTCGAGCGTCTCGATCAGGACCTTCGCGTCGCGCGCGCCGGCCAGCCGCCGGCCGGCGTCCCTGAAGGCCG
>DASVXS010000276.1:0-16696 GCA_036392575.1 Thermoleophilaceae bacterium | reverse complement strand
GTTCCTAGCTCGAGCGGGGCCTCCTGGGCCGGCGTGATGCCGGAGCTCTCGAGCTCGCGCTGCTCCTCCCCGCGGATCACGTGCATGACCGCGTTGATGAGCGCCAGGTGCGTGAAGGCCTGCGGGAAGTTGCCCAGGTGGCGGCCGGTCCGCGTGTCGATCTCCTCCGCGAACAGCCCCAGCGGGCTGGCGTAGGCGAGCAGCTTCTCGCTCAGGTCGCTCGCCTGCTCGAGCTCGCCGATCTCGCACAGCGCCGAGACCAGCCAGAACGAGCAGATGGCGAACGTGCCCTCGTCCCCGCGCAGGCCGTCATCGGTCTCCTCGACCCGGTAGCGCAGCACGAGCCCGTCCTCGGTGAGCTCCTCCGCGATCGCCTTGACCGTGGCCTGGATGCGCTCGTCCTCGGGCGGGAGGAAGCGCAGCAGCGGCATCAGCAGCACCGACGCGTCGAGCGCGTCGGTGTCGTAGTGCTGGGTGAAGACGCCGCGCGAGTCCAGCCCGTTGGCGAGAATGTCCTGCTTGACCTCGTCTGCTGCGGCGCTCCAGCGCTCCTGGTTCTTGACGTCCTCCCGGAGCTCCGCGAGCCGTGCGCCCCGATCGGCCGCCACCCAGCAGAACATCTTCGAAGAAGTGAAGTGCCTCGGCTCGCCGCGTACCTCCCAGATGCTGCGATCAGGTTCGCGCCAGTGTTCGAGCGCGGTCTCCACCTGCTTGCGCAGCATCGGCCAGAGCTCGTCGGGAAGGCCGTCGCGCGACTTCACGTGCAGGTACACCGAGTCGAGCGCGGCGCCCCACACGTCGTGCTGGTCCTGCTGGTAGGCGTCGTTGCCCGACCGCACGGGACGGGAGTTGTCGTAACCCGTTAGGTGATCCAAGCGGCGCTCGGGCAGCTCCGTCTCGCCGTTCACCCCGTAGAGCACCTGCAGCGGGGTCTCGCCGTGACCGCACGCGTCCGCGAGGAAGTAGAAGAAATCGTTCGCCTCGGCGTCGAACCCCAACGTGTAAAGCGCCCACAGGGAGAAGGTCGAGTCGCGGACCCAGCTGTAGCGGTAATCCCAATTACGCTCGCCCCCGGGCGACTCCGGCAACGACGTGGTCGCCGCGGCGCAGATTGCGCCAGTCGGCTGGTAGCTCAATCCCTTGAGCGTGAGCGCGCTTCGCTGGAGATACACCCGCCACGGGTGGTCGGGGAAGTTTCCGCGGTCGAGCCATTCGCGCCAGTAGTCCTTGGTCACGTCGAGGCGGCGGCCCGCCTCGTCGACGTCACGCGGCGGCTCCTCGTCGCTCCACGACAGCGCGACGAAGCGGCGATCGCCGTCGTGCAGCGTGGTTCGCGCCTCGCAGCGGCCACCCTCGAAGCCCAGGCGCAGATCCGTCGTGAGCCGCAGCTCGAGGTCGACGCCCTCGCTGCGCGCCATCGCCTCGTTGTAACTGTCTCCCGTGTACTCCCAGTGCGCACGCGCGCGGCCGTAGTCGAACACCGGCTCGCACATCAGGCCCAAGTCGACCGTTCCCTGTACGCACTGCATGATCCGGAGCAGGACATGGTCGGCGTCGTAGTCGTCGGGCGGCCGGCGGTGCGTGCTCTCGTGCACATGCTCGTGCCGCCAGGGTCCGATCAGGAGCGTGTCGCGTACGACGAGCCAGCCCGTCCGCGTCATCCAGGTGGTCTCGAGCACCATGGTGCCCGGGATGTAGCGCCACCCGGCCGGCACGGTCACGTCGGCGGGGCCGACGCGGAACGCGCCGGCGTCCCGATCAAGCAGCGCCCCGAAGGTGCTGTGGCTGTCCATGCGCGGTAGGCAGAGCCACTCGACAGCGCCGCTCGGCGCCACCAGCGCGCCCGTGTGGCAGTCGGAGAGGAATGCGTACGCGCCGATCGTCGGGAATGAGCTGAGCCCGGCGGCCGCGGCCGGACCGCTCACGCAGACTGCCTCAGCTGACTCACCGCCGCCTCGTCGGCCAGCAGAGTGAAGGATCCGAAGCGCGGATCCACCAAGCTCGCCGGCGCATCGCTCGAGCGCCGCCCGGAGAAGGCACGTGCCACAGCCTCTGCCTTGTCCTCGCCGTGCACCAGGAAGACGACCGATCGTGCCGCGTTGAAGACGGGGAGTGTGAGCGTGATGCGCGGCACCAGCGGAGCCATACCGGGCACGGGCACGCCGACAGCGAGCCGAGTGTCCTCAGCGAGTGCGGGATCGTTCGGGAACAGCGACGCCGTGTGGGCATCCGGGCCGAGGCCCATCAACGCCACGTCCAGGCTCGGAAGCTCGTCGCCGAACGCGCCGCGCAGCTCCTGCTCGTAGGAAGCAGCGCCCTGCTCCGGCCCGAGCTCGCCCTGCATCCGGTGGATCGCGGGCGGCCGCTCGAGCCGGTCGAGCAGCGCCTGCTTCGCCATGAGGAAGTTCGATTGCTCGTGGTCGGGCGGCACGCAGCGCTCGTCGCCGAACCACACGGTGGCCGTGCCCCAGTCGGCCCCGAGCTCCGCTGCCCGTTCGTACGCCGCTTTCGGAGTGGAGCCGCCGGACAGGGCGATGTGCCCGCCGGCCTGCGCGGTCTCGGTCAGGAGCCGCGCTGCCGCCTCCGCGGGGTCGTCGTGCACCTCCACGCGCGGCTTGTTCACCCGAGCATCCTCTGCGCGCATGCGACCGCCGGCCGGTAGGTGGGGTCGCGCAGCAGCGCCTGGCGGATGCCCTCCCCGAGGATCCCCGGCTCGCCGCGCGACGCGCCGAGCACCACGTAGCTCGACTCGAGCCCGTCTCGCGTCCGCCGCTTCGCCGCGAGCCCGCCAGGACCGCGGTCGAGTGAGAGCGAGTCGCCGGAAGCGGTCTCGATCGTGACCCCGGCGAGGCCGGGCGCGTCCATCGGCACGGGCTGGAGCTCCACCCGCACCTCCTGCTTTCCCGCGCGGGAGCGGCCCGAGAGCCGCCCGCCGGCGCTGGTGAGCGCGCCGGCTGTCCAGCCGAGGCGCGAGGAGAGCCAGCCGAGGAACAAGAGCCCGCTCACGGCCGAGTCGGGCCGGTGCCGCACCGCCACGTGCGTGATCTCGCGCAGCGCCGGGCGCCAGCGCGGCGGGTCGAAGGTGGCCGCCACCCGCTCGCGCCACGGCGTTGAGCGGAGCCAGGCGAGGTCGACCACGTAGCAGTCCTCGCTGAGGCGGCACGCCCGCTTCACCGCCTCCCGCATGTCCTGCACGTCGAGCGAGTCGAACAGCACCACGTCCGCGAGCCCGCTCAACGCATCGACGGCGTCTTCGTGCCCGTGCGGCGACCACACGAGCGTGGTCAGATCGGACAAGATGAGCGGATCCACGATCGCGGCCAGACCCGGCAGCTGCCGCTCGCCGAGCTCGATCTCGACCTGCTCCTGGATGACCATCAGCCCGTCCCCCATGTCGCTCGCGCCGAGCGTGGCCCAGGCATCGAGCGTGCGCTTGCCCGGCTGCACCGCCACGACCACCGTGCGCGACGGGTGGTAGCGCCCGACGCGCTCGAGGCGGTTGACGATCTCGCCGCGCCACGGGCGGTCCACGACCGCGATCAGGTTCAGCACCCGGGCGGGCGTTGGTGCGGCGTCGTGCGTGTGCTGCTGCTCGAGCAGCTCGCGCAGGGCGGCCTCGATCTCCGCAGGGGTGGTGTCCTCTGCGTACCAGCGGGCGGTCGGAACGGCCGCCGTGGTGGTCAGAGCTTCCTCCACTCCTGGCCCGGCAGCAGGATCTGCTCGGCCTCGGGCGGGCCGGCGGAGCCCGCCGGGTACGTCGGCACCGGCCCGGGCTGTTGCGACCACACCTTCAGGATCGGGTCGATGAGCGCCCACGCCGCCTCGACCTCGTCGTCGCGCGCGAACAGCGTGGCGTCGCCTCGCATCGTGTCGAGGATCAGCCGCTCATACGCCTCTGGCGACTGCGAGAGGAACGAGGTGCCGTACAGAAACTCCATGTTCACCGGACGCACCCGCATGCGTGCTCCGGGGATCTTCGCGACGAGCTTGAGCGAGACTCCCTCGTTCGGCTGGACCGTGAGCACGAGCTGGTTCGGCTGCACGCCGAGCGACCCGCCCTGCTGGAAGGCGAGGTGCGGAACCGGCTTGAGCGTGACTGCGATCTCGGTGAGCCGCCGAGCGAGCCGCTTGCCCGCGCGCAGGTACACCGGCACGCCGGCCCAGCGCCAGTTATCGACCTCGAGGCGCAGCGCCGCGTAGGTCTCCGTGGTCGAGCCGGGAGCCACACCCTCCTCCTCGATGTAGCCCGGCACCTCCTTGCCCTCCGCCACGCCGGGCCCGTACTGCGCGCGCACGGCGATCTCGTTCACCTCGTCGGGCGATGGCGGCCGGATCGCATGCAGCACCTTCACCTTCTCATTGCGTACCTCGTCGGCATCGAACGACACCGGCGGCTCCATGCAGAGCAGCGTCAGGAGCTGCATCAGGTGATTCTGCACGATGTCGCGTAGCGCACCCGAGCGGTCGTAGTAGCCCGCGCGCGACCCGATCCCGATGTCCTCCGCCGCGGTGATCTGGAGGTAGTCGACGAAGCCCCGATTCCAGAGCGGTTCGAAGATTCCGTTGGCGAACCGCATCACCAGGATGTTCTGGACCGTCTCCTTGCCCAGGTAGTGGTCGATGCGGTAGATCTGGCGCTCCTCGAAGACCCTCCGCAGCGCTTGGTTCAGATGCTGCGCGGACTCGAGGTCGTGGCCGAACGGCTTCTCGACCACGATGCGCACGTCGGCGCCCTCGTGCCGGTCGAGCGAGTGGTTGCCGAGCAGGGCCGCGATCGTCTCGAAGAAGGCCGGCGCGGTAGCGAGGTAGAAGATGCGGTTGAATGGCATGCCCGCCTCTTCGTCGAGCTCGTCGGCGATCTCGGAGAGCTGGTGGTACACCGACGGGTCGTCGAAGGAGCCGTGCAGGTAGCGGATGCGCTCGAGCAGCGAGTTCAGGACGTTCTCGTCGGGGCGCGTGCGCGAGAAGCGCATGATCGAGTCGCGCGCGGTCTCCCGGTACTCGTCGTCGCTCATCTGGCTGCGCGCGAGGCCCAGGAGGTTGAAGCGCTCGGGAAGGGCGCCTTCGTGCGCGAGGTTGTAGAGAGCCGGCAGGAGCTTGCGGTGCGAGAGGTCGCCCGTTGCGCCGAAGATCACGAGCGTGGTCGGGTGGACAGGGAGCCGCTCGAGCCCTTCTACGAGTGGGTTCTCCTGCACCGTGGTCATACGGCTACTCGCGCTTCACGGCGTGCCCGCCGAATTGGTTGCGGAGCGCGGCGATGACCTTCGCCGAGTACGACTCGTCCTGGCGGGAGGCGAATCGCGTCAAGAGAGACAGCGTGATGATCGGCGCCGGCACGCTTCGGTTGATCGCGTCCTCGACCGTCCAGCGACCCTCGCCCGAGTCCTGCACGTAGCCACGGATGTGCGTCAGGTCGTTGCCGTCCTGATCGAAGGCGCGCTCGGCCAGCTCGAGAAGCCACGAGCGGACCACGCCGCCCTGGTTCCACAAGTGAGCTATGCCGTGAAGGTCGAGGTCGTAGTCCGAGGCATGCATGATCTCGAAGCCCTCCGCGTAGGCCTGGAGCATCCCGTACTCGATGCCGTTGTGGACCATCTTCACGTAGTGGCCCGCGCCGTGGCCGCCCACGTGCATCCACCCGTCCGGCGGGGCCAGGACGTCGAGGATCGGCGCCAGCCGTTTCACGGCCTCGTCGGTGCCCCCGGCCATCATGCAGTAGCCGACCTCGAGGCCCCAGACGCCGCCGCTCGTGCCGACGTCGACGAACTCGACTCCCGCCTGTGTGGCACGCTCGCCGAAGGCCCTTGAGTCCGTCCACTTCGAGTTGCCGCCGTCCACGATCAGGTCACCCTGATCCACCAGCCCGAGCAGCGAATCGAGTGAGCTCTGGGTGATCTCGCCCGCGGGCACCATCAACCACACGGCTCGGGGCTTCTCGAGCTTCGACACGAGGTCCTCGAGCGAGGTCGCGGCGGTCGCGCCGTGCCCGACGGCCGCCTCGACCGCTGACTGGCCCGGGTCGTACGCCACGATCTCGTTGCCCGAGTCCCGCAGGATGCGGGTCACCATGTTGCCCCCCATGCGCCCGAGCCCGACGAACCCGAGCTGCATCAGAGCATCCTCCCGAGCCGCTCCGCGAGCGCTCGTATCGCCTGTGCGGGATCGCCATCCAGGTGGAGGCGCTCCGCCGGGAGACCGTGGGTGAGCAGCGTTTCGAGGTCGCCAACCGCCTGCGCGTTCTTCAGTGTGTTGAACGTGTAGCCGGCCTCCGGCACCTCCGCGTCCTCGGAGGAGTCGTGCAGCAGCTGGAGGAATAGGCCGATCGGCGCGCCGCCCTTGTGCAGCTGGCCCGTGGAGTGCAGGAAGCGCGGCCCATACCCGAATGTGGTCGCCGCGCCGCTCTTGTCACGCACGGTGGCCCGGAGCTCCTCCACCGCCGCGTCCACATCGGTGGACGGCGCGAGGAAGCCCATTACGGCGAAGTAGCGGCCGGGCTCCGCCTGCGTCACGAGCGCATTCAGCGCTTCGTCAGAGGCGTCCTTCACCGCAGGCAGCTCGCCCTCGGACGCGTAGCGGTCGAGCACCTTCTTCGTGTTGTCCTTCGCCTCCTGCACGTTCGGCTGGTCGAAGGGGTTGATGCCGAGCACCCAGCCTGCCACAGCGGTCGCGAACTCCGCGAAGAAGAACAGGCTGCCTAGGTCTTCGGCCTCCTCGACCTGCACCGTCACGGTCGGGTGACCGGCCTCGCTGAGCGCCTGCACCAGCTCCTCCGCGGCCGAGTCGGGATTGCCCTGGTCACGGATGTGCACGAACACGCGATCGTTGCCGTAAGCGTCGGCCTCCCCGAGCGGCTCGTCGACGATCGGAACGATGCCCTTGCCCTCCTTGCCGGTGGACTCCGCCACGAGCTGCTCCACCCAGAGGCCAAACGCCCCCACGCGGTCGGCCACGATGAAGGTGAGCTTGTCGCGTCCTTTGACCGCGCACTCGCCGAGTGCGCACCCGAGCCAGAGCCCCGAGTTGGTCTCGCTCTGCTCCCAGGCCGCGCAGCGCTGCTCGGCCACCTGCGCACGCTCGAGCAGCGCACCGATGTCGATGCCCGCCAGCGCGGCCGGCACCAGGCCGAAGTGCGACAGCGCCGAGTAGCGGCCGCCGATGTCCGGGTCGGCCAGGAAGACTCGGCGGAAGCCGTTCGACTCCGCGAAGTCCACGAGGCCCGAGCCCGGGTCGGTGATCGCTATGAACTGACGGCCCGGATTGGGCGCCTTGCCGAGGAAGTACCTGGCGAGCGAGAGCGTCTCGATCGTTCCGCCCGACTTCGTAGAGACCACGAAGAGCGTGTTCTCGAGGTCGATCTCGCGCTCGACCGCAAGGATCGCGCCGGCGTCGGTCGAGTCGAGCACGTGCAGCCGCAGCGCGTCCGGCTTCGGCTCGAAGCTCTCGCGCAGCACCTCGGGCGCGAGGCTCGAGCCGCCCATGCCGAGCAGCACGGCGTCGCGCAGCCCGTCGGCGGCGCACTCGCGCGCGAATGACTCGATCGACTCCTTCTCCTCGAGCATCGGCTCGGTGATCGTGAGCCAGCCCAGCCGGTTGGCGATCTCGGGCGTGCCGAGGGGCGCCCACAGCGTCTCGTCCTTACGCCAGATCCTGCGGACGACGTCCTCGTCGGCGGCCCGCTTGACGCGGTCGGCGACCGCCCGCTCGAGCTCGGGCGGGAAGTGCGCTTCGATCGTCTCGGGACGCCCGGTGACCACGGCGGCGCGCCGCTTCTCGATGCCGGCCAAGAGCTTGTGCAACGACTCCTCGAACAGCACGATGCCGTCGTCCAGCAGCTTCGCGGTCACGTCGTCGAGATCGATCCCAGCCTTGGCGAGCGCGTCGAGCGTCTCCCGGATCTTCTCCTCGGGCTGGTCGGCCGTGGCGCCCGGCACCTGACCGCGCTCGCCGAACGCCATCAGCGTCTGCAGCGGCATCGTGTTGACGGTGTCCGGCGCGATCAGCCCGTCTACGTACATAGTCTCGGGATAGCGCGGGTTCTTGACTCCCGTCGAGGCCCAGAGCGGCCGCTGCACGAACGCGCCCTCGTCGCGCAGCTCCGCGAAGCGCTCCCCGTAGAAGATCTGCTTGAAGCGACTGTAGGCGAGCCGCGCGTTCGCGAGCGCCGCCGTGCCGCACAGCTCGGTGTGGCCGAGCTGGTCCAGGCGGCGGTCCACCTCCGTGTCGACACGCGACACGAAGAAGCTCGCCACCGAGTGCATGTCATCGACCCGCTCGCCTGCCTCGCGCCGGCGCTCGAGGCCGCGGATGTAGGCCTCGGCGCACTGCTCGTACTTCTCCACCGCGAACAGCAGCGTCACGTTCACGTTGATCCCCTCGAACGTGGCCTGCTCGATCGCGGGCATCCCCTCGGCGGTGCCCGGGATCTTGATCATCACGTTCGGGCGGTCGAGCCGCTTCCAGTAGTCGCGCACCTGCTCCATCGTGCCCTCGGTGTCGCGAGCGAGCTCGGGCGCCACCTCGAGGGAGATGAACCCGTCGGCGCCGCCGGTCTCGTCCCAGACCGGGCGGAGCACGTCCGCCGCCGCCTGAACGTCCGCGATCGCGAGGCGCTCGTAGATCGACTCGGCATCGAGGTCCTGGCGCGCGAGGTCGGCGAGCGCGTCGTCGTAGTCCGGGCTGCCGAGGATCGCCTTCTCGAAGATGGCCGGGTTCGCGGTCACGCCGCGCAACGAGTCCTCTCGCATCATGCGCTCGAGCTCACCACACTCGATGAGGCTGCGCCGTATCTGGTCGAGCCAGGGGCTCGTGCCGGCTCGGAGGAGCGCCGCGAGTCTCTCGTTCACCTGCTGGGCAACGGTCACGGCGTGCCTCCTCTCTCAGCCGCCCGCCGGCGCCGACGACAGGCGGCCGATTACGGCGCGGGCCTCGTCGGCCACGCGCTCTGGTGTGAATCCGAAGTGCTGGAACACCGCCTTGTCCGGGCCCGAGGCGCCGAACGTCTCCATGCCGACGATGGCGCCGGCCTCGCCGACGAACTGGTGCCACGTCTGCGGGTGCGCCGCCTCCACAGCCACGCGCGCCCGCACGGACCCCGGCAGCACCTGGTCGCGGTACGACTCGTCCTGTTCGAGGAAGCGCTCGACGCACGGCATGCTCACCACGCGGGTCGCCACGCCGTCCGCCTCGAGCAGCGTCTGCGCCTCCACGCAGAGGTGCACCTCAGAGCCCGTGCCGATCAGAATCACCTCGGGCTCGCGCCCGTCGGAGGCGTCACGCAGCACGTAGGCGCCGCGCTCCACGCAGTCGGCGGGCACGCCGTCGGGATCCCAGACAGGCACGCCCTGGCGCGTGAGCGCGAACGCGCACGGCCGGTTGGTCTGCCGCAGGGCGAACTCCCACGCGCGCGCGGTCTCGTTCGCGCCGGCGGGACGCACGACGTAGAGGTTCGGTACCGCACGCAGCCCGGGGAGCTGCTCGATCGGCTGGTGCGTCGGGCCGTCCTCCCCGAGCCCGATCGAGTCGTGCGTGAATACGAAGATCGACGGGATCTGCATCAGGGCGGACAGCCTGATGGAACCGCGCATGTAGTCCGAGAAGATCAGGAAGGTGGCGCCGAAGGCCCGGAACCCGTGCAGCACGAGGCCATTCACGATCGCGCCCATGGCGTGCTCACGCACCCCGAAGTGCATGTTGCGCCCGCCGTAGTGCCCCTTCTCGACATCGCCGCCGCCGTCGATCAGCGTGAGCGTGGACGGCGCGAGGTCGGCCGAGCCCCCCACCAGTTGCGGCACGCGGGCCGCGGCCCACTGGATCACCGCGTTCGAAGCCTTTCTCGTCGCGAGCTTCGACCCGACCTTCTCGTCATTGGGGTCGAAGCGCGGCACGTCGCTGTCCCAGCCGTCCGGCAGCCGTCGCTCGATGAACAGCTCGAGCTCGTCCGACCTCTCCGGTTGCTGCCGTCGGTACTCCTCGAAGCGACTGTTCCACTGCTCGTGCGCCTCGCGCCCGCGCTTCGCGGTGACACTGCGGAAGTGCTCGAGCACCTCGTCCGGAACGTAGAAGGTCTTGTCCGAGGGCCAGCCGTAGACCTCCTTGGTCAGCCGGACCTCCTCGACGCCGAGCGGCTCGCCGTGCGCCTTCGCCGATCCCTGCTTGTTGGGGCTGCCAGGCGCGATGTGCGTGCGCACAATCACCAGCGACGGGCGGTCCTCGACGGCCTTCGCCTGGTGAGCGGCGCGCTCGAGCGACTCGAGATCGATCTGCTCGCCGAGGTTGATCACGTGCCAGCCATAGGCCTCGAAGCGCTTGCCCACGTCCTCGGTGAAGGCGAGCTCGGTGTCGCCCTCGATCGAAATGTGGTTGTCGTCGTAGAAGACGATCAGCCGACCGAGGCCGAGGTGCCCGGCGAGCGAGCACGCCTCCGAGGCGATCCCCTCCTCGAGGTCGCCATCGCTCGCGATCACCCAGGTGTGGTGGTCGATCACCTCGTCGCCAAAGCGCGCGTTCAGCATGCGCTCGGCCAGCGCCATGCCGACCGAGGTGGAGATGCCCTGCCCGAGCGGCCCGGTGGTGGTCTCGATTCCCTTCGCGTGCCAGTACTCGGGGTGGCCGGCGGTGGGGCTGCCGACCTGCCGGAAGTTCTCGAGGTCTTCGACCTCGAGCCCGTAGCCCGAGAGGTAGAGCGAGGCGTAGAGCAGCATCGAGGCGTGCCCGGCCGACAGCACGAAGCGGTCGCGGTCGAACCACTCGGGATCGGCGGGGTCGTGCTTCATCACGCGCGTGTAGAGCACGTATGCGAGCGGGGCGAGCGCCATCGGGGTGCCAGGGTGGCCGGAGTTGGCCTTCTGGACGGCGTCCATGGCAAGGGTGCGGATCGTGTTCACGGAGAGCTCGTCGAGCGTCCGCGTGTCCGTCGTGCTCGTGGTCACAGCGCCCCTTCCTTGATCGTTTCCTCTGGAGTATGTCCACCCGCGCGCTTGTGCTCGTGGGCGGCGAGCAGGCCGGCGCCGATCACGCCCGCGTCGGGGCCGCCGAGCGCGCGCTCGACCCGCACTCGCGGCTCGAGCGCGGGCAGCACGCGCGACTTCGTCTCCTCGATCGCGCGGTTGAGGAAAAGGTCGGCCGCCTGCCCGAGGCCGCCCCCGATCACGATCATCTCCGGCTCGAAGGCGTTCATCAGGCTCGTCATCCCCACACCGAGGTAGGTGCCCAAGCGCTGGAGAAGCTGAACGGCTTCCAGATCGCCCTCTCGTGCGAGCTCGACCGCATCGCGGCCGCGGCAGCGCCCGTCCCGCTCGCGCACAACCCTGCCGAGCCCCGAGTCGGGCTTTTCCTTGCCTAGCGCGGTCGCATCCCGCTCTAGCGCGAGGCCGCTGCAGTACGCCTCGAGACAGCCGTGGTTCGGGCAATCGCCCGGGCATTCGGGCCCATCTGCCTGTACAACGATGTGACCGAGCTCAGCGCCGCGGCCGGTCGCGCCGCGGAAGATGTGGCGGTCGATCACCACGCCGCCGCCCACGCCGGTGCCGAGCGTGAGCATGATCAGGTGCCGGATGTCGGGCTCGTCGAACAGGTGCAGCTCGGCCATCGCGGCGACGTTGCCGTCGTTGTCCACGAACACGGGCAGGTTCAGCTTGCGCTCGAGCTCCTCGCGCAGGCGGACGCCACGAAGCGGGATGTTCACGCTCGCGATCACCTCGCCGGTCTCGAAGTCGATCTGGGAGGGCACGCCGACGCCGACCGCCTCCGCCTCGGGCGCGTGCGACAGCGCCTCACGCGCCACCGCCTCGATCTGCTCGACGACCGCGCCCGAGCTGTTCAGATCCGTGGGTCGCTCGAGCCGGTCGAGTGCCTTCGTGCCCTCGACCGCCGCGGCGGCCACCTTTGTGCCGCCCACATCGACGCCTACAGTGACTGGTGACATGGGCTCACTCGACTCCGCACGGCACCTTAGCGGTCGCGCTGAGCGGGGATTCGGGCCGCATACCCGTGTCAGCGTCTCGCGACCCCGATCTGTTACAAAGGGACCCGCATGGACCGCCGCCTAGCGCTGCAGAACATTCGCACCGCCCTGATCGCCGGGGCGATCATCCTCATCGTCTTCGCGCTGGCATTTGTGGCGGCCTACGTCTACTGAGATGGCCGAGCAGCAAGAAGTATCCGCGCACGAAAACGTGCCACCGCCCGGTGAGGAGATCCATCTCCCCGGGCCGTCCTACCTCCCCGTGCTGATGGCGTTCGCCATCACGCTGATGCTGGTCGGCGTCGTCTACACGTGGGTCCTCACCGGCATCGGCCTCGTGATCTTCCTCGTCGTGCTCGTGCGCTGGATACGCTCGACGCGCGAGGACATCTCAGAGCTACCGCTCGAACACTGACCACGCGGTGACCCGATCGGGTGGCGTGAGCCACCTTGACCGTGCGCGTAGCTTGGGGCTATGGCCCTCACCGCGACAACTGCACAAGCGCGCGACCACTGCCTCGCACCGTCGCGCACGATCGACGCGCCGCTCGCCAACGCGAGCAAGTACGGTCGCATGTTCCCGGAGCTGCCGCCGGTCTCCGAAGAGGAGCCGCTCGTGCTCGCGCTCGGGCGCAGCGGCGGCTTCTGCGACGGCAGCGCGATGGCCGACGACCCGGGCTGTGACGACGCCCGCGGCGCGGCCGGCTGGCCGCTGTTCGGCCAGTTCATCGCGCACGACATAACGGCCGATCGCTCGAGCCTCCAGGAGCATGCCGACCCGGACAGCGTCCGCAACTTCCGCACGCCGCGCGCCAACCTCGAGTGCCTCTACGGCGCGGGCCAGGTCGGAAGCCCGTACCTCTACGACCGCGACGACGCGCCGAAGCTGCTGATCGGGGAGAACGACGAGGGCGAGCCGGCCGACGTGCCGCGCAACCGCCAGGGCACCGCGCTCATCGGCGACCCGCGCAACGACGTCCATCTCTTCGTGAGCCAGCTGCACCTCGCCTTCCTCAAGGTGCACAACGGGCTGGTGGACCGCCTGCGCGAAGACGGAGTAGCCGAGGACGAGCTCTTCGACGAGGCAGCCCGCGCCACGCACTGGCACTACCAGTGGGTGATCGTCCACGACTTCCTGCCTCGCCTGGTCGGCGCGGACCTGATGCGCTCGCTGCTCGACAGCGGCCCGCGCTTCTACCGGCCGCAGGGCGACGCGTTCATCCCGTTCGAGTTCGCGGACGGGGCCTACCGCTACGGCCACGGCCAGATCCGGCACTCGTACCGGCTGAACGACTTCTCCGGGGACCTGCCGCTGTTCCCGGATCTGATGGGCTTCCGCCCGGTGCCGGCAGCGCGCGAGGTCGACTGGTCGCACCTGTTCGAGATGCCGGGAGCCGAGCCGCCGCAGCCGGCCAAGAAGATCGACGGCCGCCTGGCGCGCTCGCTAATCGAGCTGCCGCTCGAGATCACCGGCGACGTTGCGGTCGAGGAGTACCACTCGCTGGCGGTGCGCGACCTCCAGCGCGGGCATGCGCTTTCGCTGCCGTCGGGCGAGTCGGTCGCGCGGGCGATGGGCGAGCAGCCGCTCACGCGCGAGCAGGTGGGACTCGCGGACTCCGGCTGGAGCGGCGAGACGCCGCTCTGGCTCTACGTCCTGAAGGAGGCCGAGGTGCGGCAGGACGGCGAACGCCTCGGGCCGGTTGGCGGCCAGATAGTGGCCGAGGTGCTGCTCGGGATCATCGACGCGGACCCGGACTCACAGCGGGTGGTGGACCCGGAATGGCGGCCGACCCTGCCCTCGGTGAACGGGAACTTCGAGCTGGCGGACCTACTGCGCTTCGCGTCGTATCGGTAGCTCGAGGTCGAGGGCAATGAGGGAGAAGGCCCGCTACCGCGCCTAGCGCGAGCCGACGCCTGATCTGACGAGCGAAAACCAAGCTGGGGAAGGACGCAGGGAGGCGCGCATGCTCTGCATGCGGCCGACCGAGGACGCCCCCCAGCGCCGGTTTGCAGCCGTCAGATCAGACGTCGCACGTGGCCCCATCCATGGTCCAGCAGCGCACGATGTCGCGCATGGACAGGATGCCGACGGTCTCGCCGCCGTCCATTACGACCAGATGGCGGAAGCCACCCTTCACCATCGCCTCGGCGGCGCGCTCGAGGGACCAGTCGGATGCGGCGAACGTGAGATTCGCGGACAGATGGTTAGCGACCCGCTCCTGGTCTGGACTCTGGCCGGCCGCGATCGATTCGAGGATGTCGCGCTCGGTCACGATGCCCGGTCCCGGCTGGTCCGGGTCGATGACGATGGCCGCGCCGACCTTGCGCTCCGCCATCTGGCGCGCCGCGTCGCGGATTGTGTGATCCGGGCCCACCGTGAGGATCACCGAGCTCATCCCATCGCTGACCTGCATCTCGTCTCCTGCCCTCCTCCGAACCGACTCGTGCGGAATGACGCAAGCGTATCCCAATGGTCTCACAGCCGCCTGTTCCCCCAGCCGAAGCGGACAAAGCCCCTGCAAGTGCAAAATTTCGCGCGTTCGAGCGCTGACAACGGGATAGGTCGAGCCGTGGCTCGGGCATAACATCCCGGGGCGGGAGCGCCAGGGCTGAAGGGCCGGTTCTCCCGTAAGTCGGAACTGAAAGGGAGAGATTGGCGAAGCGGCAAGCGACGGTCGACCGCCGCAGAGCTCTTTTCGAGGAGGCGGTCGCGATCATCGAAGAGGACTACTCCCAGGAGCTGGACCTGGACCAGGTGGCGCAGCGGATCGCCACGTCGAGGCGCCAGCTCCAGCGCGCCTTCGCGGAGGCCGGGAACACGACGTTCCGCGCGTATCTGGCCGACGTGCGGATGCGCCGGGCGATGGAGCTGCTGCGGACGGGACGCATGCCAGTCCGCCAGGTGGCGATGAGCGTCGGCTACCGGCAGCCCGCGCAGTTCGCCAAGACGTTCCGCCGCCATCACGGCGCTCCACCGTCGAGCTTCCGCCCTGGCGAGGCCGCGGTGGCCGCCGTCTGAGAGCCGCTCCGTCCGCGATCGAACGCTGGTAGGCGTTCGTCGCGATGGTCGATTACACTCGCGCCCCGATGCTCCGGGGGACGGGAGAGATTGCGTAAGCATCCGCTGGCCCAGATGCTCTTGATTGGCGCCGTGGCGTCGGTCATCGGCGTCGCGATCGCGCTCTCCATCGACTGGTTCCCGCCGCTCGCGGCCGACAAGGTCGGCGAGATCGACACGCTCTACGACGTGCTCCTGATCGTGTCGGTGCCGATCTTCGTGCTCGTCATGACCGTCGCGATCTACAGCGTCGTGAAGTTCCGGGCGAAGCCGGGCGACCTGAGCGACGGCGCGCCGATCCACGGCAACACGCGGCTCGAGATCATCTGGGTGAGCATCCCGTTCCTGCTCGTGACCGCGCTCGCCGCCTACGGTTGGGTCGTGCTCCACAACGTGGAGGCGAGCCCCGCGGCGATGACCGTGAAGGTCCGCGGCCAGCAGTTCACCTGGCACTTCACCTACGAGGGCCCGAACGGCAAACCGGTCACCTCCGACGTGCTTTACCTGCCCAACAAGGAGCGGGTGAAGTTCGACATCACCACCAACGACGTGATCCACTCGTTCTGGGTTCCGCAGTTCCGGCTCAAGCAGGACGCGGTACCCGGGATGACGACCCACATCAAGATCACGCCCAACAAGGTCGGCACCTACGACGTCGTGTGCGCGGAGCTCTGCGGGCTCGGGCACTCGACGATGCGGAACACGGTGCGCGTGGTCGAGAAGCCGGCGTTCACTGCATGGCTCGCGAGGCAGGCCCGGGGTCCGCAGCAGCAGGCCCAGGCGCCCGCGGGCGGCGCGGCGCCTCAGGGCGGCGGCGGTGGCAACGCGAACGCGGCCGGCAAGCAGGTGTTCGCCTCAAACGGCTGCGGCGGCTGCCACACGCTGTCGGATGCCGGCACGAGCGGCGCGGTCGGGCCGAAGCTCGACGACCTGGCGGCGGCCGCGGCGAAGTTCGGCAAGCAGAACAACGAGACGGCGGCGCAGTACGTCAAGCAGTCGATCGTCGACCCCAGGGCGTTCGTCGTTCCGGGCTTCCAGCCGGTGATGCCGACCGACTTCAAGGACCGGATCAGCGGCGCTCAACTGGACGCGCTCGTCAAGTACCTTTTGAGTGTCTCGGGAGGAAAGGCAGGTAGCGGATGACGCTTGCAGCGAGACTGAGGGCACCGGGCTGGTACCGAGCGGCGCTGTCCATTCCGATCGGCGTCGGGCTCGCGTTCGCCATCGTCGTCCCGATCCGCGCCCTGTACGGGTGGCATCCGATCGTCGACGGCGATGCGATCACCACCGTGGCGCTCATCTCCACGCCGCTCGCCTTCCTGATCGGCATCGGCTGCTTCGACTACTGGTTCCGCTGGGCCTCGGGTGCGCCCACCGTGCCAGAGGATCACTCCGGCCACGGCGCCTACACGTGGAGGGACTACTTCCGCGTGAACACGGACCACAAGGTCATCGGGATCCAGTACATCGTCACCACCTTCTTCTTCTTCATCGTCGGCGGCCTGATGGCGATGTTGATGCGCGCCGAGCTTGCGGCGCCGGGCCGGCAGTTCGTGGACTCGAACACCTTCAACGGGCTGTTCTCGGTGCACGCCTCGCTGATGATCTTCCTGTTCATCATCCCGGTCTTCGCAGGCATCGCCAACTACGTGCTGCCGCTGATGATCGGCGCGCCC
>DASVXS010000275.1:0-10298 GCA_036392575.1 Thermoleophilaceae bacterium | reverse complement strand
GCTGCCCTCGTGTTCAAATCGCCCTCGAGTCCGCGCCGATCCTAACACGGTGATACCCCCTATGGGGGACAACATGTGTAACCGCTAGTGCGAGGCGTTGTAACCGAGGCGTCAGGCGCGCGCCGGCGCAAGCTCCGGGGCAAGCGCTCGCTGCGGACGCCGCGCGCGGCGCCGCGAACGCTTCCGCTCGCGCGCGAGCTCACGCATGTAGGGGTGGAAATCGACCTGGATCGTGTGACGCGGCGAGCGCACGTAGCGCTTCGCCATACGCTCGCGATGCCGCTCGATCTCGTGCAGCATCTCCTCGCGCGAGGGGAGCGCGCCCTCGCCGGTGACCACATCGGCGATCCACTCCGCCTGGCGCTCCGCGATCGGCATGATCGCGCCAAGCGGCTGGATCAGACCCAGGAAGTAGAGACCCGGTTGCTCCGGATGCACCACGTGCCGATAGAGGTGCACCTGGTTCTCGTCCGGGTTCAGCACCTGCTTCTCGAGGAACGGGAACGTGATCTTGTAGCCGGTGCAGTACACGATGCGGTCGGCGTGCACGACGGTGCCGTCAGCGAACCGCACGTCGTCGCCCTCGAGGCGGGAGATGTTGGGCTTGGGTGTCACGCGGCCGTGCCCGATCGCCGGCAGCAGCTCGGACGACATCGTCGGATGCGCCTCGCCGATGTGGTGATCTGGCTCGGGCAGGCCGTAGTCGGTCATTGCCCCCTGCAGGCGCCTCAGCTGGCGCTCCATGAGCCGGCCGGCGATGTTCATCGGGATGAAGTGCGCCAAGGCAGGGGCCGCCTCGTCGGTCGGCTTGCCGCGAAGGTACTTCGGCAACACGTGCGCGCCGCGGCGAGTCGCGAGATACGTGTTGGACGCGACGCGCCCGAGCTCGCACGCGATGTCGACTGCGGAGTTGCCGAAGCCGAGCACGATCACGTCCCTGCCTTCGAATCCCTCCGGCGTCTTGTAGTGGTGCGCGTGCATGACGTCGCCGTGGAACTCCCCCGGGAACCAGGGCCAGCGCGGGTTCCAGTGGTGGCCGTTGGCGACGAGCACGGCGCTGTAGCTGCGCGTTTCGCCGTTCTCGAGCGTGACGTGCCAGCCGTCGTCGTCGGAGCGCTCGATCTTCGTCACCGCCGTGTTGAAGGTGATCCGCTCGCGCAGCCCGAAGTGGTCGACGAAGTCGTCGAAGTAGCGTGCGATCTCCCAGTGGCTCGGATAGTCCGGGTACGACTCCGGCATCGGGTAGCTCGCGTACTCCATGAGATGGCGCGACGTGTTGATGTGCAGCGAGTGGTACGCCGACGACATGCCGTTGTCGTTCTCGTAGCGCCAGTTGCCGCCTACGCCGGAGCCTTTCTCGAAGCAGTCGAACGGAATGCCGCGCGATGCCAGCACCTGGCAGGCGGCTATGCCAGAAGAGCCGGCGCCTATCACGCAGACGTTGCGCACCAGGCGATTCTGACGACCGATGACGCGCGCGTCAACTTTCGAGATCGTCGTCTGGAAAGCCGAATCGACCCGTATGCTCGCGTGTTCCGAATGCGCGTGAAGAAGGTCTGCCTCCTCGCCGTGCTGGCCGCTCTCGCGTGCCTCGGGTCGACGGCCTCCGCCGAGGCCGGCCGCACCGTCCCGCAAGGGTTCTTCGGCACCGTGCTGGACGGAGGGCTGCTGCAGGCGCCGGCCGGCGTTCAGGACGCCCAGCTCGGCCGGATGTCCCTGAATGGAGTCGAATCGATCCGCACTTCGTTCTCGTGGGCGGCGGTGCAGCCGAACGAGGGAGCCCCGCCGGACTTCGCGTCCACGGACCGCCTGGTGGCGAGCGCAGCCGTCCACGGCCTCTCGCTCCTGCCGGTCGTGGTCTACGCGCCCGCGTGGGCTCGGGCGGACGCGAGTGCCTTCAACTCCCCGCCTCGCGATCCGGAACAGTACGCCGCATTCCTCACGGTGCTCATCGGACGCTACGGCCCGAGCGGGAGCTTCTGGCAGGAGCATCCCGAGCTCCCGAAGCGGCCGCTGCGCGAGTGGCAGATATGGAACGAGCCTCATCTGCGCCTCTACTGGAACAGCCCCCGCTGGGAGCAGGGCTACGGCGCGCTCCTCCGTGCCTCGCGAAGGGCGATCAGGGCAGCCGATCCGCGCGCGAAGGTGGTGCTCGCGGGACTTACCGGATTCTCCTGGGACGCCCTCGCGGCTCTCTACCGCAGTGGCCACATCCGGCATCAATTCGACGTGGCCGCGCTGCAGACGTACACCGGGCCGCCAAGGCTCCTGCTCAAGGCGACGCGGCTGTTCCGGCAGGTGCTCGCCAGGCACGGCGATGCGCGCACGCCGATCTGGATCACCGAGTTCGGCTGGCCGGCCGCGCGCGGCCGCACCAAGGTGCCGAGCTATCAGCGCAACATCGCCACCACCGATCGCGGCATGGCGCAACGGCTGAGCGGCGCGTACCGCCTGTTCGCAGCGGTGCGCAGCAGGCCGGACGTGCGCGTGGAGCGGCTCTACTGGTACACCTGGTCGGCCCCATACACCCGCTCGAACGATCCGGGGACGGGCATCTTCCGCTTCGCAGGCCTGAACCGCTACGACGGAAGCAGCTTCAGGGCGACACCGGCGCTGCGCGCCTACCGCACCGCGGCGCGCAGCCTTGAGGGATGTGTGAAGACGCAGACCGGAAGCTGCCGGTGACTGCCTGTAGGGTGCTCAACCGCTAACGGGTCAACGGCCCAGGAGGGGGGACGACGTGTCGATGCGAAGGACGTTGCCGCTGCTGCTCGCGGCCGCCGCTGTGGCGGCTGTGCCCACGAGCGCGTCGGCGAGGGGATTCAGCTATGGCGTGGCCGCCGGGGAGGTCACGGCGAAGTCGGCGCTCCTCTGGGCGCGCGCGGACAAGGCCGGCTCCTACACGCTGCAGGTGTCCACCGACAGGCGCTTCCGCCGGTTCGTCGACGAGCGCGTCGTGAAGGCGACGAAGAACCACGACAACACGCTCCAGCGGACCATCAAGGGACTGAAGCCCGACACGACGTACTACTACCGCTTCGTGAATGGCTCGAAGCGCAGCTCAGTCGGCAAGTTCCGCACCGCGCCAGACGCGAGCAAGGCGAAGACGATCAAGTTCGCCTTCTCGGGCGACGCCGACGCCGAGCCCGGCGTGGGATCGACGAAGCCCTTCTACAACAACTTCCAGGCGTACCGGTCGATGGCGCGCGCCGGGAACCTGTTCAACGTCAACCTGGGCGACGTCATCTACTCGGACTCCGAGGTGCCGGGGAAGGGCGCCCTCGCGACCACGGTGAAGCAGAAGTGGGAGAAGTACAGGCAGAACCTGGCGCTGAGGAACCTGCAGCTGTTCCGCGGAGCTGCGGGCAGCTACAGCCACTGGGACGACCACGAGTTCGCCAACGACTTCACCAAGGCGGAGAACGGGTCCGCGGTCTACAAGGCCGGCGTGCGGGCGTTCCGCGACTACATGCCCGTCACGTATTCGACGAACCGGGGCATCTACCGGACGTTCCGCTGGGGCAAGAACGTCGAGCTCTTCTTCCTGGACGAGCGCTCGTTCCGCAGCGCGAAGGCGTCCGCGAACCACGCCTGTGACAACCCGCAGACCGGCGGGCCGGATCTCGCGCCCACCGGCCCGCCGGCCACCCGAGCGCTGTTTGCGGTGGCCGTGCCGTCGCTGGCCGCGCCCGTGTCGCAGCAGTGCCTCGACACGATCAACGACCCGAAGCGCACGATGCTCGGCTCGAAGCAGCTCGCCGCTTTCGAGAAAGCGGTGAAGGCATCGAGCGCGAAATGGAAGCTGATCATGAACGAGGTGCCGATCCAGCAGTACTACGCGCTGCCGTACGACCGCTGGGAGGGCTACGCCGCGGAGCGGACGAAGCTGCTCCAGTTCCTGTCCGCGAATGTGAAGAACGTCGCGTTCCTCTCGACCGACGTCCACGCAAACATGGTCAACGACGCGCGCTTCCAGACGCTCGAGGCCGGCGGCCCGAAGGACAGCGGGATCATGGACTTCGCGAGCGGTCCGGTGGCGACCATGACGTACGTCAAGGAGATCGACCGCACGACGGGCCGTGAAGGTAACGGCAAGTTGATCACGGACGCGTTCTTCAAGCCGCCGCCGCCGAACGGCGTGGGGATGAAGTGCGCTCAGACCAACGTGTTCAGCTACGCGCAGGTGACCGTCAACTCGAAGCAGCTGAAGGTGGCCTACCGCGACCAGGACGGCAAGGCGCTGCCGGACTGCGGGCAGTTCACGGTGAAGGCGAAATAGCGCTGCGGAGAAGGCGCCCGATCAGGGCGTCGACCTCGCCCGCGGTGCGGTCCCAGGTGAGTGACCGCGCCCGGGCGAGGCCCGCTTCGCGAAGCCGCGTGCGCAACGCTTCGTCGTCGAGCACGCGCTCGACGACGGCGCTGAAAGCGGCCCCGTCCTCGGGGTCGGCGAGCAGCGCGGCGTCGCCGCAGGTCTCCGGCAGCGCCGCGCGATCGGCCGCCACGACCGGCGTGCCGCACGCCATCGCCTCGATGCACGGGAGCCCGAAGCCCTCGTAGAGCGAGGGCATCACGAAGGCCTCGGCGTGCGCGTACAGGCCTGGCATGTCCTCGTCGGGCACGTAGCCGAACGCGCGCACCGGCGGCGCGTCCTCGGCGCGCATGTAGCCGCGGCCCGAGCCGGCGGACACGAGCTCGATGCCCCGGCGCTCGAGCATCTCGGCGGTGGCGCGGAGCGCGCCGAGGTTCTTGCGCGCGATCCGCGTGCCCACGGTGAGCACGTACGGGCGATGGATGCCGAGCGGCCGCGGCGCGTCCGGCTTGAAGCGTTCGTCCACTCCGCCCGGGATCACGACCGTCCTGTCTGGGTTCGCACCGAGCACCTCCACGAGCTCCCGCCGGGCGAACTCGGACACCGCCACCAGCCGCACCGCGCGGCGCGCGATTGCGGGCAGGAGTGCCCGCTGCCACGCGACGTACGCGCGGCCGTACCACTCGGGGTGGCGCAGCGGCGCGACGTCGTGTACCACCACCACGTTGCGACCGCTCGCGAGCGGGGCCAGGTTGGCGGGGCAGAGGACGAACTGCGAGCCGCGTGCTCTTAGCGGCAGTACCGCCTGCTCCCACGCGTGGCCGGCGCGGTGCGCGAGCGCGGGCCGCGGCTGTGCGACGGCGTAGCGGCCGGACGTGGTCCGCGGCAGGCGCGCGGCGAGCTCGCGCGCCCAGCGCTCCACGCCGCCGATCTCGCGCCTCGCGGCAGCGCGCGCGTCGATTGTCACGGGCGCGCTCAGCGCTCGAGCTCCTCAGCGCTCACCACCGGGTCGGGCGGTTCACGACGCGCTGCGCGCAACGCTCGCAGCTGCTCGCGCTCGCGCCCGGCGTCGCGGCGAAGCAGCGTCTTGAGCGAGATTCGGCTCGCGAAGGTGACCGCCTGCGCGATGTCGTCGCGCCGCAGCGACTGAGGCCCAAGCCGCATCGCCACGATCGCGCGCCGCTGACGCGCGAGCAGCTCGAACGGCTCGCCGCCGAATGCGCGTGCGGACGAGTGGGCCGCGCGGTGGAGCACGCGTGCATGCGGCCAGAACCACTGCTCGACTCCGCCCTCTCGCGCGCGCAGCCCGAGCTCCATGTCCTCGGCGTAGAGGAACAGTCTGTCGTCGAACGGGCCGAGGCGCCGAAGCGTCTCGGTCCGCGCGATCAGGCAGCAGCCCACGAGCCAGCCCGCCGCTCGCGGGCTCGTGGCCCGCCACGGCTGCACTCGCGTGCGGAGCGGCGAGGGCAGAAGGGCCGGCGGTCCCAGCGCGATCGCGAGCTCCGCGCCGGAACCGGGCGGCGCATGCGCGCTGTCCTGGCGCTCGCCGCTCGGGAGCAGCACGAGTGGTCCGAGGATCCGTTCCGGCCCGTTGCGGACCTCCTCCGCCGCGCGCGCAAGCGAGGAATCGAGCAGCTCGACGTCCGGGTTCAGGAGCACCGTGACCGGCTCGCTCACCTCGTGCAGCCCGGCGTTCGAGCCGCGGCCGAAGCCGGCGTTCTCGCCAAGCTCGATCACGGTCGCGCCGCGCTCGCGAGCGAGCCCGGCGCTGCCGTCGCTCGAGCCCGAGTCGACCACGACGACGCGGGCGCCGGGCAGGTGGCGCGCGGCGGAGTCCAGCAGCCTGGGCAGGTCGTCTGCCGAGTTGTGCGTGACGGTGACGAGCGCGATGCCGCTGCCCTCCGGAGCCCGTCGGTCTGCCGGGTGGACCGAGCCGAGAAGCTCGGCGTACCGGCGGCGCGTCTTGCGGATGTCGAAGCACTCGCGCGCCCGCTCGCGGCCTGCCCTGCCCAGCCGCTCGCGCAGCTCGCCGTCGGCGAGCAGCTCCACGAGGGCTCGCGCGGCGGCCTCTGGGTCGTCGGGCCGGTAGAGGCGGCCGCAGCCGTCGTCGACGATCTCGAGCGGTCCCGCCGACGCCGGCGCGATCACCGGGCGTCCGCTCGCCAGCGCCTCCACCAGGTTGAGACCGAACGCCTCGCGGGAGCCCGCGTGGAAGAGGCAGTCCGCTGCGGCAAGCGCGTCGCTGGGGTCGGCCACCTGGCCGGCGAAGTGCACGCGGCCGGCGAGGTCTGGCTCGCCTCCCCGACGCTCGAGCCGCGCGAGCAGGCGGCCACCGTCTTCGCCCAGTGGAGCGCCGGCAAGCGTGAGCGCGAGCTCAGGGATGTCACGCGACGCGATTGCCGCGGCTTCGAGCGCAAGCCCCGGCTGCTTCACGTCGGTGATCGCCCCGAGCACGAGTACCGCCGCCTTGTTCGGCGGCTCGGGCACCGCCGCGAAGTGGTCGAGGTCGACCGCGGGGGGGATTACGGTGACCGGCACACCGAGGTCGCGTGCCACCGCCCGCGACGGGACGATCACCGCCGTCGCGCGCCGGCACGCGGCGCGCAACGCGCGCCCGATCGCGGGCCCGGGCACGAGGTCGTTGAGCTGAACGACGAGCGCCGGTGCGCCCGGTTTCCCCGCCAGGCCCGGCGCCGCGGCGAGCGCGGAGCGCGCGCCCCAGGCCACGAGCACCTCGGGGGCGAGATCGCGCGCCAGCCGCCGGATCTCGCGGGCGTGCGCGCCGAGCGCGCGCGCCGCGGCTAGCCGTGTCGGGGCGGGTCCCCGAAGCTCGAGCGGCCGCGCCGGGAGCTCCACGACCGGCAATTTTCGGTCGCGTGCGCGCGCGGCGAGCTCGCCGGCGGCGCACGCGATCGTGACCGCGCCCTCGTAGTTCGCGGCCACATCGAGAAGCACGCGCTCGGCTCCGCCGAAGGCGCCGGAGTAGCTCACGAACAACGTCCGCGGGAGGCTCAGAGCGGGGTCCCGTGTCCTTTGCGTTGGATCGTCAGGCCAGGCGCCGGCGGATCGCGACGCCCGCGGCGAGCATGGCGGCCCCGAGCGCCACGAGCAAGCCCGCGTTCACGCCCGTGCGTGGCAGCTCCTGTGAGGGAGCCGCAGTCGTGGCGACCGGTTGCGCCGCCTGCGGCGGCGCCGGCTGGCTCGTGCCGCCACCGGACGAGCCGCTTCCCTGAGTCTGCGATCCCGGCTGGCTCTGGGACCCCGGCTGGGTCTGGCCCGGCGGGTTGTTGCCGAAGGGGTCCTGGTACTGCTGGTCGCCGGCGCTGTCGTCGGCGAGCGCGGACGCGGGCAGCGCAAGCGCGAGCGCGGCGGCCGCTGCGGCGAGTCGACGTGGCCGGGGCATCGCCTGAATTCCTAGCAGACGTTCCTGGCGCTTCCGCGCCCGAACGGTTCAGGCGAGAACTTCACATGCCGATTACACTCGGCTGGCATGGACCGCCTGGCCGCGCAGTCGCGACGGATCGCGCTCGTACACGACTTCCTCGTGGACATGCGCGGCGCGGAGCGTGTGTTCCTCGCGATGTGCGAGATGTGGCCGCACGCGGACGTGTTCAGCCCCATCTACGACGAGGCTGGCACCGAGGGCCGGTTCGCGGGGCGCGAGATCCGCACCTCGTTCCTGCAGAAGGTGAAGCCGACGGCGCGCACGTTCCGGGCGCTGCTGCCGCTCTATCCCGCGGCGATCGAGTCGTTCGACTTCTCGGGCTACGACGTCGTCGTCTCGAGCTCGAGCGCGTGGGCGCATGCGGTCATCTGCGGGGAGGGAACGGTGCACGTCTCCTACTGCCACAACCCGTTCCGATATGCGTGGAGCGAGCGCGACGCGACGCTCGCGGCCCGGCGTGACCCCTTCAGCCGCGCGGCGCTCCGCGGGATCTTCCGGCGGTGGCGCCAATGGGACTGGATCGCGGCGCAGCGCGTGGACCGCTACATCGCGAACTCGCACATGACGCAGGCGCGCATCCGCGCCTACTTCGGGCGCGAGTCGACAGTCGTCTACCCGGCGGTGGAGACCGGGCGCTTCGCGCCGGGCAAGGTGTCCGACTACTTCATGGTGCTGTCCGAGCTGATGCCGCACAAGCGGATCGACGTCGCGATACGCGCGTTCAACAAGCTGAGGCTGCCGCTCGTGATAGTGGGCGACGGGCCCGAGCGCCGCCACCTCCAGCACATCGCCGGCCCGACCATCTCGTTCACGGGCCGCGTGAGCGATCGGCGGGTGGCCCAGCTGCTGAGCGGCGCCCGGGCGCTGATCGTGCCGGCCGTGGAGGAGTTCGGCATCGCGGCGGTCGAAGCGCAGGCCGCCGGGCGACCGGTGATCTCGGCGCGCGGCGGTCAGCAGGAATCGGTGCTCGACGGCATCACCGGAGCGTTCTTCGAGGGGGAGGAGGACGAGCTGATCAAGGTCGTGACGGCGTTCGACGAGTCCGCGGTCGATCCGACCGAATGCGTCGCGAATGCGACACGCTTCGACACCACGGTCTTCCGCGAGCGGCTGCCGCACGAGGTCGAGCGGGCGATCGAGGATTCGCAGCGCGCTCCGCGCGAGGAGCTGCGTGTGATGTCGCGCCGCCGGCGCCGCGCGCGCACGCACGTCAGCGCCGACTGACGCGCGCGCTCGGGTGGCCCGCGGCGTGGGGGCCGCGGATCGGCTGTGAGGGGATCGCGTGCTCGACCGGCAGCACCGCCGAGCGCCGCAGCGCGCGCCGCTCGCGCAGCATCGCCGGCAGCAGCGGGAGCGCGGCCGCCGCACCGCGAAGGTGTGTACCCAGCCGCCGCTCGCGGAGTGCGTGCCAGGCCCAGCCGAGCTGCCGGTAGAGCACGAGCGGCAGCCAGCGGAACGGGAACGCACGCGCCACCAAGAGCAGCGTGTTGCGCTCCACCCAGGCCTCGACCGGCGGGTCGAGAGCGCCGGAGCTGCCCTCGCCCGCGTGCCGCGCGACGACCGGCTCGTAGCGGCAAGCGTGCCCGGCGAGGCGCAGACGCAGCCCGAGGTCGACGTCCTCGAGGTAGGCGAAGAAGCGCTCGTCGAAGCCGCCGGCTGCGAGCACCGAGTCGCGCCGGTAGAGCGCAGCGCCGGCGCACGGCGCGAACACCTCGCCGGGCTGGTCGTAGCTGCCGTCGTCCCGGCAGAAGCGCCCGCGCTGCACACAGGCGCCGTCGCGGCGCAGCACGTCGCCGGCGTCGTACAGCACTTCGGGGTCGCGCAGGTCGAGCATCTTGCACGCCACCGACGCCGCCTCGGGATGCTCCGCCAGCACGCGCGACGTGCGCTCGAGCCAGTCGGGCGCGAGCTCGACGTCCGTGTTCACGAGCGCGACGGTGTCGCCGCCCGCGGCCTCGATGCCGCGGTTCGCCGCGAACGCGAAGCCGGTGTTGCGGCCGAGCTCGATCACACGCAGGGCGGGGCTGCGCGACCGCAGCAGCTCGAGCGATCCATCGGTCGAGCCGTTGTCGACCACCACGATCTCCGCCGGTCGCACCGTTTGCGCCTCGAGCGAAGCGAGACAGCCCGGCAGCCAGTGGGCGCCGTTCCAGTTGGGGATCACGACAGTCGGCGCGCTCACCGCGGGCCCAGCCTAGCCGCCCGGACCGGTCTACTCTCAGCGCGTCATGGAGGTGAACCTCGAGAGCCCGCTGCCGGCGTCGCTGCCGGTGGGGAGGGCGACGGCGATCTTCTGCTCGGGGAGCAGCTCCCATGACGTGAGGCGAATCGAGATCGTGGTAGACGGCGAGCGCCATCCGGTCGCAGCGGCCGGGATGCCGCGACCCGACCTCGCCCACGAGCGGAGCGGTTTCTGGGGGACCGTGCAGGTGCCGGCACATGACGCGCCCGGCGCGGTGGAGCTCGAGGGCGCCGTACGCCTCGCGGACGGCCGCGAGGCGATCGTGCCGCTCGCCCGGGTGCCGGTCGTCGAGCCGCCGCCGG
>DASVXS010000274.1:0-4047 GCA_036392575.1 Thermoleophilaceae bacterium | reverse complement strand
CTCTTCGCCGTCCGCCACCTCGTGTCCCGCGGCGCCGTTCACCTGCAGGTCGCAGAGGCCGGCGGAGACAACTCCATCGAGCACGAGATCGGGCACGCGCAGCGGCTCACCGTGAGCCGCGCCCAGCACGCGGCCGCGGTCGTGCTCAACCCAGCCCGGCGCGACGCGGCCGCCGAGGGCGAGGTCTGCCGCAATCAGCTCGCTCATTCGGGCTCCGGCGGCAGTAGTGCGAGCTCGGCGGGCAGTCGCATGCCGGCCATGGCGCGGCGCCGCTGTCGCCGCATCCCGAGCAGTCCGTGCAGCTCGTGCCCGAGGAGGCGCACCCACGGCCCTTCCAGCTCCGGAGCGAACGACAGCTTGAGCCCGAACGAGCGGTAGGGCGCGAAGAAGTAGAGCGCGCGGATGTGCCATACGGAAGTCACGACAGTCACGCGGCGTATCTCGCCGATCGCGCGGATCAGAGGCAGGGAGCAGGTGGCGTTCTCCGAGGTGTTGCGACCAGCGTCCTCGAGCAGCGCCGGTACCTCGCTCTCGTCCCAGGCAGCCTTCATCTGCTCGGCCTCCGACAGGCCGTCCCGCGTGCGCGAATAGCCGGTGAAGAGCAGCGTGCGAGGTGGCTCGCGCCGGCACTCGCGCATGGCGCGCTCGAGGCGCGCGATCGACTCGTCGGACAGGCGGTCGTCGGCGCTGATTCCGGGCTCGCGGTGGCCCAGGACGATGATGGCGCGGTCGCTCGACGAGCCCGGCCGCGGGCCGAGCAGGCGCGCCGCGTCCTCGTCGCAGACGACGGTGAGGCGCGGGTGATCGCGCAGATACGACGCCGGGCATTGCGGGCCCTGCTCGCCCTCGAGCATCGCGCGCAATGCCTCCGCCTTGGCGGATCCGGACACGAGCATCAGCAGTTCCCGCGCGCCGAGCAGCGTGCGCAGCCCCACCGTGAGCGCCTCCTCGGGCACCGCATCGAGACCGCCGAAGTCGGCGGCGGCGTCCGCACGCGTGACGTCGTGCAGCCGTACGCGCCGCACGCCCGCATTGACCGGAGAGCCCGGCTCGTCGAACGCCACGTGCCCGTCGCGACCCAGGCCGAGCACGACCAGGTCGATGGGCGCCTCGTCGAGCAGCGCCTGGTGACGGGCGCACTCCGCGTCGAGGTCAGAGGCGGAGCCGTCGAGACCATGGAACGTGCGGAACCGCACGCCTGCCAGCTCTCGCCTGAGATAGGCGTTGTAGCTCCGCTCGTCCGCCGGCCCGAGGCCGACGTACTCGTCGAGCTGAAAAAGGGTCGCCTCGCCGCTCCACAGACTGCCGTCGGCAGCATGACCCCGCAGCGCCTCGTACATGCCGAGCGGCGTGTGGCCGGTGGGCAGGATCAGGCGAAGGTGCGGGCGCGCGCGCAGCCGGTTCGACACCAGCTCGCCCGCGAGGAGCGCGACCCGCATCGGATGGGTGAGCACGAGTGGCGCCTGGGCGGGCATCGGGCATCACCGTAACCGCAATAACGCTCCGCGCTACCGGGCCCGAGCGCCGCCGGCCACCGACCTGGGCCGTTTTCACCATGACTATCAATGTCAAAACGGCCCAGGTCGGCCCGAGCACCTTGGGCCGACCCGCGCCGCTCCGTTGGCGCTGCTGGTCCGGACCGCCGCGTGGCCCGGGCCCGAGCGCTACTGCAGCGTCCGCACCGTGAAGAGGTTGGTGCCGCCGGAAAGCCCCGCCGGCAGCCCAGCCGTGATCCCCACCTTCTGCCCCGGCGTCACGATCCCCGTAGCCAGCGCCGCCTCGGCCGCCTCGTCGAGCAGGTCGGTGGTGTCCTGCGGCTCCTCGTTCAGGAACGCGTACACGCCCCACAGCAGGTTGCAGCGCCGCACGACGCTCAGCCGCGGACAGAGCGCGATCACCGGCGCCTGCGGCCGCTTGGACGACACGAGCCGGGCGATGCGCCCCGAGATCGTCGGCGTGATGAGCGCCTTCAAGTCCAGCTGATAGACGGCACCAACCGCCCCGAACGCCATCGCGGCCGACTCGTGCTCGCCGGCGTCGAGCCCGCGCTCGGACAGCCAGCGACCGTACGGCAGCTCCTTCTCGACGGTCTCGGCGATCGACGCCATCATCGCCACGGCCTCGACGGGGTAGCGGCCGACGGCGGTCTCCTGCGACAGCATCACGGCGTCTGTCCCGTCGAAGATCGCGTTCGCCACGTCGGTGACCTCAGCGCGAGTGGGGCGGCTCGAGGTCACCATCGACTCGAGCATCTGTGTGGCCGTGATCGTCGGCATCGCCTTGTGGCCGGCGAGCGCCAGGAGCTTCTTCTGGACCAGCGGGACCTCCTCGATCGGCAGCTCGATGCCGAGGTCGCCGCGCGCAACCATGATTCCGTCGGCCGCATCGATGATCTCCTCCGCGTTGGCGGCGGCCTGCGGCTTCTCGATCTTGGCGTAGATCGGCGTATCGGCGCCGCGATCCCTCAGCCGTTCCCGCACCGGGTCGAGGTCCTCGCGGCGCCGGACGAATGAGAGCGCGACCACATCCACGCCCATCGACACGCCCGCGTCGATCAGCGCGAGGTCCTCGCCGCTCACGGCCGGGAGCGACATCGTCACGTTCGGCAGGTTCAGCCCCTGGCGCGAGGCAACGGGCCCGCCGACTTCCACCCGGGCCAGCACCTCGCCGTCGTGAATCGCGTTCACGCGCAGCCGGATGGCACCATCGGCGAGGTACGCGACATCGCCGGGCTCGACGATCTCGCTGAAGCCCGGCCACGCCACCGGCAGGCGCTGGGCATCGCCCTCCACGGGCTCGGGCGTGAGCACGATGTTCGTGCCGGTGCCGAGCTCGCAGACGCCGCCCTCGACGGGGCCGATCCGGAGCTTCGGCCCGGGGATGTCCTGGAGCACGCACACCTCGCGTCCGACCGCCTCGGCGGCCGCCCGGATCTCGGCCACCGCCTCGGCGTGGTCGTCCGGGGTGCCGTGGGCGAAATTGAGCCTGGCGATGTCGAGCCCGGCCACGATCATGCGCTCGAGCACCTCGCGCTCCAGCGAGGCCGGCCCAATCGTTCCGACGATCTTGGTCGCGCGCATGCCCAGTTGCCCTTCCTTATCCCACGAGTTCGGTACCGAAACGCTTGTCCAAATCTGGACAAACGAACCTGTCAAAGAAAAGCCCGCTCTTAGCGGGTGGGCATGTTACGACCGTGTTGACCCAAGCGTCAGGGACGGCATAGTTTTCCTCTGGTCGGACACGACCAGCGGGGCGACGGACTCGGAGGGCTTGTCGGGTGCTCTCGCCAGCACCGAGCACCCCGACCCGGGCTTACGCACCGCACGGGGTCGTGTGGGAAAACGAGTGATAGCGGGGAGATTTCTTGATGGGCGAGATTGCCACGGTCGACGCTGCGCCTCAGCACCTTCAGGCCCTTCAACGCGCCAACCGCGTGCGTCTGGCACGCGCTGAGTTGAAGCGCAAGGTGAGTGCCAACGAGATCACCGCAGCGCAGGTCGTGCTCGACTGCCCCTGGCAGGCCGAGAGCATGTCGGTGAGCGACCTCCTGATGAGTCAGCGGCGTTGGGGCCGCGCTCGCTGCCGCCGCCTCCTCCTCTCCCTGGGGATTCCGGAGAACAAGCAGATTGGAACCCTCACGGGACGCCAGCGCACCGCTCTCGCCGCGATGCTTCTGGCGAAGTGCCCCCCGAAGCCCGCGCACCTCGAGCGCCCGTCCTACGACGGCCCCCGCTTCGAGAGCGAGGGCTTCGCGCCTCGCGAACGCGAGGCCGCATTGGCCTGAGCCCAGACCAGAGGGCCAGTTCCGCGTGCGCCCGGCGATCTCCCCGACACATGCCCTCGCCGGGCGGCGCGCGGTGACATCTAGCGAAACGTGAGTCCGCCAGAGTGCCGCCTGAACGCGCGGCGGAACCACCAGTAGCCGGCGCCGAAGACGATCAGTGCGGCGAGCAGGGCGGCCCAAAGCGGCGCCGAAGAGATGCCCACCGCGACCAGCAGCAGGGTGGCGACGCCGGCGGCACCGGCCAGCAGCGTGGTGTGCGACTT
>DASVXS010000273.1:0-5089 GCA_036392575.1 Thermoleophilaceae bacterium | reverse complement strand
GAGGCCGAGGAGCAGGCCGCCCGCGAGGCCGAGCAGGCCCAGCAGGCCGCGGCCGCAGCGCAGCAGGCCGAGGCCGCCGCGCAGCAGCAGGGCGAGGCGCCCGCCGCTCCGCAGGAGCAGGCGCCGGCACCGGCAGAGGCACCAAATGAGACTGAGGAAGTGAGCCAGCAGTGAGTACCGCAGAGATCAAGGCATCCGATGTGAAGGCCCTCCGTGACCGCACGGGGGCCGGCATGATGGACTGCAAGGCGGCCCTCCAGGAAGCGGGCGGCGACGTGGACAAGGCCGTCGAGATCCTTCGCGTGAAGGGGCAAGCGCAGGCCGCCAAGCGCGGCGGTCGCACGGCGTCCGAGGGGCTCGTCGAGAGCTACATCCACGCCGGCGGCAAGATCGGTGTGCTCGTCGAGGTCAACTCGGAGACCGACTTCGTTGCGCGCAACGACGACTTCCGCGAATTTGTGCGCGAGGTGGCCCTGCACATCGCGGCAGCGGCACCGCAGTACGTGTCGGAGGACGAAGTGCCGGACGAGATACGCCAGGCCGAGCAGCGCATCTACGAGGAGCAGGCTCAGGACAAGCCGGAGCAGGCTCGCCCGAAGATCGTCGAGGGCCGGTGGCGCAAGTGGCTGGAGGAGAACGTCCTGCTCAACCAGGAGCACATCCGCCGCGACGAGCACGACGGCAAGACGATCGAGGAGCTGCGCGCCGAGATCGCCGCGAACACCGGCGAGAACATCGTCATCAGGCGCTTCACGCGCTACGTGGTGGGCGAGGAGTAGAGCAGCGATGGCCGGCGAAGGGGGACGGGACGGCGCGGTTGCGGCGCCCGCCTTTCGCCGTGTGCTGCTGAAGCTCTCCGGAGAGGCGCTGATGGGCGATCAGCCCTACGGCGCCGACGCGGACCGGATACAGGCGATCGCCCGTCAGATCCAGCTCACCGTGGAGCGCGGGGTGGAGATGGCGGTGGTCGTAGGTGGCGGCAACATCTACCGCGGCCTGCAGGGCGCCGCGGCCGGCATGGACCGCGCCACGGGCGACTACATGGGGATGCTGGCCACGGTGCTGAACGCGCTCGCGCTGCAGGACGCGCTCGAGAAGCTCGGCGCGCACACGCGCGTGCAGTCGGCGATCACAATCTCCGAGGTCGCCGAGCCCTACATCCGCCGCCGCGCGATCCGCCACCTCGAGAAGGGCCGGATCGTGATCTTCGCCGCGGGCACTGGCAACCCGTTCTTCACCACGGATACCGCGGCCGCGCTGCGAGCGCTCGAGATCCACGCCGAGGCGATGCTGATGGCGAAGAACGGGGTGGAGGGCGTGTTCGACGCCGATCCGCGCACCACTCCCGACGCGCACTTCCTGCCCGAGATCACCCACCACCAGGCGATCGAGCGACGCCTGGGCGTGATGGATTCGACGGCGCTTTCGCTCTGCATGGACAACTCGCTGCCGATCTACGTCTTCAACATCGACGACGAGCGCAACATCGAACGGATAGTGTCCGGCGAGCGAGTGGGGACGGTGGTGTCAACGTGAGCGAGCTGATCGAGGAGCTACTCGACGACGCGGGCAGCCGAATGGCCAAGTCCGTCGAGGCAACGCGCAACGAATTCGCAACCGTTCGCACCGGCCGCGCGTCCCCGCACCTGCTCGACCGCGTGGCCGTCGACTACTACGGCGCGCAGACGCCGCTGAAGCAGCTCGCGAGTATCTCGGCGAGCGAGGCGCGGCTGCTCACCGTGACCCCCTACGACAAGTCCTCGATCCGCTCGATCGAGAAGTCGATCATGGAGTCCGACCTCGGCCTGACGCCGTCGAACGACGGCAACGTGATCCGCCTCACGATCCCCGAGCTGACCGAGGAGCGCCGGCGCGAGCTGGTGAAGATCGTGCGCGCGATCGCGGAGGAGGGACGCGTCGCGATCCGCAACATCCGGCGCGACATCATGCACACGCTGCGCGAGCTCAAGCAGGAGGGGGAGGTCGGCTCCGACGAGGAGCACCGCGCCGAGACCGAGCTGCAGAAGCTCACCGACGAGCGCATTTCCGAGATCGACAGCTTCCTCGCAGGCAAGGAAGAGGAGATCCTCGAGGTATAGGGCGGCTGCCGCCCGCCCCCGGTTCCATGTCAGCGCGCTACGTCGCCATCATCATGGACGGCAACGCGCGCTGGGCCCGGCAGCGCGACCTGCCCGTGCTCGAGGGTCACCGGCAGGGCGCCCAGGCGCTGAAGCAGACCGTTCGAAACGCGGTGCAGCTCGACATCGAGGAGCTGACCGTGTACGCATTCTCCACGGAGAACTGGACAAGACCCGACTGGGAGGTCCAGGGCCTGATGTCGATGTTCGCCGAGCTGATCGAGTCGGAGACGCCGGAGCTCGACGAGGAGGGCGTGCGGATGGTCTTCATCGGCAGGCGCGACCGCATCTCGGACGAGCTGCGCGAGAGGATGATCTGGGCGGAGGAGAAGACCGGTGGGAACGACCGGATGACGCTTTACGTTGCGTTCGACTATGGCGGTCGCGCGGAGATCGTGGACGCGGCGCGGCGCTTCACGGACGGCGGCGAGGAGGACTTCGCCCGCCTGCTCTACGCGCCCGAGATGAACGATCCCGACCTGCTCATTCGCACGAGCGGGGAGCGCCGGCTCTCGAACTACCTGCTCTGGCAGAGCGCGTACTCCGAGCTCGTGTTCTCGGACGCTCTCTGGCCAGACTTCGACAAGGACGAGTTGCAGGCGGCCCTCGACGAGTACGCGGCCCGACAGCGCCGCTTCGGGGCGCGCTGACCGTGGCGTCGGCGCGGCCTGAGCGCAGGGTCCGCCGCACCCGCCGGCGCCGCCGGCGCTCGGATCTCGTCGGCCGCATCCTCGCCGCGATCCCGGCGATCGCGTTCGCGGTCTTCATCGTCGCCGAGGGCGGCCTCGTCTTCGTGATCGGCCTGCTGATCCTCGGCGCGCTCGGGCTCGCCGAGCTCTACAACATGATGTCCCGCGCCCGGCCGGTTCACCCGGCGGGCTACATCGCGCTCCTCGCGCTGCTCCTCGCCGCGCACTACGGCGACCAGTACCAGGTGCTGCTGGTGCTCTGGGCGTCGCTGCCGCTCACGTTCCTGCTCGGCGTGATGCGCCCGCGGCGCGAGAACATCTCGTGGGGCATCGCCGTGACGATGCTCGGGATCGTGTGGATCGGGGTCGCGTTTGCCCACGCAGTGTTCCTGCGTGACCTCGAGCACGGCGGCGGGCTCGTGCTCGACGTGCTCATCGGCACCTTCGTCGGCGACACCGCGGCGTATCTCGGAGGCCGCGCGTGGGGCCGGCGGCCGCTCGCTCCGACGATCTCGCCGAACAAGACGCTGGAGGGGCTGCTCGTGGGAGTCCTCTTCGGCGGCCTGGCGTTCTGGCTCTTCGCGGTGGCCTACCAGGACTGGTTCGTGGGCACGGACGCGCTGATCATGGGCTTCGCGGTGGCCGCGGCTGCTCCATTCGGCGACCTGTTCGAATCGCTGCTGAAGCGCGACCTCGCCGTGAAGGACACGGGCACGCTGTTCGGCGCGCACGGCGGGGTGCTCGACCGTCTCGACGCCGTCTTCTTCACTGCGGTGGTCGGCTACTACGTTGCCCGCGCGGTCGGCTTCACCGCGTAGGGCTCCCAGACGAGTCGCCCGCCGCGGGCCGGTGCAAGCGTCAACCCACGCCGACCCACGCCCTCTCCATCTCGGGCCGGCGCGGGCCGACCCGCACGCGCGGCCGCCTGGAGGATCGCTTTCATCTCGAACGTGGCAAGCGCCGCGCCGAGGCAGCGCCGGGTGCCGCCTCCGAAGGGGATCCACGAGAACCCGTCCGGGCCGCCATCCACGAATCGCTCGGGCCTGAAGGTCTCCGGATCCGGATAGACGTCGCGGCGCCGGTGCACGAGGTGGACACTCGGCGCCACGCGAACGCCGGCCGGTAGAGGACGAGGATGGAGCGGCGCCCGAGCCCCGCCTCGAAGATCCGGTTCGCCTGGCCCGAGCGGAGGATGTCCGGGTCACCGCGGAAGACCTCGCGCACCGCTGCGGGACTCGAGAAGACGATGAACGGCGGCGGCTGGGGGAACCTGAGCATGAACGGATCGCCGTAACTTCGTTCGCACTCCTCGAGCAGTGCGAACGGCCGCCGGACGTACTCGACGGTCAGCCGAAGCGGCGAGCGATCCGGTCCCGGCGGCAGCGAGCCCGCCATGACCGCAGCGTCTCGCCCCGGTCCGCGGCAGTCAACAAAGTGGCGTCGGTCACGCGTTCCGGCTCGCGTGATTCAGGACGTCTCTTCGAGCGTGAGCGCGCAGGTGCGAAGCTCGGGGTCGTGGTCGCGTGCAACCGTCCTGAGCTTGGCGCCGCTTGCGGCGCAGACGCCGTCGGTAACGCCGTCCGCCAGGTCGCATATGACGTGCGGCCGATCGGGTGAGACGATCGGGCACGGACACCCTCTGAGCTTCAGCTTGCCGCCGGAGTAGGACGCATGCCAGCCGAGCCGCTCGAGCGCCTCTATGAGCTCTGGGACGGTGTCGTGGCGTCCCGGCCGCCCCACGAGGTACCGGCCCCAGTCGCTCCCCATCTCTCGGAGCTCCTCGTCTGGGACGTCGAACCTGGCGAGGGCAGACGCGAGGAGCTCGGCGAGAGCGAGGAAGTCCGTGGCGGACATCGACCATCCGTCGCTGAGCACGAAGTCAACCGCCGGCCGTCCGCGACCGCTGGCTGCCTGCTGCTCGGACCGTAGGAGGCCCGCGTCCTCGAGCGCGGCTACGTGCGCTCGCGCCGTGTTCTGGTGAACGCCCGCGGCGGACGCGAGCTCCGGCAGCGTCGCGCGGCGCGCCTCGGACAGGTGCCTGAGCATGGCCAGGCGCACAGGGTCCGCTATCGCATCGAGCGGTGTAGTCATCCCAACCTCAGAGTACGGCGTGCAGCCGGATGGAGCCGCTCTACGGCTCGAAACGGGCAAGCTCCGAGGAGACGCGCGCGTGGTCCTCGGGCGACGCTGCCGGCGGTGCCGCGGCTCGAACATGAGGGCCCCGCCGCCGCCATCGGACTGCGCCGGTGGCGATCAGCGCCA
>DASVXS010000272.1:0-10299 GCA_036392575.1 Thermoleophilaceae bacterium | reverse complement strand
GGACGACTTCGGGCACGAGGAGCACGACGTGCACGCGCGCGTGCGCGAGGTCCTGGACAAGTTGCCGGACGAGGCGTCGCTGCGGGACATCGATATCTCGCAGTAGCGCGCGGGGTCTGCCGTGGTGCGGGCACGTGGTGCGCCGCGCTTACAGCCGCAATAACGGGTCAGCTCGCGGGCGGGGGCACCGCGCTCGCTTTGCGGCATCCACGCGACAAGCTCTACCGCACACGGGCTACCCCGCTCTAGGCGTGGGTGACTTTAGGGTCGGTATGCGACCTCAAAGTCACCCACCCCTCCGGACCACCCTGTTATTGCTGCTGTAGACGCCCCGCGCCCTGGGCGTCGCCGAATCAATCGATCGGTATGTCCTCGACCTCAGGCTCCCGCCGCCCGCCATCCAACCGCTCGAGGTACCAGTCGATCAGGGCCCGCAACGTGAGCAGCAGCTCACGCACGAGCGTGTTGAACTGATCGCGCAGCTCGCGCGGGAGCCCCGCGCGCAGCGCGTCGAGGATCAGGAACAGCGGCGCGAGGTCCGGGCCGCGGCCAAGCCGGGGCGGCGGCGCGCCCGAGCCGTTGCCGGCAACGAAGCGCTCCCAGTCGACCTCGTCCCAGCGCGGAGGCTGAGCCGGGCCGGCGTGCTCACTCTGCGTGCTCTGCTGCTGCCTCGACTCCGCCATCTTGCTTCTCGAACGAGACCTCGAGTGCGCCGTCCTCGAACCGCGCCCCGCGCGGCCGGTAGGCCGCCATCGCGGGCGGCAGGATGATAGTTCGCTTCTGCGGGCCGACGCGCACGATCATCTCGAGGCCGATCTTCTTCAGGTCGATGTCGCCCTTCTCCGCGAACGGGATCGGCAGCCGCAGCGTGGCCGACCCGTTCTGCGTGCTTAGCTCCTGCGTCAGCTCGTTGTGCAGGATCGCGCCGGGGTCGAGCTCGCCGAAGAGCTCCGCCGACAGGCGGTCGAGCATCTCCGCTCCCACCACCTCGCGCTCGAAGTAAGGCGCCGACAGGATCGGCACCGGCGAGAACGCCGAGCGCACGAGCTCCATGTGCTCGCGCTGCGCCTCGCGCCAGCTGTCGAAATAGCTGCCCTCGAGCTCGTCGGGGAAGAGGCGGTTCACGAGCACCGCGTCGGTCAGGTAGCCGTAGAGGTTCAGATAGGTGAACGTCCGCATCGACTCCTTGATCACCATGCGGTCCGGGTTCATCACAAGCCGAATCGAGGTGGCCGAGCGGTCGCGGAGGATCTCGTTCATCGCGACGAGGTTGCGCACGAGCCGCTGCACGTCGTCGAACACCGCCTCGCTCGGCAGCGACACGTCGAGAAACGTGCGCGCGAACGGGCGGGCCGCCGCCATGACGCGCTTCTCCCACGGAAAGACCTTCTCGAGCCACCAGCTCGCGACGTCGGGGAACGACAAGAGCCGCAGCGTCTCGCCTGTGGGCGCGCAATCCACCACGATCGCGTCGAACTCGCCCGCCTCGTGGTGGCGCTTGATCTCGAGCAGCGAGAACAGCTCGTCCATGCCGGGCGGCACGGTGAGCTCCTCGGCGGCGATCTGGTTCAGCCCGCTCTCCGTGAGCAGCTCGCCGAGCCAGTCCTGCACCGACTCCCAGTGGCGCTCCATCTGCTCCTGCGCCTGGACCTCCTGGCCGAACAGGTTTGTCCCGACCTCGGTCGGCGCGCTCCCGAGCTCCGCCTCCAGCGAGTCCGACAGGCTGTGCGCCGGGTCGGTGGACAGCACGATCGTGCGCAGGCCGGCTTCGGCGCAGCGGCGCGCTGTGGCCGCGGCCACGCTGGTCTTGCCGACTCCGCCTTTGCCGGTGTAGAGGATCGTGCGCGGCGCCATGAAGCGCCGATCGTACCCGCGCTAGCGGGACCGGACGCTGATAGTGCCGCTCGCGCGCGTGTGGTGGTTGCCCAGGTCGGCGGCTTCGAGCTGCACCGTGTAACGCCCAGCGGCGCGCGGCACCCAGGTGACCGAGCGCCTCCCGTGCCCGTAGGAGGTGCGCTTGAAGTAAGCGGTCTTGCCGCCGCGCGTGATGCGCACCTGCACGCACGAGATCTTGTCGAGGGTGAAGTGGACCGCCGTCGGACGCCCGCGGCGCGCAACAGACGGGCCGGCGAAGCTCAGCTTCGGGTGAGTGAGCATGTCCTGCGTGAAGTTCTTGGCCGTGTCGCAGTAGACCGACTTCTGCGTCTGCGTGCACATCACGTTCAGGAAGTCGCGCAGCAGCCGGTGGTAGTTGAGATCGGACTCGGCGCCGCCGAGCGAGTACAGCGACCACGCGCCGGTGTCGGAACGCGGCACGTCGCGCGCCGCCACGCGCTCGCCGCGCTCGTAGAGCGCCTCCGCGTGGTTGTCCTGCGCGATCGCGGCGTAGTCGTGCAGCCCGATGAGCCCCTGGAGGAAGCCGTTCACGATGAACAGGTTGGGCGCGAACGAGTACTCGAGGTAGCGGCTGCCGCCCTCCACCTGGCGGAGCACGCCGGTCGGTGGCGAGGTATCGAACGCGCCGAGCGCGTCGCGCGCGGTGTTGAGGTACTTCGGATCGCCGAACAACTTCGTGCCGCGCGCGAGCGCCTGGATCGCCGTGCCGGTCGTGAGCCCGCTGATCCACGGCGGCGATCCGCCGCTGAAGGGGAAGTAGTACTCCCAGGCGGTGAAGGTGCCGCGGCGGGCGCCGGCGGCCACGAGCTCGTCGAGCAGCTGACGCAGCTTGTCGGCCTCGCACGGGTGCTTCGGGTTCGGCGGGCCGTCGCAGGCGGTCCACATGCCGTTCGCCTTGCCGAAGTTGGCGAGCGGCTGAATCTGCAATCCGTTGCCCGGATACCACTGCCAGATCAGCTGGCTGCCGGGGAAGCTGATCCGCGTGGGCGCCGACTTCTTGGCGAACGCCTGAGCGCACGGATCGGGATGGATTACCCCAGCCGGCGGGATCGGCTTGTGGCTCCAGAAGTCGGTGTTGTGCTCGAGCTGTAGGAAGAGGATCGGCATGCGGCCCGACGTGAGCTGCCCGCGCGCCGCGATCCGCTCGAGCGTCGAGATGACCGCCCCGAGCTCGCTGCGGCGCAGCCCCGACAAGCGCTTGCGCGCGGAGCGGGCGTCCATGTAGTCGTGGCGCCACTGGTCGTTCTGCTCGCGCGTGATCCGTCCGTCGAGGAACGCCCGGCGGACCGAACCCCGAACGGTCTTGGCCGCCGCCCCGTGCACGGCGGCCGGAAGCGGAGACGTCGCCGGCGGCGTGCAGCGACCGGCGGGGGAGGGAAGGCCGTCCGCGGTCGGGACGTTCGGGTCATTCGTGCGCACGAGCCGATCGCCCTTCACCTCGTAGACCGTCGCGGCGTGTGCCTGCGCGGCGAAGGCGAACAGCGCGGCGACGCCCACAACGGCGATTCGAGCCCTCTTCAGCATGTGCCGAACCAACATTTCTTAACGCCTCGAGTTGCGGAGAGCCGCGATCGGAACGGGTACCCTGCCTGGTCTTGGTGGACCGACTTCGACTTCGACTTCGACTATCCGCGCTCCTGCTCACGCTCGCAGTCGGCGCGCTCGCGCTCGGTCTTGCCGCCTGCGGAGGCGGCGGCGACTCGGCGAGCGCCAAGCAGACGCTCGACAAGGCGTTCAGCACGCCGATCAAGAGCGCGGACCTCTCGGCCGACCTGCAGGTGAAGCTCGACGGCTCGCAGCAGCTGTCCGGGCCGATCCAGCTGCGGGTGACGGGGCCGTACCACAGCAACGGCCAGAAACAGCTCCCCGAGATGGACCTCGAGGCGAGCCTGTCGGCTGGCGGCACGACCCTTCCCTTCGGCTTCACGACCACCAAGAACAACGTCTGGGTGTCGGTGCAGAACCAGGCCTACGAGCTCGGCACGCAGGCGACCGCGCAGATCAACAAGCAGCTCCGGCAGCAACAGAAGTCGGGACAGGGCAAGACACCGCTCTCGCAGCTCGGCATCGACCCGCTCAGCTGGGTGAAGGACGCCAAGGAGGAGGGCGACGCGAACGTGGCCGGCACGTCGACAAAGCACGTCTCCGGCAAGCTCGACGTGTCGAAGATGCTCGAGGATCTGAACAAGGCGGTCGCGAAGGCGCCCAGCGGTCTCGGTGCGACGCAGAAGCCGCAGCCGCTCACCGACAAGCAGCGCTCCGAGATCGAGAAGGTCGTCAAGGACCCGCGCATCGACGTGTACGTGGCGAAGTCCGACAACACGCTGCGCCGCATCGCGGCGAACCTCGAGCTGAGCGTGCCTGAGAACCAGCGCGCGCAGGTCGGGGGGATCAAGGGCGGCACGATCGCGTTCTCGATCGAGTTCGCGAACGTGGGCAGCGCCAAGGCGGTCACTCCGCCGAAGAACGCGCGGCCGCTCTCCGACCTCACCAACCAGCTGGGTGGCGGCCTCGGCGCCCTCGGCTCCGGCAGCGGGTCGGGGTCGGGGTCGGGCTCCGGCTCCGGCGGCTCGAGCGGGTCCAGCGGATCCGGCTCGTCGAAGACCCCGAGCGCCAGCGACTTCCAGAAGTACAGCGACTGCCTGCGCAAGGCCGGAGGCGACACGGCCGCGCAGGTCAAGTGCGCGCAAGCCCTGAACGGCGGCTGAGCGGCTCCCGCTAGCTCCGGTGCACCGAGACCGTGACCGACGCGGTCACGGCCATCGGCTCGGGCAGCCGCGCGATCCGCTCGGCTAGCTCCTCGGCGTCCGTGTGAAACGCGCTCGGTCCCATCCCGGCCAGCCAGCCGAGCTCCTCGTGCGTGAGCCACATGGTCCACTCGAGGCCAGCTTCGGACTCCGGCGCGAGATGCGGCGAGAGCTTGCTTTCGAGACGCTCGCGCTTTCGCTCGTCCACGCTGAGCATGCCGAGCGGAGTGATGAGCTCCGTCAGGTGCCGGCGCGTGGGCGTGACCACGACGAGCTTCCCGCCCGGGCTGAGCACCCGTGCGATCTCCTCACCGTTGCGGGGTGCGAACACGCTGAGCACGACGGATACCGACCGCGAGCGCAGCGGCAGCGCGCGCCAAGCGTCGCAGCCCACCGCGCCGATCCGCGGATGCGCCCGCGCGGCACGCCGGAGCGCATGCTTCGACAGCTCGAGCGCGAGCCCGGGCGCATCCGGAGCTCGATCGAGCACGCGCGCGAGGTAGTCGCCCGTGCCGGCGCCGAGGTCGGCCACGCAGCCGCCCGGCTGGCCGGCCGCTTCCGCCACCGCCTGGGCGATCGGTGCGAAGTGACGCGCGCGCAGGAAGGCCTCGCGGGCCTCCACCATCGCAGCGCTGTCGCCGCCGGGCCGGACATCACCGGGGAGTAGATAGACGTAGCCCTGGCGAGCGACGTCGAAGCTGTGACCGGAGTCGCAGCGCAGCGAGCCGTCGCCGAGCCGCAGGCCGCCGTCGCAGTGAGGGCATCGCAGACAGTCGACTACGTCGGCCAGCACGGCGGCCCGCTCAGGCGTAGTAGAAGACCAGCCCGAGCACCACGTACACCGCGAGCAGCTGCACGCCCTCGAACCAGTTCGACTCGCCCTCCTGCGTGAGGAAGTTCGCGATCAGCACCGCGAACAGCAGCGCGCCGATCTCGTAACCGTTGAAGACGAGCGACATCGGTCCCTTGCCAAACAGGAACGAGAGCACCACGAGCACGGGCGCTACGAACAGCGCCACCTGCGCGCTCGATCCGACGGCGATGTTCACCGCGAGATCCATCTTGTCCTTGGCTGCCACCGCGACCGCCACCCAGTGCTCCGCCGCGTTGCCGATGATGGCGACGACGATCACCCCGATGAAGAACTCGGACAGCCCCGCCTTCGAGGCGGCCTCGCTGATCGAGCCGACGAGGATCTCGCTCATCACTCCCACGAGCACACCGGCGATGGCGAGAACCGTCACCGCTCGCCGCATCGTCCACGGACGCTCGCCCTCCTCCTCCGTTTCCTCCGTGTAGGGGTTGAACAGCCGTCGGTGCGTCCTCAGCGAGAAGACGAGGCCGAGCACGTAGCTGACGATGAGCACGATCGCTACCGCGAGCGAGAGGTGCTCGACGGTCGGGCTGAAGTCCACCCGCTCCTGCGACACCGCCGGAAGGTGACCGCCGTGGATCAGCTCGAAGATGGCCGGCATCACGAGGGCTACGAGCGCGAGCAACAGCATCGCGGCCTGCGCGTGCGCCGCCGTGCGGTTGAAGTACTGCCGGTCGCGCCTGAGCCCGCCGACGAGCATCGATGCCCCGAGCACGAGCAGGATGTTCCCGATGATCGAGCCGACGATCGACGCCTTGACCACCTCCTGCAGTCCCTTCAGAAGCGCGAAGAAGGCGATGATCAGCTCGGGCGCGTTGCCGAACGTCACGTTCAGCAGCCCACCGATGCCGGGCCCCGAGCGCGCCGCGAGCTGCTCCGTGGCCTCGCCCATCAACGCAGCGGTGGGGATCACTCCGAGCGCCGAAGTGATGAAGATGACAACCGCGCCGGCGTGGGCCAGCTCGAGCGCCACCGCGATCGGGATGAAGATTCCCAGGAAGTAGACCGGACGGATCCGCACGAGGGCGCAAGCCTATGGGAGCGGCTCGCGGCCCGGCCGGCGGCGCGAGCTGGGGCTGCTACACCGCTTCGGCGAGCGGAGCGCCGTCCTCGAAGCGCTCGGCGGCGGCTTCGAGCATGTCGAGCATGGCGGCTGCGGCGGGGGAGCGCTGGGCGGAGGGAAGCGACGCGACGCCGATGCCGCGCGAGATGCGCGCGTCCGAGAGCGGTCGCACCGCCACGTCCTCGCGGGCCGCGGTGAGCGCGAGCGCCGGGATGAGGGCGACGCCCACTCCGGCCGCCACGAGCCCCTGGATCGCGTTGTAGTCGTCGGTCTGGAACGCGATCCGCGGCTCGAAGCCCGCGCGCTGGGTCGCTCGCAGCAGCATGTCGTGGGAGCCGCAATGGTTCGACGACGGGTTCACCCACGGCTCCGCGGAGAGGTCGGCCATGCGCACGCGCTTCTTCTTGGCGAGCGGGTGGTTCACCGATAGCGCCACGTACATCGGGTCGTCGAGCAGGTGCCTGTGCTCGAGGCCGGTCAGGGCGTCGTCGCCCGCGAGATGCGGCTCGTACATGAGCGCGATGTCGATCTCCCCGGCCTTCACCTGGGGCAGAGAATCCTGCGGCTCGGCCTCGATCAGCGACAGCTCGACGGCGGGGTGGCGCTCGCGGAAGAGTGAGACGGCGACGGGGAGGAGCGAGGCGCCGGCGCTCGGGAAGGTCGCGAGGCGCAGGCGGCCCCCGCGCAGGCCGGCGAGCGCTTCGAGCTCGGCCTCGGCGTCGGCGAGCTGTGCGAGCACAACGCCCGCGTGGCGCACGAGCACCTCGCCCGCCTGGGTGAGCTTTATGCCGCGCGCGCCGCGCTGCACGAGCTTCGCGCCGCACTCGCGCTCGAGCGCCGCGATCTGCTGCGACACGGCCGACTGCGTGTAAGCGAGAGCCTCCGCCGCGGCGGAGAACGACCCGTGCTTGGCGACCTCGCGGAGCACTCGGAGGCGACGCACGTCGAGCATTAGCGCATCTTATCGCATCTCCCGTAACCCTTCATTTGCCTTTATGACGCTCGACTGTCACCTTGGTGATCCGAAAGGAGAACGCGATGAGCGACCAGATCGTCATAAGAAACGGCAACGGAACGGAGCTCGAGCTGGTACGGCTCGCGGCGCTCGACAGCCAGAAGGCGCTCGACGGCCACGTCCTGGTGGCCGAGGCAGGCGGGCGTGCCCGCGCCGCCGTAGCGGTCGACAACGGCCGAGCGGTTTCAGATCCCTTCTACGCCAGCGCGCCCCTCGTGGACATGCTCCGGCTCCAAGCGGAGCAGGTCGAGCGCGACGTCAATCGCCCGCGCTCGGGCCTCAAGCTGCCGCTCCCCCGTCGGCAGCGGCTCGCGCCCGTGCGCTGACGGGCGCAGGACCGGCCTCGGCGCGGACTACTCCTCCTCGTAGTCCTCGCTGAGGCCGGCGTCTTCCAGGGAGACCTCGTCGTCTCCCAGGTCGTCGTCGGACGGGGCCGAGCGGCCGTCGCCACCGTGGTGAATGGCTTGGAAGTTCTCGAGCAGTTCGTCGCGACGGGGCTCGTCGATCGGAAGCTCGTCGTTCACGAGCACCCAGTCGGCCCCCTCGAACTCCTCGAGGTTGAAGATCTCGGAGTCGATCGACGGCGAGTCGTCGACCACGACCATGACCTCGGTCTGGGGGTTGAAGTAAGTCCCCGGCCGGATCAGCAGCTCGTCCAGCTCAAAGCGTCGTCCGCGTGGCATTTGGCGTAGGTATATCCGATTGGGACGCTGGGCGACCGCTCTAGCCGGCGCCCAGGTCTCGGAGCTGACGCTCGACCTCGGCTTCCACGTCGAGCGGCTCCTCGCCGCGCCGCAGGCGCCGCTCGTTGCTCGCGATCACGAGCTGCCGAACCTCGTCCCTGAGCGCCGCATCGACCTGCGTCTCGGGCGTGCCGGTGAGCGCCCTGACCTCAGCGTCCACGTCCAGCGGCTCTTCGCCGCGCGCCTGCCTCCGCGCGGACTTGGCCTCCACCATCTGGCGGATCTCGGCCTCGGCCTCGGCACGGGCGGCGGCGCTCTGAGGCGCCGGCGCACGGTCGAGTCCGTTCTCCTCGCTGTCGAAGGTGAGGCCTCCCTTGCCGATCCCCTCGTACAGCTTCCCCGAGCCGATGAACGCGATGAACGCGGCCACCAGCGCGAGGATGCACACGGAGATCACGACTATCGGAAAGACGCCCTCCACCCCGTACAGTTTGACTGCGATGTGGCGTCGCCTACGCCGTAGGTCGTTCGCACCCGGTCGACCCGCCCTCTACCCGGACCAGGTTGGGCTGCTCGTGTTCACACTCGTGGCGATGGCGATCGGCCTCTATTTCGCTCTACGAGCGCTTTTCGGGTGACTTCGCCACTAGCCCGGATGCGGTAGTTGCGGGGTGCAAGGACGGTTACCGGTTTTCCGGCGACCGGTGGTCGGGTACCATTGAGACAGTCATTGACTGACGAATCAATCGAGTCTTTGCAGGGCGCGTAGCGCGCCCGAAACGAACCGCAGCACAAGGAGCATCCGTGGTCGATTTCACGCTTACCGACGAGCAGAAGGACCTGCGCGAGATGGCGCATTCCTTCGCCGAGAAGGAGATGCGTCCAGTCGCCTGGGAGTACGACAAGGACGGCACCTGGCCCCAGGAGATCCTCGAGAAGGCCTGGGAGCTCGGCCTGATGAACTCCCACATTCCCGAGGAGTACGGCGGCCCGGGGCTCGACTACTTCAGCGGCACGCTGATCGAGGAGGAGCTCGGCTGGGGTTGCTCGGGCATCGGCACCTCGATCGCCTGTAACGGTCTCGCGACCGCGCCGATCATCCTCGGCGGCTCCGACGAGACGAAGAAGAAGTACCTCGGCCAGCTCACCGAGGAGCCGAAGCTCGCGTCGTTCTGCCTCACCGAGCCGGACGCCGGCTCCGACGTGTCGGGCATGCGCACCACCGCCGTGCGCCAGGGCGACAAGTACGTGATCAACGGCAGCAAGTGCTTCATCACGAACGGCGGCTACGCCGACTACTTCACGGTCTACGCCAAGACCGACAAGGAGGCGGGTCACCGCGGCATCTCGGCCTTCGTGGTCGAGAAGGACTGGGGCGTCGTCGTCGACAAGAAGGAGGACAAGCTCGGACAGCGCGCCTCCAACACCGCCACGATCACGTTCAACGACGTCGAGGTTCCCGCCGAGAACCTGCTGGGCGAGGAGAACCACGGCTTCAAGCTCGCGATGATGACCCTCGACCGCACGCGCCCCGGCGTGGCCGCCATGGCCGTCGGCATCGCGCGCGCCGCGTTCGAGTTCGCCCGCGACTACTCGAAGGAGCGCGTGCAGTTCGGCGTGCCGATCGCGATGCACCAGGCGATCCAGTTCATGATCGCCGACATGGCGACCAAGGTTGAGGCGGGGCGCCTGCTCACATGGCAGTCGGCCGCCCTGCTCGACGCGGGACTGCGCAACACGCTCGCCTCGTCGCACGCGAAGCGCTTCTCCGCCGACAGCGCGATGGAGGTGACCACGGACGCCGTGCAGGTCTACGGCGGGTACGGCTTCATCAAGGAGTACCCGGTCGAGAAGCTGATGCGCGACGCGAAGATCATGCAGCTCTACGAGGGCACGTCGCAGATCCAGCGTCTCGTCATCGCGCGCGAGGTCCTCATGCCCCGCCGCGTGGAGGAGCCGGCGACGGCCGCCGCGTAGCGAGCCGGGCTCGACGGATGCGTTTGCGAGAGGCCGCCCGCTGG
>DASVXS010000271.1:0-27072 GCA_036392575.1 Thermoleophilaceae bacterium | reverse complement strand
ACGCCGCCACGCTCTACCCAGCCACCGGCGGCTCTGGCTTCTTCGACGCGATCAAGTTCTTCTGGGACTTCACGTCCTACCGCCCCGTGCTCGTGCTGTACGTGCCGCTGACCCACGAGGTGTTCGGCGCTCACTTCACTGCGCACCTCGCGTGGTCGATCGGACTCGCCGTCGCGATGTCGGCTTCGCTGTACCTGCTGCTTCGCACGCTCCGGATGGAGCCGCTCCACGCGGGGCTGATCTCGGTGCTCGTCCTCCTGTTCCCGCAGTCTGACTCCACGCGGCTGTGGTCGACCGCGAGCATGACCTCGCTCGCGATCACGATTTTCCTGCTCGGGGTGGTGGTCGCGCTGCATGCCTTCGAGGCGCGTGGACGCCGTGCGCTTCTGCTGCACGCGGCGTCGATGGCGCTGTACCTGCTGAGCGTCATGACCTACGAGGTGACGGCTCCTGCGGCGCTCAGCGTGATCGTGCTGTACGCGCTGCGCTTCCCGCTGCGGGTCGTCTGGAAGCGCTGGATCGCGGATGTCGGGCTGATCGGACTCACGCTGCTGCTCGTCACGCGCAGCGGGAACCACGAGATCCAGACGTTCGCGCAGATGCGCCACCACGTGAAGCTGATCGCCGACCAGGGCGTGACCGTGTTTGCCCGGACGGTGGTGCCGTTCGGTGACCCGGCGCGCTGGCTCGTGGCCGGCGTCGTTGCGGCAATCCTCGTGGCGGCACTCGTGGTGTGGGCTCGGACGCGCGATCGCATGCTCCGGCGCTGGCTCGTGGTCGCCGGCGTGGCCGTATGGGGAGTCGTCGTCGGCTACGCGATGTTCATCCCTGCCGACGCCTACTACTCGCCACTCACGGCGGGCCTCGGCAACAGGACGAACGTGCTCGCCTCGATCGGGCTCGTCACGCTCGTGTACTCCGCCGCGATTATCGCCGGCACACTTTTGGCCCGCGGCATGCGTGCCGAGCGGCGATCGCCGACCCTGCTCGCTGCAGGCGCGGCGGCGCTAGTGGCCATTGTCATCGGCGTGGGCTACGCCCAGGACCTCGAGCACGACATCGACCGCTGGGACACCGCGTACCAGATGGAGAACTCGGTGATCACCGTATTGCGCGGCACGCTGAAGCACCCGCCCCATGGCTCGACGATCTACACGTTCCAGGCGCCCGGCTTCTACACGCCCGGCGTACCGGTGTTCAGCGCGAGTTGGGATCTGAACGGCGCAGTGAAGATGCACTTCCACGACCGCACGCTCGCGGCCTTCCCGGTCCTCGCCCCGCTCGCCTGCGGCGCGACCACGGTTACCTCGACGGTCGGCATGCCGCCGGCGTCGTACGGCAACGCAGTCTTCGTGAACATCGCGAGCGGGCAGGCTGAGCAGATCATGAGCCGCAAGCAGTGCGAGTCCGCGCTGAAGCGCTTCCGGCCCGGCGTGTTCGAGGCCGCGAGGTAACCGTGGCGACGACGGTCGAGCAGCCGGCCGCCCCGCCCCCCAGCGAGGCGCGGCGCACGCGCTCGCGGTTGCCGCTCGACCCGTGGATCCTGGGGCTGAGCGCAATTGGCTTCGCGCTCCGAACCGTGTACGCGGTCCTCGCACACGGGCCGGAGAACATCGGCGACCAGATCCAGTACGCGAAGATCGCGCACGACTTCTCGAGCTGGTGGAGCTCCGCAGACGCTATTCGCACGCCCGGCTACCCCCTGCTCCTCGCGATCAACTTCTCGCTCGGGCAGGGGACGAACGTGATCCGCGTCGAGCAGGCGTTGATCGTGAGCGTCGCGGCGCTGCTCGTGGCGCTGCTGGCAGCGCGCTTCTGCGGCCTCACGGCGGGCCGCGCCACGGCGGCCTTACTCGCGCTGCTTCCGCCGCTCGTGATGCTGCCGGCGCTGCTGCTCCCGGACGCCCTCGCCGCAAGCCTGTTCGCCGCCGCCTGCTTCTGCCTGCTCTGGGGACGAGGCGCTCGTCGCCAGCTTTGGTGGTTCGCCGGAGCGGGCGCGTTCGCCGCCGCCGCCGCACTCGTGCGCCCAAACCTCCTGCTCGGGCTCGGAGTGATCGTCGTAGCGGCCCCGCTCCTGGTGCACCGCCCGCGTGTGCGTGCGCTCGCCGCCGCGGCAGTGGTCCTCCCCGTGGTCGCGCTCTACGCGCCCTGGATCGCCCGCAACTTCTCGGAGCTCCACAAGCCCGCGCCGGTGGGCATCAACCCCGGGGCTGAGTGGGTGGCCGCTGCGGGCGTGCACTTGCCGATTGACCGCACGGACGGACCGAAGGGTGCCTACTTGCGGTCGCTCCACTTCTACACGCCCGGGAACATGGCGGACGGGCCGCTGAATATCACGGCGGCGCAGTCGGGACGGGTCAAGGCGTTCGACACGCTCCGCGACAACGTGGAGCATCGCCCGCTGAAGCAGCTCTCGGCGAGCGCGTTCTGGCAGCGCGAGCTCTGGCTCGAGGCTTTCGACGACCACGCCCAGTACGGGCGGCCGACGAAGATTCCCTATTGGCTGTCGCTCGGCGTGCAGGCGTTCATGCTCGTGCTGGCGCTCGGCGGGCTGTGGCTCCTGCGCGGCACCGCGCTAGCGCGGCTGGTGCTGGCTGCGTCCCTGGTGCTCGCGGCGCCGTTTCTCATCCACTTGCCCGAGCCGCGTTACGGAGCCCCGATGCTGCTGCTGCTCGCGGCGCCCGCCGGCGCGGCGCTAGCCGCGATCTTCGGCCGGCTCGAGCTCGCGCCGCCTACCGAACAGCGCTAGGCCGATAATGAACAGGACGCTTACGAGCGAGATCGCCGCGCCGACGTACACGGACGCCGGCCGGAAGTCGAAGTGCACGACATGTTCACCGGCCGGCAGCGACACCGCTCTGAATAGACCATTCGCCCGGTACATACGGACGCTCTTGCCATCCACGCTTGCCCTCCAGCCGGGGTAGTCGGAATCCGAGAGCACAAGGAGGCCGGGTCGCGCGAGTCTCGCGCGTACGACCACGTGGTTGTTCTCGTAATGCGTAACTTGCGGCGGCGGACCCGGCGTACGGCGAAGCGGATCAGGTCTGGCGCCCGCGGGATCCTCGTCTAGCACCACTTGACGATTAGGGTCGAACGACTCGCCTGCGACCGTTTGGATCGCAGATTCGAGCTTCGGTTCGGTTACGTAGTCTGAGACCAGATAGGCACGACCCATGGCGTTGTTGGTCTGCGCCACGTTGAGTGGTCCCTGGCTCACCTGGTCGTAGCCCTGCAACTTCCACCGGCCGTCGGTCCACGCGGCGTAACGAGTATTCGCGGCCCGGAGCACCGCGAGTTGGTGGGGCTTAATGTTGGCGATCGGATAGCCGAGTTCGCTCGGGTTGAAGACGCTGCGCAGGTCCGTGACCGCGAGCCGCATGAAGAGGTCGTAGTCCCGCCGAGTGGGTTGTCCGTAGCCGCGGGCGTCTGGGCGCTCGAACTGCATCGGCAGGAGAAACGGCATGGTGTGGCCGAGAAACACGGTGCGCGGCGCTCCGCGTCCCGCCTGGATCGCATCGATCCCCGGGGGCCGCGGGACTCCGACCATGCTGCGCGGGACTCGCGGGTTGTAGTCATGGCCCCACGAGTACAGCTCGACGAACAGCACCAGGCATAGCGCCGCTCCCGCAGCCGGGGCGAGCCACGGAACGGTTGACCGGCCCCGGATGAACCGAAGCACGCGGTCTACGCCCAGCGCGCCAGTCATGGACAAGCCGAACGCCCAGAGCACGAGCGGAGCGCTCTTCGCAACGCCGCCAAGCGTGGGGATAGCGTCCTCGACGCGCTGCCACGGCCACGAGTTCGTTGCAATCCCAAGGGCCAAGACGCACATCAAGACGAAGGGCACAATCCGTCGATCCCTGAATACGAGTGCAACAAGGGCCGCGAGCGCGGTCACAACACCCGCGAACCAAGGCGCCGAGTACGCGCTGTAGAAAGTCCCGGTGTGTGTCGGATCGTTGAAGTGATGCGGGTCAAAGACCTGGATCACGTTGTTCCAGCCGATGGCCGTGCCGCGGTACTGCAGCTCGCGGAGCGTCGAATCGACGCTGTGATGAAGCAATTCGGCGGCTGGAACGATGATCACCGCAACGAGGCCGAGCGCGAGCACAATCGCCGTGCCGATCGCCGCCAGGCGCAGGCGAACCTGGCCGCGCATGTGCCGCCGATTCTGGAGGAGCCGAACCACGCCGTAGATCACGACTCCGTAAAACGCATTGAGCAGCGCCTCCGGGTGGCCGCCGAACACCGCTACCGCCATCACGCTCGCTAGACCTGCGGCCGCGAGCCAAGGCCGCCTCCATCGCAACGTCGCCTCGACCCCGAGGCAGATCCACGGCAGCATCACAGTGGCGCTCGTCGCGGGCATCGAAAGCCAGGCAGTCGTGTAGCCGCCAAGCATCCACGCGATACCCGCGAACACGGCGGCCGGCTTGGAGCACCGCAACGCACGCGCCAGCAGATAGGCGCCCGATCCGGCCGCTGCGACCTTGAGCATGCCGGTCAGCGTTTGCGCTACCTCCACCCCGAACAGCTTCGGAGGCGCCAGGAACGGCAGCTGAAGCGGCGACAGAATGCCCCACTGGCTTTGCGCGAAGAAGGGCATGCCGAACTCGGTGTACGGGTTCCACAGAGGCAGTTGACCGGACCACACCGAGTCGCGTACGTACGTCATGGCCGGGGCGAGTGAAACGACGGAGTCGGTGAGCGCGGGGTTATGGGGCTGGAAGCCCGGGCCAGCGGTCGCGGCGTACGGGTAATACAGGTTCACGAGATCCGCGGCCGAGACCAGCTTGCCGGCGAAGATCACTTGCCAGTAGTACGCGACGAAGGCGAGTGTGAGCGCGGCCAGGCCCGTCCAGCGCCAGCTCGCGAGCCAGCCGGCCGCCTGAGCGAGCGCTCCGCCGGAGCGCGCTGACCGCCCGGTCACGACCTGCCTCGACGAAGTCACGGCTTAAGCGCGAGCGGATCGTCGATGAGCGGCGACGGCTCCCCGCCCGCAAGACTGAAGTAGCCGTTGATCGTCGGGAAGTCGCCCAGTGGGCCCTTAGCGATCCCGAACTCCTCCTCGCTCACGAAGCCTGCGGCTTCGAGCATCCAGCGCATGCACAGCCGGCCCGGCACCCACCACCACGTCTCGTCGCCGTAGTACGCGCCCGGCACGAAGCGCGCGTACTCGGACAGCTCTGGCGACGCCAGCATCATCGAGCCGAACAGCATCGTCCCGCCCGGCGCGAGCATCTCGCGCAGGCGCTTCAGCATCAGCATCGGATGCGGCTCGTGGTAGAGCACGCCGTGGCAATGAATCAGGTCGAACCGGCCCTGCTTCTCGGCGTCTAGATCCTGCCAGCCGATCTGCTGGAAGTCGATCCCAGTGCGATAGACCGACTCGAGGAAGAGCGCCTGACGATGGAACTCAAACGGCTCACAGGCGAGGACATACTCGGCGCCGCGCAGGTTCCACATGAAGGGGTCGTAGCCCGCGTTGCTGCCCACGTCGAGCACGCGCTTCGCCTGCAAATTGGGCACATGGTCCGCCAGGCCGAGCCAGCGCTGGTCGTTCCTCCACGCGCCGCCCACGAGCAGATCACCGCCCAGCAGGAACGGGCCCTGGAGCCACGGCTGGAGCTCCTCGGCCTCACGCTCGAGGCGCGCGCGCTCCTCGGGATGGAGCTCTTCGGGAAGGTCGGGGGAGAAGCGTGGCAATGCCGCGATCTCGACCTCCACAGAGGGCGGCCGGTCCACGCCGAGCTGCCGCCGCACGGCGTTGCGGATACCCGCCAGCGCGTCGTCCACGCGCTCCTGAATGTCGGCCTCCTCGCTCACGACCGCCGCGCATTGTGGCCGAAGCGCGACGCCCATGGCACCCCGACATCCTCCACGCCCAGCCGCCCTGTCATCGGCGCCGCCGCCAAGAGGCTGCCGAGCAGCGTCGTCTCCACGTACCCCATGTCGGCCGCCTCGAGCGGGTGTGACGTGAGCAGCTGATCCCCGGTCACAGGGAGCCACGCCGAGTAGAGCGGCACGGACTCGACCGCGGTGTCGGGCGGATGCAGATAGCCGACCGGCGCACCCTGGCGCTCTGCCTCCGCACGGGCCCCGCCCGAGAGCGCGCTGACCGCAGTCAGTCCCCGGCGCACGGCGGCGCGAACACGGGGACCGAGCGGTCCGCTGCCGCGCCACGCGAGCGGCGCGACGGCCCACTTCGCGGCGCTCTTGCGGCCGGGCGCGTGGGATGGAAGCGTGTAGCGGTCGGTGGAGAACACGCCGTCGGCCGACAGCCACACGGGGATCGACTGGTCGCCCGGCTGGATATGCAACGAGCCGAGCTCGCCCGCAACCGTGCCCGGCGGCACGGCGCCGACGCCGTAGCGGTGCGTCCGCGCATCGAGGTCTACCGTGCGCACGAGCCCAAGAAGCCCGTAGTCGAGCCGGGCGTGCGGGATGCGCCGCGGCGACACCGGCCAGGACTCCGCGAACCCGAGTGTGCCAAGCGACTCCACGTGAGCGAGCAGTGGATCGCCGTGTCCGGCCACGACCACGTGCTGACCGCTCGCGCCGTGGCGGGCCAGGATCAGCGGCTGGAGCAGCGGGAACGCGGCGAGCTCGAGGTAGCCGAGCGTGAATTCAGGGTCGCCCTCCGGCCGCTCGATCGCCACGGCCGCGTAATCCGGGGCAGGACTCCATTCCAGCCGCACCGTCCCGGGTACAGCCGCCGCGTGTGCCATGCCGAGGTGGAACTCGGGCGAGAAACCGGGGGGCGAGAGCTCTGATCTGGTCACGATGCGGCGCAAGCCGTCGCGGCTCGCATGCCTGACGAGTGGGAGCGTCCCGGGTGGCATCCACGTGGGACTGAGCGACCAGCGCCTCACGCCACCGGGCACGCGCGGCAGCGCGGGCGCGGCCTCGAGCCGGTAGCGGCGGTCCTCCGCCTCGCTCGGGCGCCCCTTCGACGGCCGCTGGACCGATGGGGCCACACCGCCCGTCGCGTCGGGGCGGAAACGCGGCGGTGCCGGTGCGTGCCGCCACTGGGTCACGAGCAGGCCGGAGACCGCCGTGGCGAGCGACGCGAGCTCGCGGCCCTCCTGGAGTGCGGTGGCAGGCGGCATCAGCTCGTCGCAGTCCGCTCGCCACACGATGGCGTGGGGCTCGGGCTCGATCCCTTCGCCCGGCTCGATCAGCCGGAGCGGGAAGCGCCCCTTCTCGCCGGCGTCCGTGAGCCCGATCGCCTGCAGCTCGGCGTTTGAGGAGAACACGCGCAGAACCTTCTCCACGAAGGCGGGGTCGGCGAGCAGTTCGCTGCCGGTCCCGGCCGTGACGAGCATGTAGCGCCCGCGGGCGGCGTGCCAACCGGTCTGAAGAGCCTCGGACGCGCTGCGAGCCAGTTGCGCCGGGATTCGACGCAGGTGCGGCCCGCTGCCCGGGTCGGGCCAGAGCGTGTCGGAGCGGACGATCAGCTCGAAGTCGCTGCACGATTGGCTGAACACGCGCGCGCCGAGACGGCCGCGCGACTCCCCCTCGGGATCCACGGGACGCAGCGTCACGATCGACAGCGCGGGCGACCAGCGGGACTTCGCATCGGCCGCGCGCTCGTAAAGGGCACCGTGGCGCTCGGGCAGGCGCTCCTTGAACTCGTCGGCCGCGTACTCCACGAGATCGGAACGGGTGAAGCCGCGCTTTCGGTAGAGAAGCGTGCGCTCCCGCGCGGGCTCTCCGCTCACCTCGTGTTCGGCGAGGCTTAGCGCGAAGTCCCAGTCCTCGTGACCAAGCCCAACCTCCGGGTAGCGGAAGCCCGCGTCGAAGATCTGGCGGTCGAGCAGTGACGAGGTGTCGGCGAAGTTGCCGTCGAGCAGCCGGTGCAGGTTGAACTCGGGCGCGCGGAACCAGTCGAGCCGATTACCGAAGTACTGAGGGCTCGGGTAGACGTAGCCGACTGTCTCGCCGGCGTTCTGCAGCTGCCCGACCACCTTCTCGAGCGCCTCGGGGAGGAGCAGGTTGTCGGCGTCGACTGGCAGCACGAAGCGCCCGCATGCGCGTTCGAGCGCTGCGTTCCGCGCCGCGCTCGGCCCGCTGTTCTCCGACATGCGAAGCACCTCGACGTCGTCGCCGCGCTCGAGCTCGGTGAGCAGCTCGACGGTCTCCGGATCGGTGGAGCCGTCGTCCACCACGATCGTCTGGATCTCGCCGTCGTAGCTCTGCTCGCGGATCGAGGCGAGGCACTCCGGCAGGTACCGGCCGTGGTTGAAGCACGGCACGATCACGCTCACTGGCGGCTGGCCGCGCGAGGGCCTACCGCGCAGGCGCAGCGGCTCCGGAAGCTCGTGGCGCACCGGCGCGTCCGGCTTTGCGGGCTTGGCGCGCCCGGCAAGTAGCTCGTCGTAGAGATCGGCGTGGTCGGCCGCCATGCGCTGGAGCGAGAAGCGCTCCTGCACCCGCCGTCGCGCGCGCCACCCCAGCTCGCGACGACGCTCGTCGTCGCCCACGAGCTCCGCGAGCGCGCGCACGTAGGCGCCCACGTCGTCGCGCGGGTCGATCAGCGCGCCCGCCTCGCCGTCCATCAGCTCTGCGTTGCCGGGCAGTGCCGGCGCAACGATCGGCACCCCCATCGCCATCGCCTCGAAGACCACGTACGGCACGCCTTCGAACACGCTCGTCATCAGCAGCAGGTCGCAGGCTGCGAACCAGCGAGCGATCTCGTTGGTGGGCGGATAGAAGCGCACGAACCGCTCCAGGCCCCGCTCGCGAACCGCTTCGTGTACCGCTGGCTCGAGCTGGCCCTCGCCGACCACGTGCACGCGGAAGTCCGAGCCCGTGACCGCAAGGGCCGCGATCACCTCGACCATCAGAAGGGGGTCCTTCTGGGGCACAAGCCGGCCGGGATAGAGGATGTGCACCGGCCCCTGCTCGATGCCGTCGATCGGACGCACGCGCTCCGGGTTGAACTCCTGCTCGGCGTCCACGCCGGTGTAGATCACACGCGTCTTGGCGCGCGGCACGTCGTAGGCGGAGACGGCATTGGCGAGGTGCTCGCTGGTGACCGAGAAGGCGTCCACCAGGTTGCCGTAGCGCGTGGTCACGTAGCGCACGTAGCCGGACTTGTCCTGCTCCTCCACGTGCAGCTGCACCACGACCGCGGGCGGCTTGGGCAGCGCCGCCAGGTCGGGCAGCAGGTCGTAGCCCATGCGCGAGTTCATGATGTGGACCACGTCGATCCCGCGCGTGTGGATGAAATCGAAGATCGCCCCGGGGAAGTCGCTGCCACGCATCAGCTCGGACAGCGCCCACACCTCCTCCGCGTACGGGATCACCTCGGACAGGCGCCTGTTGAGCGACGGCTGGGTGGCGATCAGCGACGGAGCGTACCGGTCGCGGTCGAGCCAGCGGAACCAGTCGATCGTGCCCTTGTCCGTTCCCCCGTAGTCCACCCAAGGCGCGAGGTACAGGACGGGCCTGCGCCCGCCTGGCGTCATACGCGCCTGGCGGTCATCGAGAAGCCGAGCGGAAGGATGCCCTCCACGTCGAGCGGCGCGAGCTCCGCCACCCTGGCGGCGAGCTCCTCGAGCAGCGCCGCCGCCTCGTCCCTACGGGAGTCGAGCCCGTCGGGGGCGCGTCCCATCACGTGCCGGGCGTTCAGCATCAGCTGGGCGAGCGTGGTGAAGCAGTCGTTTCGGGCCTGCACGTCCACATCTGTGAAACCGGCGCCGGCGGCGAGGGTTTCGAGGCTCGCCGGCGTGTAGCGCCAGTAGTCGTACGGCAGCTCGTGCAGCTCCCAGACAAGCGGCACGGTCACGAACAGCCGCCCGCCCGCCCTCAGCACGCGGTGCGCCTCGCCCAGCACCGCACGCGGGTCCGCGACGTGCTCGAGAACCTGCGTGAAGAGCAGTGCGTCGAAGCTCTGATCCTCGACCGGGAGGCGCTCCGCCGAGGCGATCACATCGGCCTCACGTGCCTGCTCGTGCGGTGACTCTGACCAATCGGTGGTCACGTAGTCGACGTGCTCGAACAGCTCGCGGTAGGGCGCGTCACCGGCGCCCACGTCGAGTACGCGTGCGCCCGACAGGAGGGAGCCCGCGGCGCGCCCGACGAATTCGACGATGGTGCGCCGCTCGTACGGCGCCTCCTCGACAAACCGACGCAGCTCCTCGGACAGCCCCAATGTTCCCGGTGCCTGCACGGAGGCGGGATTGTAGGCCCGCACCGCGGGGACGGGGGGTAGCATCGGAGCGTGGGCGAGCTGATCAGCAGCGAAGCAGTCTCCCCGGCGGGGCAGCCTGACCCGCCAACGGTCGACTCGCAGGGACGGCGCCTGAGTACCGGCATAGACGGCGTTGAGCTCGAGCGGCTGGTGGTGCATGACGACCACCGCGGCTCGCTCGTGGAGGTCATGAACTTCGAGCGTCCCTTCTGGCGCGAGCCCGTTATCTACGCCTACTCGGTCACGATCCGGCCGCGCCGGATCAAGGGCTGGGGCATGCACAAGCTCCAGACCGACCGTTACTACGTGGCAAGCGGCAACATCCGAGTCGTGCTCCTCGACGGCAGGTTGGAGTCGCCCAGCCACGGCGCCTTATCGGAGTTCCACTTCACGGACCGCACTCCCGGCCTGCTGGCCATCCCGCCCGGCGTCTGGCACGCCGACCAGAACTGGGGCGACAGCGACGCGATGATCATCAACTTCCCCACGCGCCCCTACGACCACGTCAATCCGGACAAGAACCGGGTCGACCCGCACAGCGGCGAGATCCCGTTCGACTGGGCGCTCAGGGACGGCTGAGCCGGCGCAGCCGCTCGCCCGCCCGCCAGCGGCGCGAGCTCTTCATCGCTCGGATCACCTCTTCGAGGCGCTGGCGCTCGCGCTCGGCCTGCGAGAGCTGCTCGTTGCGCAGGTCCACGACCTGGCTGCGGTTCTGAGCCCAGCTCTCGAGCTCGCCGGCGTGCGAGTCGAGCCAGTTCGCCCGCTCGTGGAGGTGCGCCGCGAGCTGCTCCAGGTAGGCGGCCCGCGCCGCGAGATCACGTGTGGCGGGAAGCCAGTCGTCGAGCTCATCCGCGCGCTCGGCGTTCGAGATGCCCTCGCGCACGGAGCCTGGGAAGTGCATGACCGTGTGCGTGCGACTGACGGCGAAGGTCATGTCGCGCTGCTCAAGGAAGCGGCGCCACATCATGAAGTCCACGTACTGGCCTTCCGGCGTGGTGTTCCAGCCGACCGGCAGCCGCCGGTACGCCGCGAGCGTGTGAGCGCCTGACGAGAGCGGTATGCGGCTCTCGCGCAGCGCGAGCTCCCTGAACCACGGCTGCGCCAGGTCCACGAGCCAGACGAGAAGCTCACCGTCCGGCATGACCCAAACCGGTGGCGCGTGAACGAAGTCGGCGTGCGCAGCGTCGAGCGCGGCGGTCATCCGCTCCACGTGGTCAGGCATCCAAAGGTCGTCGTCGGAGAGGTAGAACACGAGCCGACCCTGCGCCTGCTCGAGCGCCGCGGCGCGATGGACCTCGCCGAGCCGCGGCCCCTTCGGGTTGTCGAAGAAGCGCACGCGCGCATCGGAGCGTTCGAGCTGAAGCGCCGCCTCACGCGTCTCCTCGGTCGCGCCGTCCCCGACGATCAGGACCTCGAGATCGCCGACTGTCTGGGCCAGAGCGCAACCAACGGACCGCAGGAGGAGTTCTCCATGGTGGTGGGTCGGCACTACGACCGTGGCTTCGGGCGTCACGCGACCCACCGTACCGGGCGGTACGGCCCGCCTCCAACGCTAGATTGTGCCTGCGTGAGTCCCTCTCAGGACAACGCGCCCGCAGTCTTCGTCGACAGCGTCTCGAAGCGGTTCAGAATCCCGCACGAGCGCGTCCACACGCTCAAGGAGCGGGCGCTCCACCCGTTCAGGCGGGCAACACACGACGACCTGCAGGCGCTGCGGGACGTCAGCTTCGCCGTGCAGCCAGGCGAGTTCTTCGGCATCGTCGGGCGAAACGGCTCGGGCAAGAGCACACTCCTCAAGTGTCTGGCCGGCATCTACGCGGTCGACAGCGGCGTGATCTACGTGAACGGCCGCGTGGCGACCTTCATCGAACTCGGAGTGGGGTTCAACCCGGACCTGGCCGCGCGCGACAACATCGTCCTCAACGGAGTGATGCTCGGGCTCTCGCCGGCGGAGGCGCGTGAGCGCGTTGACCGCGTGCTCGACTTCGCCGAGCTCCACGAGTTCGAGGAGCTGAAGCTGAAGAACTACTCGTCGGGCATGCAGGTGCGCCTCGCGTTCTCGGTGATGATCCAGGTGGACGCCGACATCCTGCTGATCGACGAGGTGCTTGCCGTCGGCGACGCCGCCTTCCAGCAGAAGTGCTTCGACGAGTTCCGCCGCCTCCGCGAAGAGCGCAAGACGATCCTGTTCGTTACCCACGACATGCCGGCCGTCACGCGCTTCTGCCACCGCGCGATGCTGGTCGAGCGCGGCGAGCTCGTCACGATCGGCGACCCGGGCGAGGTCGCCGACCGCTACATCAGCGTGAATTTCCCCGGCAACGCGCTCGCGGCGGCGCCGGGCGGGCAGCCGGTCTCCGAGTACGACGCCGACATCCTCGACGCCTGGTTCGAGGAAGAGCACGGCGACCGCCACGAGTACCTGCCGCAGGGCCGTCCCGCCACATTCCGGGCGCGCGTGCGCTTCAACACCGAGGTGCGCGACCCGGTCTTCGTCCTGGGGCTCTCGAACGAGCACGGGCACAAGGTGTTCGCGACGTCAACGACGTGGGTGGACGAGAACACGGGCCAGTTCCGCGCTGGCGACGAGGCAGTCCTGGGCGTGACCTTCGAGAACCAGCTCGTGCCTGGCCGCTACACCGCGAACTTCCAGGTGGCCCGCCCCGGCAGCGGCGCGATGGTCCTCGCGCAGCTCGACCCGGCCGCGTCGATGGTCTCGACAGGCACGCGCAACAGCGGCGGGATCGTGGACCTGCCCCACGAGATCGACATCCGTCGACCGGTGCGCGCGCCCGAGGAGTCGCCGGCGTGACGACCCAGGCCGCGCACTTCGGAAGGCCGATCAAGGGGCCGTCCGCGCTTTCGGGCGGCCGCGGCCGCCTGCTGAGCCTCACCTGGACGCTCGCCTTCACCGACTTCAAGCTGAAGTTCTTCGGCTCGGTGCTCGGCTACCTGTGGCAGCTGGTGCGCCCGCTGCTGTTGTTCGGCGTGCTGTACGTGGTGTTCACGCATGTCGTGCGGCTCGGCAGCGACGTCCAGTTCTACCCAGTCGTACTGCTGACGGGCATCGTGCTCTACACGTTCGTAGCCGAGGCGACGGGCGGCTGCGTGAGCGCGGTCGTTGACCGTGAGGGGCTGGTCCGAAAGATCCAGTTCCCGCGCATCGTGATCCCCCTGTCGGTAATCGTCACCGCCTACCTGAACCTCGCGCTCAACCTGATCGCCGTCTTCATCTTCGCGATCGCGAGCGGAGTGGACATCCGCTGGAGCTGGCTCGAGCTGCCGTTCCTACTCGCCTTCCTCGGCGTGTTCGCAACCGGCATCGGCATGGCGCTCTCGGCGCTCTACGTCCGTTACCGCGACGTGCGGCCGATCTGGGAGGTAGGCCTGCAGTTGCTCTTCTACGCCTCGCCGGTGATCTATCCGGTCGAGAAGCTGCCGAACGCGACCGACCAGCACCTGGCGATGTGCAACCCGCTCGCCGCCGTGATCCAGCAAGTGCGCCACTCCGTGATCGACCCGACTGCCCCGTCCGCCGCGCAGGCGATCGGCGGTGCGCCCCGGCTGCTGATCCCGATCGCGATCACCTTCGGCCTGTTCGTGCTCGGCTTCTGGATCTTCAACCGCGAGGCGCCGCGCATCGCGGAGGAGTTGTGACTCCTATGCTGAGCCCGCGATGAGCACCGAGACCGGCATCACGACCGACTGGGAGCGACGCGCGCGCGACGCCGAGGCCGCGCTCGAGGAGTCGCTCCGCGAGCGCAACCGGCTCTGGGAGGAGCTGCAGGCGCTGAAGGCCGACGCCCGCGAGGTGGAGGCCGCGAAGCGCGAGGTGTACCGCGTGGAGACCTCCGCCTCCTGGAAGGTAACCCGGCCGCTGCGCTTCGCCAAGACGATCTGGCACAAGGTCAAGCGCCGCCTCGATCTCGACTCGTGAACGGCTGGGTCACGGTCGCGATTCCCGTGCTGAACGGGGCTCGCTACCTCGAAGAGGTGCTGACCGCGCTCCGCGCTCAGCGCGTGGACCGCGAGGTGGAGATCCTGATCGTCGACTCCGGCTCCACGGACGGATCGGTCGAGATCGCCGAGCGCCACGGCGCGACCGTGCACCGCATCGACAAGAAGGACTTCTCGCACGGGGGCACGCGCAACTGGATGATGTCGCTGGCGAAGGGCGATCACGTCGCCTTCATCACCCAGGACGCGACGCCCGCGAGCGACCGCTGGCTGCACGCCCTGCTCGAGGGCTTCGAAGTGGCCGACGACGTGGCGGCGGTGTTCGGCCCCCACGACGCGCGCCCGGACGCGAGCCACATGATCAAGTCGGAGATGGAGCGCCACTTCGCAACATGGGGCGGCGGCACCGAGATCGACGTGCAGCGACTGACGCGCACGCCGGCAGAGCTGGCGGAGTACCGGAAGTTCCCGGGCCGCTGGACCTTCTTCTCCGACGTGAACGGCGCGGTGGCGCGCTGGGCCTGGGAGAAGGTGCCCTACCGCGAGGTCCCCTACGCCGAGGACCAGCTGCTCGGGCGCGAGCTGATCGAGGCAGGCTTCGCGAAGGTGTTCCATCCCGAGGCGCGCGTGCTGCACTCGCACGACTACCCGCCGGGCCAGTTCCTGCGCCGCTACTTCGACGAGTTCCGCTCGCTCCGCGAGGTGCTGCAGCACAAGGAGCCGGCCGGTCTCAAACACTCGCTGTGGGCGGTGCGCGGGCTCGCCGGCGCGGACAAGCGCTGGCTGCGCGAGCAGGGCCTGAGCGGCCGCGGCCTCGTGAAGCCGCTGGCCGTGTCGCTGCGCCACCACACGATCCGCACCGCGGGCGCGATCGCCGGCTCGCGCGCCGACCGCGTGCCGCGCGGGCTACGGCGCCGCCTGTCGCTCGAAGGGCGCGATACGTTCGTGCCGTATGACGTGCCCGCGAGTCCGCTCCTCGACGAGCCGAAGCCAGGCATGAGGAAGGTCAAGGTCACGCCGGACTGGACCTGGGAGTTCGTGCGCAAGCGCTTCCCGCCGCGGCCGATCACCCTCGAGCCGCACGCCGGCCGCCACACCGGCCCGATGACAGTGGCGTGGGTGGTTCCGAACTGGCTCGTCGGCTCGGGCGGCCACACCACGATCTTCCGGCTGATCCGCCAGCTCGAGCTGCGCGGGCACAAGTGCGTGATCTACGTGTTCGACCCGTTCGGGCGCGAGAAGCGCAAGAACGGGCGCGTGCTGCGCGAGGAGATCCGCGAGAAGTTCATCCCGGTCGAGGCGGAGGTGTTCTACGGGCTCGACGACTTCGACTCCGCCGACGTCTGCGTGGCCACCAACTGGTGGACGGCGTATCCGGTGCGCGACCTGCCGCGCTGCCTCGAGAAGGTCTACCTCGTGCAGGACGACGAGCCGCAGTTCTACCCGACCTCGACCGAGTCGATCCTGGTCGAGGAGACCTACCGCATGGGCTACCGCTGCGTGGCCTACACGCCCTGGATGGCCGACATCCTCACGAACAAGTGGGGGCTCGAGGCGCGCTGGTTCGAGTGCGGCACCGACCTCGACACCTACGAGTTCGCCGGGCCCGAGGGACGCGAGCCGGGAGTGATCGCCGTCTACGCGCGGCGCGAAACCGAGCGGCGTGCGGTCGACCTCGCGCTCATGGGGCTCGCCACCCTGGTTGAGCGCCGTCCGGGGATCCGGCCGGTGCTGTTCGGCTCGAACACGAAGCTGAGCTCGCCGATCCCGGTTCTCGACCTCGGCGTCCGTCCGCCGGCCGAGCTGGCCGCGCTCTACCGCCGCGCGAGCGCCGGCGTGGTCTTCTCGCTCACCACCCACTCGCTGGTGGCGCAGGAGATGATGGCCAGCGGCCTACCCGTCGTGGAGCTCGAGGGCGAGAACGTGTCGAGCGCACTCGGCGGCTCGGGCGACCTCGTGATGCTCGCCGAGAAGCAGCCCGACTCGATCGCCGACGCGCTCGAGCAGGTGCTCGACGACCCTGAGCACGCAGCGGCGATGGCGCGCCGCGCGCGCGAGTTCGTGGAGACGCGCACGTGGGAGCGCGCGGGCGACCAGGTCGAGTCGGCGCTGCGCGAGTTCCTCGCGAACCCGCGCGTGCCCGCCGAGGCCGCGGCGCAGCCTGCTTGATGGACTACCTGGTCGCCTGGCTGCTGCTGCCGCTGCTGGTGGCTGTCACCTCGCTCGGCGTGGGCCTCGGCGTCTCGCGGCTGAGCGGCGTGCGGCTGCCCGCTGGCCTCACTCTCCCACTCGGATTCGCGGCTTCGCTCGTGCTGCTGTCGTTCCCGTTCGCGCTGGGGCTGGGCCAGGCCTGGGGCGGCGTCGTGCTCGCCGTCGCGACCGTCGCCGGTCTCGTGCTCGGCTGGGACCGCGTGCCCGCGGCGCTTCCGGGGCGCTGGCTCACGCTCGGCATGCTCGCCGTGTTCGGCATCTACATCGCGCCCGTCGTGCTGTCCGGCGACCTCACCTTCGGCGGCTACGCCTTCCTCGGCGACACGTCGGTGCACTTCACGCTGATCGACTACGTGGCGAAGCACGGCAGCACGCACGTGTTCGAGCCGCCGTCCACCTACGCGGGCGTCACGCAGGCCCTGATCCCGACCGGCTATCCGATCGACCTCCACCTCGAGCTCGCCTCGCTGCGCTGGCTGACCGGCACGGACCTCGCCGCGATCTACCAGCCTTTCCTGGCTGCCACGATCGCCCTCGGCGTCGGCCCCGCGATGTACCTGCTCGGGCGGATCGGCATGCCGCGCGCGCTCGCGGCGCTCTCGTCGGTGGTCGCGCTGAGCGCATACCTCGTGTTCTCGTACTCGCTCGAGGGCGCGACCAAGGAGCTCGCGATGGTGGTGCTGACCCTGCTCGGCGCCGCCTTAACGCTCATGTTCTTCGACGCAGAGCGCACGCTGCGCCTGGCGGTGCCGCTCGGCATCACGATCGCGGCAGCGTTCGGCATCTACAGCGCGGGCGGGCTGCCGTGGTTCGGCCTGATGTTCCTGCTTGCGGCCGGCGCCGCGGTGGTGCAGGGCGCCTCGCTGCGCTCGCTGGTGAAGCCGACGCTGGCGCTCGGCGTGGCCACGGGCGTGGCGTCCATCCCGGCGATGCTCAAAGCCGTCGACTTCTATTCGCAGGGCACGAACCTCGTCAACAGCAGCGACGCCTCCACGCGGCTCGGCAACCTGATTGGCCCGCTGAAGTCCGCGCAGGCCGCGGGCATCTGGCTCGTGGGCGACTTCCGGCTCTTCACGCACCACCCGGGGCTCACGTACTCGCTGATCGGCGTCGTCGCGGTGCTCACGCTGTTCGGTGTGGCGCAGCTCGTCCGGCGCGGGTCGTACGCGCTCTTGCTGCTCCTCGCCGCCGCGTTCCTCGCCTGGCTCGTCGTCCCCGGCAGCCCCTGGATCGACGCCAAGCTGCTTCTGCTCCTCTCGCCGGCCGTCCTGCTCACCGCTCTCACCGGCGCCTGGCTGCTGGGTCGTGGCGGTCACGGCATCGAGGCGACCGTGCTGGCCGCGGCGGTGATCAGCGGCGTGTTCGTGTCCGACGCGCTCGCCTACCACGACATGTACCTCGCGCCGAACGCGCGGCTGAGCGAGCTGAAGAAGGTGGGCGAGCGCTTCAGCGGCCGCGGGCCGACGCTCTACAACGAGTTCGAGGAGTACGGCAAGCATTACCTGCGCGGCATGCGGGTGAACACCGCCGGCGACGGCTTCAGCCCCTATCCGCCCGAGCTGCGCGACCCGGCGGCCGGCTCGTACGCGCAGTACCACGACCTCGACGAGATGAAGCTCCCGTACGTGCTCCGCTTCCCGGTGATCGTGATGCGCCGCTCGCCGGTGGCGAGCAGGCCGCCCGCGCCGTACACGCGCGTGTTCCAGGGCCGCTACTTCGAGGTGTGGCAGCGCCCCGGGGGCGCCGCCGGCCTGCCGAGCGCGCACTTGCCGCTCGGCAATGCGACCGACTCCACGGCCCGGCCCGCGTGCCGCGACGTGCGCGCGCTCGCGTCGCAGGCGCGCTCGGCGGGCTCGTCGCTCGTCGCCGCCGTGCGGCCGCCGGTCGTGTCCCTGCCGGTGAAGCAGATGCAGCTGCCGCGCGGTTGGCCGGTCGGCGCCGACGGGCGAGTGGGTCCGCAGACGCCGGGGACCGCGAGCGGTTCGCTGACCACGAGCGCCGGCGCCTACCGCGTTTGGCTTCGTGGCACGTTCGGCCGCGGCGTGGACGTGCGGGTGGACGGCCGCACTGTGGGCCACGCGAACGGAATTCAAACGCCACAGCAGATGGCCTACCTGGGCCTGCTGAACCTCGGAGCAGGCAGCCACCAGGTTCAGCTCGTCCGCGCCGGCGGCGGGCTCGCACCCGGCAACGGCCGTGACGAGGCCTACGACACCTTCTTCCTCGAGCCCGTGGCGCCGGAGCGCTTGGAGCGCGTCGCGCCCGCCGCAGCCCGCTCGCTATGCGCGCGGCGGGCCGACTGGATCGAGGTCGTCGCCGGCTAGATCTTCGCGCTCGGCGCGAGCGAGCGCGCGCGCCAGGAGCAGCGGCGCGACCAGGACGAGCGCGCCTGCCAGCACCCAGAAGGGCCAGGCCCCGATCCACTCCGGGCGGAACAGCGAGGCGCGATCGAACGCCGTGCCGAGCAGGTCGAGCGTGCTTCGCGGGCGTGTGCGCATGTAGGCGACGTCCATGTTCGGCCCTTCGCCCATCACCACCGCCGGTGCGCTCCCCAGGTTCTCGACGCAGACGAGTAGGTCCTGGCCGACGGGCAGTGCGCCGACGCGAGCGACCTGCCGGGTGCCCGGCGGGTAGCCGCCGCGGATGTCGCCCCGACCCAGCACGCGTCGGTCGGCGCCGAACACCGTCACGCGCACCGGCGGCGTCGATCCGGGTTGGCCGAGTGTGAGTCGCACGCCGTCGGCCGAGGTTGGAACGTGGGCTGCTCCCTGCTGGCACGCGTGCGCTCCCGGCGCGATCTGCGCCGAAACGCCCTCGTCGCCAAAGCCGAGCGGATAGGCGATGTGCTGCTCGTTACCGGCTGCGACGAGCACGAGCGCGAGCACGCCGGCGGCGACCACCGCGACCACGACGCCGGGAACGAGCAGCCGCCTAGACAAAGTAACGCTCCACGACGAGGCCGAGCGAGAAGAGCTGGAGCACCACCAGCGAACCCAGCACGACACCGGTCGCGGGCGTGCGTAGCGAAGGTCGCAGGAGCGACACGCAGGCCGCGACGACCACTCCTCCCAGCGCCACGAGCGGCAGCAGGTAGCGGCCCTGATTGAAGGCGATCCCCTCGAGGCTCATGATCGTGTACTCCGCCCAGTGCAGGAGGAAGAGCAGGCTCACGATCGCGAGCGCGAAGTAGGCGGCGATCGCGAGGTCGAAGTGGCCGCGCCTTCGCGCGCGCAGTGCCGCTGCCGCACCCCCGGCGAGCAGCAGCACGGACAGCGCGGCGAAGCCCTTGTACGCCCAGGGCGGGAAGTTCACCTCCTGCCAGCCGAAGTTGCCCCACACCTGGGAGACCCAGACGCGGTACAGCTTGTCGCCGCCCGAGCCTAGGAGCGGGATGGGTTGCATGAACGGCAGGCGCGGCAGATAGAACTGCCAGACGTAGCTCAGGAACTGGCGGTCCGTTTGGATAGAGGTGAGTTGAGGAGCCGGCTTGCCGACGTAATGCGGCGCGCGATTCGTGATCGGACGGTCGAGTGCCTTGGCGGTCACCACCCAGGCGCCAGCTGGGACCGCGAAGGCCGCAAGCGACACCAGCACCGCGACAGTCGCGACCCGGCGCGCTTGCGGGCGAGTCCGCGAGAGTCGTCGCCAGCCGACCGCCAGCGCGAGCAGCATCGGCGGGATGAGCGCAATGCTCGTCGACTTCTCCGCGAACGCCACGCCCACCAGAGCACAGAGGGCCACGCCGTCGCGCACGGTGAGGCCACGCCGCAGGATCCTGGCTCCCAGCCAGAACGCGACGCTCCAGAACGCGTAGAGCATCGCGTCGGGGTTCACCCCCGAGCTGACGAAGTCGACCATCGGAAGCAGGCCCGCGAACCCGGCGGCGACAAGCTGAAGCGGCCGGTCACGCCCGAAGATCTCGCCGGCGAGCAGCCACGCGCCGGTGGCGGTCACGAGGACCCAGAGCGCCGACATCACCCTCATGAAGTACAGGCGGTCGAAGAAGCCACGCCCGGGCGAGGCGTGATACGCGGCCGCCTCGTAGCCGTAGTAGAGCGGCGGGTTGTCGCCCTGCCAGATGTAGCCGCCGCCGTTGCTCTTCGATCCGGGCGGCAGTGCGGCGTCGGCGGCCTTCCATTTCTCGTACTCGCCGTTCGTCCAGGGCGGCTTTCGCTCCGGCGCCCCGGGCATGCGCTCCCAGTTTGTGGCGACCTCGGCGGTCCACTGCTGCGTCGAGAACCCGTTGGGTCCGTGTCCGGGCAGCTCGCCGCGCTCCGCGAGCGTGAGCGCGTACTGGAGGTGCATCTCCTCGTCGGGGACCTGGCCAGCCGGGACGATCAGGACCCAGGCGAGGCAGAACAGCGCCACGACCGCGAGCAGCAACGCCAGCGGCGCCGGCACGCGTGCGCGGGCCCGCGCCAGGAGCCCGCCTCGAGGGCGCGGCTGAGCCTCCTCCCGTGCTGGAGCTTCTACAGCCAACGCGTCCGGCGGCAGTGTGACAGGCCGGTTAGCGGCGGACGGCCGCCGCGCCGCCCTCGAGCTGGGCGCGCACCTCTTCCATGTCGGATTCGACCATGAGCTTCACGAGCTCCTTGAAGGTCACGCGCGGCTCCCAGCCGAGCTTGTCCTTGGCCTTCGTCGGGTCTCCGAGCAGGAGGTCCACCTCAGCGGGACGGAAGTAGCGGGCGTCGATCTCGACGTAGTCCCGGTAGTCGAGGTCGGCGTAGCCAAACGCCTCCTCGAGAAACTCGCGCACGCTGTGGGTCTGCCCCGTGGCGATTACGTAGTCGTCCGGCTCGTCCTGCTGGAGCATGAGCCACATCGCCTCGACATAGTCCTTCGCATACCCCCAGTCGCGCTTGGCGTCGAGATTGCCCATGTAGAGCTTGTCCTGGAGTCCGTGCTTGATCCGAGCGACGGCCCGGGTGATCTTGCGGGTGACGAACGTCTCTCCGCGGCGCGGCGACTCGTGGTTGTGGAGGATCCCGTTGCTCGCGTGCATCCCGTAGGACTCGCGGTAGTTGACCGTCGCCCAGAACGCCGCGACCTTCGCGACGGCGTACGGCGATCGCGGGTAGAACGGCGTGGTCTCGGTCTGCGGGACCTCCTGCACCTTCCCGTACATCTCGGAGGAGGACGCCTGATAGAAGCGCGTCTTCACCTCGGCCTCGCGGATCGCCTCGAGCATGCGGATCGTTCCAAGCCCGACGATGTCGGCTGTGTACTCGGGGATGTCGAAGCTCACGCGCACGTGGCTCTGGGCGCCGAGGTGGTAGATCTCGTCGGGCTGAAGCTCGTAGAGCAGCTTGGTGAGCGCCACCGAATCGGCAAGGTCGCCGTAGTGGTTGAAGAGGCGCACGCCCTGCTCGTGCGGATCCCGGTAGAGGTGGTCGATCCGGTCCGTGTTGAAGCTCGACGAGCGGCGCACAATGCCGTGGACCTCATAGCCCTTGTCGAGCAGAAGCTCCGCGAGGTAGGAGCCGTCCTGCCCCGTGATGCCGGTTATGAGCGCCTTCTTCCCTGCCATAGGGCCGCCTAAAGTACAACAGCGCTCATGGACGTCCCGTCGCTGTCCATCGTCACGCCGTGCCTGAACGCGGCGGGGACCCTCGAGACCGCGCTCGAAAGTGTGCGCTCACAGGGCTATCCCAAGCTCGAGCACATCGTTGTCGACGGCGGCTCCAACGACGGCACGGTCGAGATCCTCGAGCGCGCCGAGGGCGTCCGCTTCATCTCCGAGCCCGACCGCGGCCTGAGTGACGCGATGAACAAGGGCGTGCGCATGGCCACAGGCGAGCTCGTCGGCTGGCTGAACGCCGACGACGTGTATCTGCCGGGTGCACTTCGACGTGTCGGCGAGGAGTTCGCCCGGCACCCTGAGGCGATGTGGGGCTTCGGCCGCTGTCCGATCATCGACGGCAACGGCAACGAGATCCGCACGGCAGTGACCGCCTACAAGGACTTCTTCCTCCGGCGCTGGTCGTTCCCGCTGCACCTCGTGCAGAACTTCGTCTCGGCGCCCGGGACTTTCGTCCGGCGCGAGGCGTTCGACCGAGTGGGCATGTTCGACGAGCGCTTCCGGTACTCGATGGATTACGACTTCTGGCTGCGGCTCGGCCGCCAGGGCTGGCGGCCGCTGTTCATCGACGAGGAGATCGCGGCGTTCCGGATGGCGCCCGGCTCGCTGAGCATGTCGGGCTTCGAGACGCAGTTCGTGGAGCATGCGGAAAACGCGCGTGAGCACGGAGCCGGGCATCCCGTGGCCGTCGGAGCGAACGTGGTGATCAGCCGGCTGATTCCCGCCGTGTACCGCGGGATGCGCTACCTCCGCGAGCGCGGCGCGTGACCGTCCCACCGCGCGAGACCGGCGTCGTGCCGGCCGACGAGGTGCCGCGCGCTGCCGCGCCCACCACCGGCCCGCCCGCCTCCGACGACGCCCGTCACACCGCGATCATCTCGCTGGGGCAGGCGTCGGCGATGGTTATGGGCGGCGTCCTCGCGCTCCTGATCGCCCACATCTTCGGCAAGTCGGGACGCACCGACGCCTTCTTCGCTGCCTACGGAGTCGCCACCGTGCTGATCATCTTCGGGCAGACGTTCAGGATCACGGCGCTCCCCAAGCTCACCGACGCCGGCGACCCTGCAGCGACCGCGCGCCTGCTCGCCGCCGTCGGCGCGATCGTGCTCGTGGCGGCGGTGCCGATGGTGCTGCTCGCCGGCCCGGTCGCCTCCGTGCTCGTGAGGTCGGATCCGGGGCACGTGGCCGCTCACTCACTTCGGCTGCTCTGGATCGCTGTGGCCGGGCAGCTGTTCGGCTCGATGCTCGCGGCCATCCTCGCGACCCGCGGGCGCTTCGTGCTGATCGGCGTCAGCTACCTCGTGACCGGGCTCGTCAGCGTCGCCGTGTTCCTTGCGCTTGAAAGCTCGGTGGGCATCGAAGCCGTTGCGATAGGCCTCGACGTGGCAGGCGTGATGCTCGCGGTGATCCTCGGCTGGGCGTTTCTGCAGGAATCGGGCGGCCGGCCAGCCGCGAGCCCCGGCGGCGCTGGATCCATTGCGCGCGAGGTGCGCGACCTCTCGCTCGCGTCCGCGACCTTCGTGGCGCTGAACCTCGGCTACGTGATCTGCGTGGCCGTCGCCTCACGCGCGGGCTCAGGGGAGGCGACGCTCTACGCGTACGCGTACTTCAGCGCGGCGATCCTGGTGGCGATGACCGCCACCTCGGCGGCGATGGTGCGCAGCCCGCGGCTGCTCTCTTCCGAGGCGCGCTCCGAGCAGGTGATGGCCCAGAGCGCGATGGCGACCTACCGCGTGACCGTCGTCGTGGTGACGCCGGTGCTGGCGGTTGCCGCGCTCGTGGGCCAGCCGGTCCTCGAGTTCGTGCTGGGCGGCGCCTTCGGTCACGACGACACCGTGCGCCTCGTGGAGACACTGCTGCTTCTGTCGGGATGGGTGCTCGGCACCGCGGCCGGCACGTTCGCGGTCGTGGAGCTGCTCGCCCGCGCGCGGCTCCGGGAGCTCGCGCTGATTGGGGTGGCGCAGGTGCTGCTGCTCGTCCCGCTGGCGATCGCCGGGCGCGAGGCGTGGGGCATCAGGGGCATCGCGCTCGCGCAGTCGCTCGTGGTGCTGGCCGCCACCGCCGCTCAACTTCACTTGGCGTTCGCCGCGGACGCGCGACGCGTGGTGCGCCACATGGCGGCCGACACCGGCCGTGCGGTTGGTGCGATGGCGGTTGCTTTTGCGCCGTCGGTTGCGCTCGTGCTGGCTCTCGGCTACGACGCAGCAGTGGTGGTGCCGGCGGCCGCGCTGGCGGTGGCACTCGCCGTAGTGGCGACCCGCGTGGCGTGGCCGGACGAATGGCGTCTGCTGACGTCGGTCGTCCGCCGCCGCGCCGCTACGGCGTAGGCGCGCGGCCGACCGTCTCGGGCGCGCGTTCCTCCTCGCGCACCTCTGGCTCCGCGCCGGCCTCCAGGTCCCTCAGTCGCTTCTCCGTGAGCGCCAGGCGCTGCGCCAGCACCTTGGTCTGGTCGGACAATCGCGACACGGCCACCGAGAAGTGCAGCAGCAGCACGAGGATGAAGCCGAAGGCGATCACGAACAGTGCCGACGGCGGGTAGAAGATGCCGACCGCGCTCGCGATCTTCGACAGGAGGCCCTGCCAAGCGGCGAGCCCGAACAGCACGACCGCGGCGAACAGCCAGAGCAGCGCATAGCGCTCCTGAAGCCGGCGCCGCCGCACCAGCTCGAACACGATCACGAACAGCGCGACCGTCGCCACGATCGAGACGATCTGGATGCGCGTGCCCATCAGATTCCGTGCGCCGCGGCGACCGGGGGCTCGTCACCGGGTTCGACGACCGGACGAGCGCGCACGAGTCCGACCACGATCGCCATCAGCACCTTGATCATGTAGTAGGCCGACTTCCCAGTGCTGATCGACGACACACCGCCGCCGCGCTGGTACATCGTCACCGGAACCTCGCACATCCGCAGCTGATGGAAGTGCAGCATCAGGACCGCCTCGACCTCGGGATAGTCGTGCGGGTAGTCGCGCGCGAACAACCCGATCGCGCGACGGTTGAAGAGCCGGAAGCCCGAGGTTGGGTCAGTGACCTGCTGGCCGACGATCCTCGACAGGATCGCGGAGAAGATCCGAATGCCGGTGCGCCGCGCGCGCGGCGCCGCGTAGCCGGTCTTCTCCATGAAGCGCGAGCCGCAGACCATGTCCACGCCGTTTTGCGCCATCCGGTCGATCAGCTTGGCGACCTCGGCTGGATCGTGCTGCCCGTCGCCGTCGACCTGCACCATGAAGTCGTAGCCGTTCTCCTGCGCGTAGCTGAATCCGGACTGAACCGCGCCGCCGATGCCGAGGTTGAACGGATGCCGGATCACCGGCGCGCCCGCCGCCTCGGAGACCTCCCTTGTGCGGTCGCTCGAGCCGTCGTCTATCACCACGACGTCGAACTGCGGCGCGTGCAGCCGGACGCCGTCGATCACGGACGCGATCGTGTGCTCCTCGTTGAGAGCCGGGATGATGGCTAGATAGCTCTTCCGCATGGTGGGCTGAGCAAGCGGCGCTGGGCGTCTTCCCGCCAGTTCAACCGGCCTGCCAGGCGAGGGTTGCGCCGCGCGAAGGATAACCCGCGGGCCCGTCAGGGTGAGCCCGTGAGCAGGCCGGCCGCCGCCATGGCCCGTCGCTCGGACTCCTTGCGCCGCCGCTCATCCTCCGCGACCCAGTCGCGGTTCTTGCGGAACCAGTCGACCGTCTTCTGGAGACCCTCTCGGAAGCCGGTCATCGCCTTGAAGCCGAACTCGCGCTCGGCGCGCGAGGTGTCGAGCATCCGCCGCGGCTGCCCGCCGGGCTTGGAGGTGTCCCATTCGATCTCGCCGTCGAAGCCGGTGATCTCGCGCACCAGCTCGGCGAGGTCCCTGATCGTGATCTCGAAGCCGGCGCCGATGTTCACCGGGTCGGGCTTGTCGTAGCGCTCGAGCGCGAGCACGAGCGCCTCGGCGCAGTCGTCCACGTAGAGGAACTCACGACTGGGCGAGCCGTCCCCCCAAAGCACGACGCTGCCGTCGCCGTTCTCCTCCGCCTCGATCATCTTGCGGATGAGCGCGGGGATCACGTGCGAGCTCTCGCGGTCGAAGTTGTCCTTCGGGCCGTAGAGGTTCACGGGCAGCAGGTAGACCGCGTTGAATCCGTACTGCTCGCGGTACGACTGCGCCTGAACGAGCAGCGCCTTCTTCGCGATCCCGTACGGCGCGTTGGTCTCCTCGGGGTATCCGTTCCACAGGTCGTCCTCGTGGAAGGGAACCGGCGTGAACTTCGGGTACGCGCAGATCGTCCCGAGCTGAAGGAACTTCTCGACTCCCGCCCGGCGTGAGTGCTCCATCAGGAGCGCACCCATCATCAGGTTCGCGTAGAAGTAGGCGCCCGGATTGCGCTGGTTCGCGCCGATGCCCCCCACGCGCGCCGCGAGGTGCATGACCATCTCCGGGCGCGCCTCGGCGATGAGCCGCTCAACGTCGTCCTCGACCACCAGGTCGAACTCCGCGCTGCGCGGCACGATCAGCTCCGCGCCGCGCTCGCGCAGGAGGTTCACGACGTGCGAGCCGAGAAAGCCCGCGCCGCCCGTCACCAGCACCCTCCTGCCCGACAGGTCGCTCATCGGACAGCCATCCTAGTGCCGGAGCGCTGCCCCGCCGCCAGCGCGTAGGCCCGCCGGTGATCCGCCGCGGCGGCCTCCCAGGTGAAGCGGCTCCAGAAGCTCTCCGGCGGAGTACCGCCCGGCGCCCTGCCCGCGGCGAGCGCGTCGATCGCGCCCGCGATGGCGTCGGTGTCGCGCGGGTCGAACCAGAGCGCGCGCTCGCCGAGCACCTCGGGGAGCGAGGCAACTCGCGCCGCCGCGACCGGGCAGCCGCAGGCCTGCGCCTCGAGCGGCGGGATGCCGAGCCCCTCGAACAGGCTCGGGAAAATCACGCCGGTTGCACGGCGGTAGATCGCCGGAAGCTGCGCGCGCTCGACGTACCCGGCGTGCATCACGCGGTCGCCAACGCCTGCTGCCCTCGCTCGCTCGAGCAGCGCGGGCAGCTTGCCGTGGTCCTGGCCACTCAGCACGAGCGCCAGCTCGCGGTCCTCCACCCGGGTGAGCGCATCCACCAAGCGCTCGTGGTTCTTGTGCGGCCAGATATTGGCCGGGTAGAAC
>DASVXS010000270.1:0-2775 GCA_036392575.1 Thermoleophilaceae bacterium | reverse complement strand
GGACCGGCTGCGCGCCGTGACGGAGATCGCCGAACTGGGCCCACGCGAGGCCGTGATGACGCTGGCGTCGGGATGCATCGGCCTGCTGCCCGCCGATGGGCACGACGGCACCGCGCCTACGACGGGCGCCCCGGGCCGCCTCTACCAGGTCATGCTCGATCCGCTCGAGCCGGTCTCGGCTGTGGGCTCGGGCGACGCGTTCCTGGCGGGCTACGTGGCCGCTCGCTACACCGGCCGCGAGCCTGAGGCGTGCCTGCGGTTCGCCGTCGCCTGCGGAGCCGAGTCCACGCAGCACTTCGGCGCGGGAGTGCTCGACCCGCGCGAGGTCGACAGGTTGCTTTCCGAAGTGCGGGTGGAGCAGGTCGAGATGCCCGCGCTCGAAGCGCGGCGCTGATCGGGCGCGCGGGCGCGCGCCAAGTCAGCGTTCGGACAGAAGCGTCCCTCCCGCTTGTTTGGGGAACCGGCTTACGGGAACGCTTGATATAGGCGTCGGCGTCCGGAGCGAAGCGGCTGGACCCGAAGCCAACAGAGTGAGAGTGTTTCGCGTCGGCGAGACGACCGTGGTCCGCATTGGGCCGCCGCCGGATCTTCGTGTGGTGAAGCCATCAGTGCGGAAGGAGGCAGTTTCCCATGACGGTCGTTTCTCCCCCACCCCTCAGATCCGCTCCGATCGCCACCGCGGCCAAGGAGCGCGAGCATTCCCTGTTCCTCGAATACCAGTCCACGGGCGACATGGCGGCCCGCGAGGAGCTCGTCGAGCGCTTCCTCCCGCTTGCCCGGCGCCTCGCGCGCAAGTACGAGCGGATGAACGAGCCGTTCGAGGATCTGCTCCAAGTCGCGAGCGTGGGGCTCGTGAAGGCCATCGACCGCTACGAGCCCGGTCAGGGGACAGCCTTCGCGAGCTACGCGGTCCCGACGATCCTCGGCGAGATCAAGCGGTACTTCCGCGACTCGGGTTGGGCGGTGCACGTGCCGCGCGGCGTGCAGGAGCGAGTGCTGCGCGTGAACCAGGCGATCGAGAAGCTCTCTCCGGAGCTCGGCCGCTCACCCACGCCGGCCGAGGTCTCCGCCGAGCTGGGCGACGACCTCGAGGACGTGCTCGAGGCGATGGAGGCCGGCGGCGCCTACAACACGATCTCGCTCGAGGCGCCCCTCGGCACGGAGGACCCGGACAGCGGCACCTACGCAGACTCGGTCGGCGACCTCGACGACCGCTACGACCGCGTCGAGATGAGCGACACGCTGTCGCGGGCGATGAAGGCGGTCCCCGAGCGCGAGCGCATGATCCTGTTCTTGCGCTTCAACGAAGGTCTCACGCAGTCGGAGATCGCGGAGCGCCTCGGCATCTCCCAGATGCACGTGTCGCGGCTCATCCGCCGGACGCTCGACCGCCTGCGGGTGGTCGCTTCGGCGCGGGCTGCCTGAGCATTGTGCGGGCGCGCCAAATCGGCGCGCATGGGTTCCCGCAGCTTGCGAGAAAGCGGCGTTCTCGGAGGTCCGAAAAGGCGTTGGTATCGTCCTTTCGGTCCGCCGCCGAACATAGGATGCCGCCATGGAAGTAGAGATTGGACGTGGGAAAAAGGGTCGTCGCGCGTACGGCTTCGACGACATCGCGATCGTACCGTCACGGCGCACGCGCGACCCTGACGACATCGACATCACCTGGACGCTCGGGCCGTACCGCTTCGAGCTGCCGCTGCTCGCCTCAGCAATGGACGGCGTGGTGTCTCCGACCACGGCCGGCATCCTCGGCAAGCTCGGCGGGCTCGCGGTACTGAACCTCGAGGGAATCTTCACGCGGTACGAGGACGCCGACGAGCAGCTGGAGCGGATCGCGCAGCTGCCCCGCGAGCACGCCACGGCGGAGATGCAGCGGATCTACCAGGAGCCGGTCGAACCGGAGCTGATCGCGCAGCGCATCCGCGAGATCAAGGAGCAGGGCGTGGTGTGCGCGGCATCGCTCACCCCGCAGAAGGTCCGGCAGTACTACGAGATCGCTCTCGACGCAGGGCTCGACATCCTCGTCATCCAGGGCACGGTCATCTCGGCGGAGCACGTCTCGACCACGAGCGAGCCGCTCAACCTGAAGGAGTTCATCCGGGAGGTCCCTGTACCGGTGGTCGTCGGCGGCTGTGCCTCGTACTCGACCGGCCTGCACCTCATGCGCACCGGCGCGGTGGGCGTGCTCGTCGGCGCGGGACCGGGCGCCGCCTGCACCACGCGCGGCGTGCTCGGGATCGGCGTCCCCCAGGCGACCGCGATCGCGGACGTCGCGGCCGCGCGCTCGCAGCACATGCTCGAGACCGGCGACTACGTGAAGGTGATCGCGGACGGCGGCATGCGCAACGGCGGCGACATCTCGAAGGCGTTCGCCTGCGGCGCCGACGCCGTGATGATCGGCTCGCCCCTTGCCCGCGCCTACGAGGCTCCGGGCCGCGGCTACCACTGGGGCATGGCCACATTCCATCCCTCGCTGCCGCGCGGCGCGCGCGTCAACACCGCCCAGAACGGCACGCTCGAGCAGATCGTGCTCGGGCCGGCGCACGAGAACGACGGCACCTTCAACCTGATGGGCAGCCTGCGGACATCGATGGCCACCTGCGGGTACGAGGACATCCCGGACTTCCATCGCGCCGAGGTGATGGTCGCGCCGGCGCTGCAGACCGAGGGCAAGCAGCTTCAGCGCAGCCAGGAGGTCGGCATGGGCGCCACCGCCGCCGCCGCAGCGGCTCCGATGGACAACGGCTCCGCCGGCGAGCTCTCGAACGGCGTTGC
>DASVXS010000269.1:0-6544 GCA_036392575.1 Thermoleophilaceae bacterium | reverse complement strand
CAGGCGGCGATCAGCGCGTCCACCTGGGCGCGACCGCCCGCGAGGTCGACGGCCACGGGCCGGGCCCCGGCGCGCGAGGCCATGAGCGGGTACAGCGGGTACGACGGCCAGGCGGTCACCAGCTCGTCGCCGGGCGCGAGGAGTGTGAGCGCCGCGGCCTGCAGGAGCTCGGCGGCACCGTTGCCGATCACGACCTGCTCCGGCTCCACGCCATGGCGCGCCGCGAGCTCGGCACGCACCTTGGTGGCGTGGCGGTCGGGATAGCCGTTCACACGCCCGCGCGCCATGGCGATCGCGGCGTTCACCACCTCTGAGTTGGGGAAGTCCGGCCACTCGGTGCTGGAGAGGTCGATCTTCTCGACCACCTGCAGTTGCTGGGCGCGCTCGCGCGCGCGGCGCTCGCGGAGGCCCCTGTTGACCTCCTCCTCGTCCATGTCCTCGAACTGCCTGTAGTAGTCGAGCAGCCCCATGGCTGCCTCAGGCTACTGACGCGGGGCGAGCGTCGGCCCCGGCCCGGCGATGATCAGGAACCAGAAGAGGAAGCCGGTGCCCGCGATCGCGATGCTCACGACGAATATGCGGTCGAGCACTCCCTTGCGCTGGTCATGCCCGGCCGCGCGGCGCACGAGCTGCCACACGTGGTCGAGCCGCTTTGCGAGCGCGAGCGTGAGGAACAGCGTGGTGAACATCCCGGCGAAGGCGCTCAGGATGCCGAGCGTCACCGACCCGGTCTGATAGTCCACCTGCGAACCCACCCAGAGCCACCCCAGCGGCTGCGGACCCCACAGCGTCGCGCACAAGAGCGTTTCCACGACCAGGATCGCCGTGGCCAGAGCGCTGTCGAAGCGGCGCCGGAAGCCACCCGCTCGCACCGGCGTTCCGCGGTAGCGGAGCGGTGCGGTGCCAGGACGGCGGCCGATGAAGAGGCCGCCCGTGTCTGTCGGGTCGTTCCTCGGCATCCTGTCGAGCGGGGGCAGGGGTCAAGGCGCGTCCCGCACACCGATGGTAGCCACCCGGCTCAGCCTTCGAGGCGGGTGGCTGAATCCTCAGGCGTAGAGGCTTTCGATGTCGCCGGCGCACTTCTCGGCGACCACGTTCCGCTTCACCTTCAGCGTGGGAGTCAGCTCGCCGGTCTCCTGCGACAGGTCGTGCGGGAGGATCGTGAACTTCTTGATCTGCTCGACGCGGCCGACCTCGTCGTTGACCTTGTCCACGGTCTTCTGGATCTCCGCGCGCATCTGCTCCGAGTCGCGCACCTGCGCCGGCTCGAGCCCGTGCATCTCGGCGAAGGCGGGAACCTCTTCGGGGTCGAGCGTGATCAGCGCGACGAGGTACGGTCGCCGGTCGCCGACCACCACAGCCTGCGAGATCCAGCGGTTCTGCTTCAGACCGTTCTCGAGGTTGGCGGGCGTGATGTTCTTGCCGCCCGCGGTGATGATGATGTCCTTCTTGCGGCCGGTGATGTAGATGTAGCCGTCCTCGTCGATCGTCGCGAGGTCGCCCGTGTGCAGCCAGCCGTCCTCGAGCGTCTCCTTCGTGGCCTGCTCGTTCTTGAAGTAGCCCTTGAAGATGTTCGAGCCCTTCAGCAGGAGCTCGCCGTCCTCGGCGACCTTCGCCTCGACGCCCGGCAGCGGCCGGCCGACCGAGCCGAAGCGGAAGTCGTCGATCGAGTTCGCGCTCGCGACCGTGGACGTCTCGGTCATCCCGTAGCCCTCCATCACGGGCACGCCGCACGCGTAGAAGAACTCGAGGATCTCGCGCGCTATCGGGGCCGCTCCGGTCACCGCTTGCCTGATGCGGCCGCCGAACAGGTTGCGCACGTTCACGAACAGCTCCTGGTCAGCCTTCTCGAACGCGGCGCGCTCCTCCGGCGACACCTCCTCGCCTCGGACGTCGGCGAGGCGCACCTTGAAGCCGAGCTTGACCGCGCGGTCGAGCGCGTCGCGGTCGGGTGCGTTGCTCGTGGCGAGCGTGTAGATCTTCTCGAAGATGCGCGGCACCGACGGGAAGTAGGTCGGCTTCAGCTCCATCAGGTTGGGCACGATCTTCTGGGGGTCCTTCTCCCAGTACGCGATCGCCGAGCCGAGGTCGAAGGTGACGAACTGGATGAGCAGCGCGAACGCGTGCGCGAGCGGCAGGAAGAGGTAGACGAGCTCGTCGCCCGTGAGCACACCCTGGCTCTCCGTCATCGTCGTCACGTCGCGGTAGTTGCCGTGCGTGAGGATGCAGCCCTTGGGCGGTCCGGTGGTGCCCGAGGTGTAGATGTAGAGGCACACGTCGTCGCGCGAGACGCCGTTGACGCGCTCGCTGAACTGCGACTCGTCGGCCTCGGCGCTGCGCTCCATCAACGTGCTCAGTGCGATGGCGTCGCTCGCTCCGCCCGCGGGCGGGTCGAACACGATTACGAACTCGAGCTTCGGCAGCTCATTGCGTATCTGGCGGATCTTGTCGAGCTGCTCGAGGTCTTCGACGAACACGGCGCGCGACTCCGAGTGGCTCAGGACGTAGTGACACTCCTGCGGCGAGTTCGTCTGGTAGATCGACACCGTCGTGGCACCGGCCGCCAGGATGCCGAACTGCGCGTAGGTCCACTCGGGACGGGTGTTGGAGAGGATCGAGACCTTGTCGCCGGGCTCGATGCCCAGCTCGATCAGGCCGAGCGCCACCTGCTTGACGGTCTCGCCCATCTGCCCGTAGCTGACGTCGACCCACTGGTCGCCCACCTTGTGCTTGATCGCGGTGCGGTCGCCGTGCTTCTGGGCCGCGAGCACGATCAGGTCAGCCATCGTCTTGGAGCCGGTGCTGGCCTCCGCGGCGGTAACCGTCCCTGCTTCCATCCACCCTCCTCGAGTCGCTCGGAAGGTGGAGTCTATGCGGCTGTCGCGCCTAGCGCGAGAAAAGTGACGCAGGCGCCACCAAAATGAAAGAGCCCGCCGGAGTTAGACCTTGGCGAGCTGCTGCTTGCGCTGCGCGTCCTTCAACGAGGACATGAAAAGCGTCTTGTCGATCCGTCCCTGAAAGATCGGCACACCGAACTCCATGCATTTCGAGATGACTTCTCTCCGCTGCATGCCTGCCTCGCGTGCGAGTTCGGTGGGCGTGAGATGGATCGCCATGCGGCTCCTCCCGTCGGCTCTTATGTTCGGTACTGCTTGGACAAAGGAATTTACAGCTTGCGTCAGACGTCGCAAACCGAAGCGCCCAATTTGCGGCGGAATTGAGGCCGATCCGGCCCGATATCGCCCGGGAAGTACCTCAGATGGGGTTGGGCACCGCGATGAAGCGATGCTCGACGCCGAAGCGCTCCGCAAGCAGCTCGCCCAAGCGGCGCACGCCGAACGTCTCCGTGGCCCAGTGCCCGCCGGCGATGTAGTGCACGCCGAGCTCGCGCGCATCCGCCATCACGAACTCGCTCGGCTCGCCGGTGATGAATGCGTCGGCCCCGAGCGCGGCCGCCTCGGAGATGGCGCGCGAGCCGCCGCCCGACACGACTCCGATCGTGTGCACCGCGTCTGCACCAGCGTCGAACACGAGCGGCTCCTGCCCGAACAGCTCGGCGCAGCGCGCGAACAGCTTGGCGGCAGGTAGGCCGGTGTCGTTGCGCGCGATGGAGCCGATGTCGCGGCCGCCGTGCTCGTCGAATGATCGCTGGCGCTCGAAGCCGAGCGCCCGGCAGATGAGCGCGTTGTTCCCCACCTCGGGATGCGCGTCGAGCGGCAAGTGATAGGCGGCGAGCGAAATGTCCGAGTCGAACAGCACCTTGAGTCGTTCCTTCGACTGCGGCGTCACTTGGAGCGGGGCTCCCCGCCAGAAGATCCCGTGGTGGCAGAGCACCATTTGGGCGCCCGCGTCGCGGGCGGCCTCGAACAGCTCGCGGTGTGCCGAGACGCCGCTCACCACCAGCCGCACCTCCTCGGCCCCTGGCACCTGCAGTCCGTTCGGCCCATAGTCATCGAACGCGGGGGAGTCGAGCAGGTCGTCGAGGAAGTCGATGATCTCGTCGCGCCCGGCCATTGGGTGCGTGAACCTACCGCGCCCAGGTAATCTGCGGCGCCATGGCGGAGCGCGAGGAACTGGGCGAGGAGCAGTTCCTCGAATCGCTCATGGACACGAACCTGTACTCCATGGGCGCGTACTTCTCCGACCAGCATCCGGACCTCGTCGACGAGGTGATCGACCAGGCCATCGCCATCGAGCAAGTTGGTCTGCGCAGGTACGCGCACGAGCACGGGATCACGCTCGAAGCTTGCTTCGAGACGCTCCTCACCGGTCTCGCGGTGCGGTACTACAAGGCGGTCGCGGCTTAAGGCCGCCTGCCATCGTCCGTTCCTCGATGCTCCTCCCCCGACTAGTACTCGCCTGCGTACTCGCGGCGGGCCTGCTCACGGGCGGATGCGGGTCGGGCAAGAGCAACAAGCAGACCGTCACCAGCGCGCCGAACCCGGCGCCCGCGCCCACCTCGACGGACTCGCGCAACGCCGCACCGTCGCGGCGTGGGGTGCGCCTCGTGCGCGTGGGGAACTTCGACCAGCCCGTGTACGTGACCTCGCCGCCCGGTGACACGAGCCGGCTGTTCGTGGTGGAGCAGGCGGGGCGAATCCGGGTGGTGCGAAACGGCCGCAAGCTGAGCCAGCCATTCCTCGACATCCGTTCGCAAGTCGACTGCTGCGGCGAGCGTGGCCTGCTCTCGATGGCGTTCCCGCTGAACTACGCGACGTCGAAGCTGTTCTACGTCTACTTCACCGACAAAGCCGGGGACATCCGCGTGGTGCAGTTCCGCGCCTCATCATCCGACCGGGCCGACGCGGTCAGCGCCAGGCAGATCCTGTTCCAGGAACACAGCGAGTTCGCCAACCACAACGGCGGGCAGCTCCAGTTCGGCCCCGACGGGGACCTGTATCTCGGGCTCGGCGACGGAGGCAGCGAGGGCGACCCCAACAACCACGCGCAGGATCTCGGCAGCCAGCTCGGCAAGCTGCTCCGCGTCAGGCCGCGGACGAGTGGCGGCCACACCGTCCCGAGGGACAACCCGTTCGTCGGCCGCGCCGGGGCGGCGCCGGAGGTATACGCGTACGGCCTCCGCAACCCGTGGCGGTTCTCGTTCGACCGTCGCACCGGCGATCTCGTGATCGGTGACGTGGGGCAGAGCGAGATCGAGGAGATCGACTTCGCTCGCAGGGGCCGGGCGAAGGGCATGAACTACGGCTGGAGCCGCTTCGAGGGCACGCGCCGCAACTCGGACCGCACAGCGCCAGGCGCGAGGCGACCGGTCCTCCAGCACTCACATGCCCAGGGCTTCTGCTCGATCATCGGCGGCTACGTCGTCCGCGACCGCTCGCTGTCGCTCTACGGCCGCTACGTGTACGGCGACCTCTGTGACCCGGACATCTGGTCCGTGAAGCTCATCTCCAGCGTCAGGGCGAGCGCGGACCGCCGAACTGGCCTGCGGGTACCGAACCTCAGCTCGTTCGGCGAGGACGCGCACGGGCACGTGTACCTGGCGTCACTCGCAGGCCCGGTCTACCGGTTGGCTTCGCGCTAGCGAGCTGCCTCGGAAGCGCGCGCGATCCGCGCCGCGCCCGCACGCTTGATGGCCTTGTACATGCGCGCCGTCACGTCGAACGACGGCTTCGGACTGCCGAACTGATCGGAGACGCCCTTCTGGTTGTAGGGCGGCTGCGGGATCGGGTTGCCCCCGTCCCAGTCGGGCCGCACCTTGAAGTCGCGTAGCAGCCAGTTGATCGCACCGCTCATGTAGGGCTTGGAGTCGATGGTCGCGATCTGGAACTGCATCCAGTCGGACTGGAACTGGTACGTGCCCTTCTCGTCGACGGCGCCGTTGCGGTTTGCCTCCGCACCGAACTCGGTCACGAACAGGCCCAGCTTCGGGTAGTAGCCGCGCATCTGGTCGAGATACGGGCCGAGCGCGTTACGGTCCACGAGCTGGCCGTTCGGGCCCGGATACCAGCCGAAGTAGTCGTTGATGCCGAGAGCGTCGAGCTGGTTGTACTGACCCACAACCGGCGCCGACGGGTAGCCCGAGATGTCGAGCGCCACCAGCCGCGTCGGGTCGAGCTGATGCAGCAACCGGGTCGAGTCGCTGAGGTAGCGCTCCTGGCCGAACGCGGGTCGCGACGGCAGCTCGTTGCCGATCGACCATGTCATGACCGAAGGGTGGTTCTGGTCACGTGAGATCTCGGCGCGGAGCATGTTCAGCCCCTTGTCGCGCACCGACTTCAGCTTCATCTGGTCCTCACCGAGCCGGTAGAACGGGATCTGCTGCCACACGAGCACGCCCGCGCGGTCCGCCATCTCGAGGAAGTCGGGATGGAGCGGGTAGTGGGAGCGCGTCAGCGTCCCGCCGAGGCGCAGCAGCTCGCCGAACATCGACTGCCGGATCTGCGGGGTGAGAGCGGCGCCCACGTTCGGGTCGTCCTCGTGGATCGAGGCGCCGCGCAGCGTCGTGCGCACGCCGTTGATGTAGAGGAGTCCCTTCTTGATCTTGATTGAGCGGATCCCGATGTGGCCCGACCAGCTCGCGCCG
>DASVXS010000268.1:0-4370 GCA_036392575.1 Thermoleophilaceae bacterium | reverse complement strand
CGGCAGGTCGCGGTAGGAGCGGATCTCGCGCGCCATGTGCCACGTGAGCGCCTCCTCGTGGGTCATCGCGAGCACGAGATCGGCGCCCTTCCGGTCCTTCAGCTTGAACAGCTCTTCGATCGAGTAGCGGCTGCTCGTCTTCCATATGTCCGCCGGCTGGAGCACCGGCATCAGCATCTCCTGGCCGCCGATGGCGTCGATCTCCACGCGGATGATCTGCTCGACCTTGCGGTGCACGCGCCAGCCGGCCGGGAGGTACGTCCACAGGCCCGAGCTGAGCTGGCGCGCCAGGCCGGCTCGCACCAGCAGCTTGTGCGAGATCGCCTCCGCCTCGGCAGGCGCCTCCTTGACCGTCGGCAGCAGGTAGTTGGAGAGCCTCGTCATCGGGCGCCCGAGTCTATTCGGACGCCCGATGCGTGGATCAGCGCGACGCGGCCTTGGCCACGCGGCTCTTGAACGTCTGGCCGCCGATCGTGGCCGACAGCTGATAGCTCGAGGCCTTGCTCACGGTGGTGGTGAAGTAGCCGGCTCCGCGGACGGTGACGGTCTTCACCTTTTTGCCGCCCGCGAGGACGTCCACGCTGCGGCTGCCGTTGCCGGGGCGGACGGCGCCCCAGAGCTTCACTTTGCTGCCGCTCTTCACGGCATAGATCGGCAGGCGGTAGGCGGCCAGCGCCGGCTTCGCGGTGCCGTTCGTGAACAGCAGGCCGGTGTTGAACGTGCCCACATCCGGCTCGTCGAAGAGCTCGTACTGCGAGAAGCTCTTCACGCGCCGGTCGTTGTAGCCCACGTACTCGGCCTGGTTCAGCTGGGCCGCATGCTGCGTGAGCGGCACGCCGAACTTCTGCTCGGGCGGCCTCGACTGGATGCCGTACTCGGTGAAGTAGACGCTCGAGGTCGAGCCGCTGATGCGGTGCGCCCTCTTCGCCTGCTTGAGCACCGTGAAGAGACGGTCGAGGGTCGCCAGCGTGATGTCACCGGCGGTCTTCGGCTTCTTGAGCGGCGGCCCGCCGGCGCCGCGGTTGTACGGGTGGTGCGCCACCGCAGTGAACTTGAGCGTCTTGTACTTCGTGCAGCCGAGCGTCTTCGCCGCCTTGCCCCTGAGCTTGCGGCCGTTCTTGTCGATGCAGAACAGCGCCTGCAGGAACTCGACCGGCGCGGTCGCCACTCCCCCGCGCACCGGCGCGGTCTCCGCGATGTAGATCTTGTCGCGGCCATGGCCCGTCGCCTTCAGCGCGCTATAGCCCGCCGTGTAGAGGTCCCGGTAGATCTTCGCCGAGTACACCACCCCGCTCTTACGCTGCGGGAAGATCCAGCCACCCTGGTCGGGCTCGTTCCAGATCGACCAGCGACCCACCTTCGGGAGCGTGCCGCCGCCCTGGTTCTCGTCGTGGTAGGTGCCCGAGTAGCGCTTGGCGACGGCCTTCACAAAGGCGCCGAACTCCTTCGCGCTCGGCTGGCAGTTCGCCTTGCCACGGCAGCCGTTCGCCCAGCTGGGCGACTTCCCGGTCGGGCTCAGGAGCAAGTCGATGCCGCGCGCCTTGGCGCCGCGGACGAGGTCGTCGTAGGCGTCCCAGGTGCCCGCCGGGTAGGCCGCCGGGTTCGACGCGTCGAAGCTCGGCTTCTTGGAGGAGTCAGAGCTCGGAGCGATCTTGTTCCAGAAGACAAGCGAGTGGATCGTGTCGACGCCGAGTGCCTGGAGCTGATCGAGCGCGGACGTCTGCACGCCGGGGCCCGAGGACACCAGCACGCGGTCGTCCTGGAAGATCGACTCCTGGGTCTTCGACGCCTGCGCGGCGCCCGCGGTCGTGGCCAGCGCGCTCACAGCGAGCAGCGCGGCGAATGTGAATCGCTTCGTGTTCTTGAGCATGAAGAGAGGGTCCGGGGGCGGGACGGACCCGCAACCTAGCAAGAAGGCCGGTCAGGCCCGGGTGAAGCGGCGGCCGGCCGTCGGCGAGACGTCCTCGTCGAGCGCGACCTTCTTGACCTGCGGCAGCTCGACGGCGCCGTTGCCCTCGCCGTTCTCGGCGCGCGCCTGCTCGGCCTCGAGCTTGGCGAGGCGCTCGGGCGTGAGCTCGCCCGCGTTCTCCTCCTCGATGCGCTCGAGCCATTCCGCCCCCTCGGCCGCCTTCTTGGCGTCCACCTCGGTGCGGCCCGCGGCCACGTACTTGTCGATCTCGGCGAACAGCTCGTCCACGAGCCGCTCCTGGGGCACCTTCTTGAGCGGCTTGCCGCGCGAGAAGATCAGCCCCTCGTTCTTGGCGCCGGTGATGCCGAAGTCGGCGTGCGATGCCTCGCCGATGCCGTTTACCGCGCACCCGAGCACCGCCACCTCGACCGGGTCGTCGTAGGCCTCGAGCCGGCGCTCGATCTCGGCGACCACCGTGTCCATGTCGAACTGGAGGCGCCCGCAGGTGGGACAGGCGATGAGCACCGGGCCTTTTTCGCGCAGTTTGAGCGCCTTGAGGATCTCCCAGGCGACCTTGACCTCCTCCTCCGCGTGGAAGGTGGAGAGCGAGATGCGGATGGTGTCGCCGATCCCGTCCGCCAGCAGCGTGCCGAGGCCAACGGCGGACTTGAGCGAGCCCGACCACTTCGTGCCGGCCTCGGTGATGCCGAGGTGCAGCGGATAGTCGATCCGCTCAGACAGCAGCCGGTTCGAGGCGATCGTGTTCGGGACGCTCGTGGACTTGATCGAGACCTTGAAGTTCTCGAACTCGAGCCGCTCCATCAGCTCGACGAACTCGACGGCGGCGGTCACGAGGGCCTCCACGGAGTTCTCGCGCTCTAGCGCGTGCAGGTGCTTGGGCAACGAGCCGGAGTTGACGCCGATGCGCATCGGCACGCCGGCGGCCTTGGCCTTCTCGACCACCTGCGCCACCTTGTCGGGGCCGCCGATGTTGCCCGGATTGAGGCGGATGCAGTGCGCCCCGGCGTCGATCGCCTTCAGTGCAAGCGTGTAGTTGAAGTGGATGTCGGCGATCACCGGGATCGGCGACTCCTTCACGATGCGCGAGAGCGCCTCCACGTCCTGGTCGCGCGGCACGGCGCAGCGCACGAGGTCGCCGCCCGCGTCGGCGATCGCGCGGATCTGCCGCATTGTGGCGTCGTAGTCGGCGGTCTCAGTCTTCGTCATCGACTGCACGGCCACGGGCGCACCGCCGCCGATCGGCACGCCGCCGACGTTTATCTGCCTTCTGGAGGCCATTCCTCCTCTGAGGATATAGGCGCGCCCGCCGACGTCCTGTTACGAAGCTGGTCGCGTGTGCAGCTCGATCGGCCCGTCCGGCTTGTCGATGCTGCCCGCAGCCGCAGCCTTGTGCGCCCAGTCACGAAGTGCCGTATACGCCGCCGTCGGCTGCCCCTGCGGGGTGATGACCCCGGTGTCGAAGCGCACCTTGTTCGGCGGGGACACCAGGATGTACTGGAGCATCTCGCGCACGCGCGGGTTGCGCGAGGCAATGTCGAATGCCCTCGCGAGCCAGCTCGCGCGCTGCTTCGGCGGCGGCGCGGCCGGGCCGCTCGCGAAGTAGCCGAACTCCGTGAGGTACATGTCGAGGGGCTTCCCGGCGGGTGTCGTGAGCGCCTTGCCTTCCGCCAGCTTGTCGAGCGCTCTCGTGAGCCGGTCCAGCGACCCGATGGTGACGTTGTCGGCCCCCGGATGCGGGCGCTCCGGCGGGCTCACGAAGTCGTAGGGATGCTGCGCGTAGCCATCGGCCACCAGCGTCGGGCAGCGCTTGGCCGGCGCGTAGATCGTCGTGCGGCAGGTCACGTCGCGCAGGAATTTGAGCGGAGCTATCGCGCGCCCCGCCAGCTCGTACGGCGAGGTCTCACCAATCAGCACATGCGCGGCGGGATCCGCGCGCTTGATCCCTTTGTACGCCGCCAGGTAGAGGTTCCGGTACAGATCCGCGGCCTCGGTCTGCGGCTTCAGCCAGCTGCCGTAGTTCGGCTCGTTCCAGATGCTGTAGCGGTCGACGCGGCCCTTGAAGTGGCGGGCCGCCTGCTCGGCGAAGACGCCGAACTTCTGCGCGTCGGGCCGCGTCACCCCGACCTTGCGGTCGCCGGCGGCCCACGCCGGCACGGGGCCGGTCAGGTCGAGCTGCACTCGGATGCCGCGCTTGGCCGCGTCGTCGATCAGCGAGTCCCAGGCCGAGAAGTCGTAGGTGGGCCTGCCTCCCGCGGGCGGCGTGGTGCTGTCGGGCTGCGAGCCCGGCACGCGGCCCCAGATCACGAGCGTGCGGATGCGCGTGACCTCGAGGTCCCTCGCCTGGTCGAGCGCCTTGTTGCGGTCGTAGTAGGCGCGCTGGAGCAGGACGGCATCGTCCTGCACCGCGACCTCCATCTTGGGCTTCTCCGCGCCGCCTCCC
>DASVXS010000267.1:0-4711 GCA_036392575.1 Thermoleophilaceae bacterium | reverse complement strand
CCTGCGTCTCGCACGGCACCCCCGGCCGTGGGATTCCGTTGCAGTAGACGTGGAAGCTGAGCGCCTCGCCCGGGAACGGCCAGGCCTTGTTTGGCGGGTACCCCAGTAGGAACGGGAAGCCGGCATTCACTGAGACGGCGTCCTCGTAGAAGGCGGCGCGCCTCGGCGCGGCCGTCTTGAGCGCGGGGATCAGCTCGTCGTAGAACGGCTGCAGCCACTTGCCGGCGGCTTCGGGCGGCACCGGCAGCCCGCACGGCGCCTTCGCTACTTCGCAGATCGGCTCGTTCATGACGTCGAAGCCGACCACGCCGGTGTCACCGCGCAATTTGCGCGCGAGCGCCGCGTACGCGCGCACGTACAGCGTGCGGATCCCGTCGCGGTTCTCGAAGAAGCTCGTGAACGCACGACCCACCGGCGGCTGCAGGTAGTTCAGCGGGAACGGGTTCTTGCGCTTCTTGAAAGGCAGCCCGTCTGTGATTGTCGCCCACGCTGGAGCGCCGTTGCCCTGGAACTGCTCCGACCAGAGGTCCTGGTGCATGTCGATGAGCACGTAGAGCCCGCCGCGCTCAGCGACCCGGGCGAGCTTCGCGACTTGCGCGATGTAGGTGCGCGAGACGTGGCCGCGGGTGGGCATCAGCGCCTTCCACGTGACGCCGAGGCGGATGGCGTTGAAGCCCCACGAGCGGAGCCGCCTCACGTCCTGGCGGTCGAAGCTCGTGCGCTCCGAGGAGCCGTGCGGCAGGTAGGGCGCCGGCTTGTAGACCACGTTCACGCCGCGGAGCACAACGGTCGCGCCGGTCGCGCGGTCCACGATGCGGCCGTCCTTGATCGCAAGCGGCGCGGCGGCGGCGGCGCCGGCGGCGGGAAGCGCAAGCGCTGCGAGGACCAGCAGCATCGGCAGCGCGCGAGCCATAGGCGCGCACGCTACCAACGCTCCGGGCTACTCCAGGCGGTCGGCGTGCTCGGTGAGCGCCGAGAAGTGCTGGTGAAGCTCCGTCAGGTAGCCGGAGATCGTGCGAGCGCCCTCGTCGTCGAGGCCCTCCGCGTCGATCGCGCTGACGAAGCTCGCGATCTCGCGTTCGAGCATCTTCACGGCGCCGGCGATGGCCGAGGCGTTGCGAGTGATCTGCTCGTTGGTCACGCGGGCTCCTTCTGTTGAGTCTCGCGACGGCGCGGGGCTCGGCCGTCACCAGCAAACATCGGCACGCCAGACGTGACCTTGAACTAGCGCGTCACGGCCTCCCGCTCGGGCAGCACGCAGAAGCTGCCATCCGAGTAGCCCTGCGCCCCGAGGCCCACCGCGTCGTTGAAGCGAGCGCGGAAGTTCTCGAGAGCGATGATGCCGGTCAGCTCCACGAGCTGGGCCTCGTCGAAGCGGGCGCGGAGGCGCTCGAACAGCTCGTCGCTCACCTCGACCGGGCTGCGCGACATCGCGGTCGCGTAGTCGAGCACGAGCCGCTCGTCGGCCTCGAACAGCTGGCTCTCCCCGTAGCGCGGGAGCGCCATCAGCTTCTCCTGCGAGATGTCGGCGCCCTTCGCGAGCGCGGAGCCGAAGTCGAGGCACCACTCGCAGCCCGCAATCGACGCCGCCCTCAGCTCGGCGAGCGTCTTGAGACGCTCGTCGACACGGTGTGAGCCCGCGAAGGCCTTCTCGATCGCGCCGTAGCCAACGGAGATCTTGCGGTTATGTGCGAACACGCGCACCGGGTCCGGCACGGTGCCCGCGGCCTCGCGCCGCGCGTAGCCGTAGGTGAGCCGGTTCCACAGCCCGCGCTCCGGCGCGGGCGCGATACGGCCGCGCTCGCCCGGCGCGGGTGGCGCGGCCGCTCCCGGAGCCGCGGGCGCGAACGCACGCGGCACCACCCAGAGCAGCGCGAGCGGCAGCAGCAGCTCCGCACCGAGGCCCACGACGTTTCCGATGCTGTCGCCGAGGCCGTACCGGTCGAGCGTTGCGAGGTGGTAGAGGAAGTGGGGGAGCGCCCAGAAGAGCGACGCGATCAGCGCCGCCTGCGCGAGTCGGCGCGTGAGCCAAACGGCCGCAAGCAGGAACAGCACGGTGATGGCGAGCTCGAGCGACGCGACGTCGCGAACGAGATGCTCGTCGTAGGGGCCGAGCGCGGAGACCCAGTGACGGCCGGCTCCCGGGAAGCCCGTGTAGAACGAGTGCGGGCTGATCGTGGCCCACACGCCTACGGGGGCGTTCATCAGCGCCAGCGCGACGAGCCCCCAGCGGAGCACTCGCCGGGCGTCTCCCAACCCGCGGATCTCTCTGGTCATGGTGAACCTCCGTTGCCGATCATCGACTCCACCCAGGCCTCCAGGAAGCGCTCCTCGTCCACGCCGAGAGGGACCTCGCCGAACATCGCGCGCATGCGCTCGTAGTTCACGAGCGACGCGACGGCGACGACGGCGCGCGCCTCCACGTCCATGTCCGGGAGCGCGCCGGTCTCCACGTGCGCGCGGATCCAGGCGACCGCCTCATTGTGGCCACGCTGCACGATGCGCTCATAGAAGTCGCGTGTGAGCTGCGGGAAGCGGTGGCCTTCGCGTTCCACCACCTGCAGCAGCACGCGCTCGCCGGCCAGTCGCCGCAGCGACCAGCGGCCGATCAGCAGGAGCTCCTCGCGCAGGTCGCCGGAGCCGCTCGGCGCCGTCACGAGCTCGATGTCGTCGAGCTTCCGCGACTCGATCTCGACCGCGGCGGAGAACAGCTCCTCCTTGCTCGAGAAGTGCTTGTAGAGCGCGCCGCGACGTGGCGCCAGGCCGGCCGCCTCCTCGATCTCGCCGACCGTGGTGTCGCGATAGCCCTTCTCGGCGAAGAGCCTGGTCGCGGCCTCGACGATGCGCTCGCGCGTTGGGGCGGCTACCTGCGTCATCGCGGGCATGGTAATCAGCGGATTACCTTCGTGCAAGCCGGTTAAAGCCGGCTTGACTCCGTTCCCCGCCCGGGAGTAGAAGGAGGGAGACTCGAGTCAGGAGGTCTGTATGGGCCGTAAGTTCATGGACTGCCGCGAGATGCCGAGCGAGAGCAACTGCTCGCTGTACATCTCAGGGGAAGAGGAAGAGGTGGTCCGCGCCGCCGCCGAGCACGCCGCGTCAGTGCACGGGCACGAGGACACGCCGGAGTTCCGCGAGCAGATCCGGACCCAGCTCAAGGACGAGGTAACGGTCCCCGCCTAAGAGGCGGGACGACGAGGCACCGGCGGGCGTCCCGCCGCCCGCCGGCCCTCGTTCCTTCCTTGGCCTAGTGGCTGGGGAAGGTCTCTGTCCGGCCGCACCCCGCGAGCGTCACGGCGCACAACTTCGCCCCGAGCATTCCGCAGACCCCTGCCTGAGTGGCGCGGATATTGCCAGCGCGCGGGCGCTTCTGCGCCGGTTCCCGCCACTACGATGAAGCCGACCTTTTTCAACGAGGAGAGGTGAGCTTCAGTTGACGACCGAGACCATCGCCCCCGCGCGCACCGTCGCCTCAATCATCGGTGGGCGGCCGCGTACCGACGCGCCGGGCGGCCGCCTCGTCTCGACCAATCCCGCGCACACCGACGACGTCGTCGCAGAGGTGCTGCTGGGCGACGCGCAGACGTTCGTCGACGCGTGCGGCGCGGCGCGCGAGGCGCAGAAGGCGTGGGCCGCGACGCCCGCTCCGATCCGTGGGCGCGCGATCCAGCAGATCGGCCGCCTGGTCGAGGACAACAAGGAGGCGCTCGCGCGCCTCGTCACCCGCGAGATCGGCAAGCCGTATCCGGAGTCGCTCGGCGAAGTTCAGGAGGTCATCGACACCTGCAACTTCTTCGTGTCGGAAGGGCGCCGGCTGTACGGACAGACGGTTCCGAGCGAGATGCCGGACAAGCAGCTCTTCACGTTCCGCACTCCGGTCGGGGTGGCCGCGATCGTGACGGCCGGCAACTTCCCCGTCGCGGTGCCGTCGTGGTACCTCGTGCCGGCGTTGCTGTGCGGCAACGCGGTCGTCTGGAAGCCCGCTGAGTACGCACCCGCACTCGGTGAGGCGCTGTCGCAGCTGTTCCTGCACGGCGGCCTCCCCGATGGCGTGTTCAACCTCGTGCAGTGCGAGGGCGCGGTGGCGTTCGAGGGCATCGAGCAGGCGCTCGAGCAGGGCCTCGTCGACAAGGTGGGCTTCACCGGCTCGAGCGACGTTGGCCGCAAGATCGGCGAGCTCTGCGGCCGCCACCTACAGCAGCCGTGCCTCGAGCTCGGCGGCAAGAACCCGCTCGTGGTGATGCCCGACGCCGACCTCGCGCTAGCGGTCGAGGGTGCGCTCTTCTCGGGCTTCGGTACGGCGGGCCAGCGCTGCACGTCGCTGGGTACCGCGATCGTGCACGACTCCGTCTACGACGACTTCGTCGGTCAGCTCACGGCGGCCGTGGAGTCGGCGCCGATCGGGGACCCGACTCGCGACGTTCTCTACGGACCGATGATCCACGAGCGGTTCCTCGACCGCTTCCTCGGCTGGCTCGAGCTGATTCAGGACCATCACAGGGTGTCCGGCTCGACGGGCACTGGGCGTATCACCGCGGACAACCCGCGGGACGGCTTCGTCGGCGACCCGGAAGCCGGCCTGTTCTGCCACCCGACGATCGTCAGCGGCGTGATGATCGACGACGAGATCTACCGGACCGAGACGTTCGGACCGATCATCGGCGTCGCGAAGTTCTCGGACTTCGACGAGGCGATGGAGCTCGCGAACAACCAC
>DASVXS010000266.1:0-4303 GCA_036392575.1 Thermoleophilaceae bacterium | reverse complement strand
TGCAGCGGCGCGCCGCGGAGACTCTCGCGCCGGCCATGGTGTTCCAGGAGGCCGACCTTCCGGTCCGCGTGGTGCGCGACATCTTCTCGTCGCAGTTCGAAGAGGCGCTCGTGGATGACGAGAAGGCCTACAACCGCCTCGTCTCGTTCCTCACGCGCACCGCGCCCGAGCTGGTCGACCGCGTCGAGCTCGTACCGAAGGGCGAGGGCGACCGCCTGTTCGAGCGCCTGGGGATCGAGGACGTGATCCAGTCGACGCTCAGTCGCAGGGTGGACCTCCCCTCGGGCGGCTACCTGATGATCGATTACGCCGAGGCGATGACCGTGATCGACGTCAACTCGGGCTCCTTCATCGGGCGCGGCAAGGGCGCGAAGCTCGAGGACACGATCACGAAGACAAACCTCGAGGCCGCTGAGGAAGTCGTGCGCCAGCTGAGGATGCGCGACATCGGCGGCATCATCGTCATCGACTTCATCGACATGGCGCGGGCGCGCAACCGCGACGCCGTGCTGAAGACGTTGCGCAAGGAGCTCGACGAGGACCGCACCAAGACGTACGTGATGGAGATCTCGCCGCTCGGCCTGGTCGAGATGACCCGCCAGAACGTGACCGACGGCGTGCGGGAGATCATCACCAAGACCTGCCCGACGTGCCACGGCGAGGGCGTCGTGCTGTCGGAGGAGACTGTCGCGATCGAGGTCGAGCGCAAGCTCCGCGAGCTCGCCACCGAGAGACCCGACGCCGAAGCGTTCCTGGTGCAGGTGCACCCGCGCGTCTCGCAGGTGCTCCTCAGCGGACCGGGCACGCCACCCCTGCTCGAGCTCGAGGACGAGGTGGGCAAGCACTTCCACTTCGAGGGCTCCGAGGGCCTGCCGATCGACCACTTCGCGGTGTCCGCCGAGGGCAGCCGCGAGGAGATCGAGGAGCGCGCGCTGCCGTTCCGCGAGGGCGAAGAGGTCTTCGTCACGATCGAAGAGCCGCATATGTACAACGAGGACGACGCGGTCGCGAAGATCGACGGCTACGTGATCTCGGTGTCGAACGCGGTCAGGCAGATCGGCAAGCAGGTGCTGGTCCGGATCGACAACGTGAGCCGCACGTCGGCCTCAGCCCAGATCGTGCGCCAGAACGGCGCCGGTCCCGAGCCGGAGGCGGAGGCCGAGGAGAGCGCAGAAGAGTCGGCGGAGACGGGTTCCACGGGCCGCAGGCGCGGGCGCCGAGGTGGGCGCAGGCGGCGCGGATCGCGCGCCGGAGCGCCGCCGGAGGAGGCTGCCGCGGCGGAGCCTTCGGATTAGCCGGGCCACGCTACACTCCTAGTCCGGCGCCCCCGGAGGGCGCCCTTTTCCTGCCATGTACGCGATAGTGAAAGTGGGCGGCAAGCAGTACCGGGTCGAGAAGGGCGACACCCTTCTCGTCGACCGCATGCGCGAGGACGAGGGAGCGAAGCTCACCCTCGAGCCGCTGCTGTTCGCGGACGGCGACAAGTCCGTCTTCGAGGGCGCCGACCTTCAGAAGGTGAAGGTCGAGGCGGTCGTGGCAGGTCATGAGCGCGGCAAGAAGGTGCGGGTCGTGAAGTTCAAGCCAAAGCGCGGCTACAAGCTCACGAGGGGACACCGGTCGGAACTCACCCGCCTCGAGGTGAGCGACATCAAGATGCTCTCCCGCAAGCCCGCCGCGAAGAAGTCGGAGTCGAAGGAGACCGAGGATGGCTCATAAGAAGGGCCTCGGATCGAGCCGCAACGGCCGTGACTCGCAGGCACAGCGACTGGGCGTGAAGATCTTCGCGGGTCAGGTCGTGAACGGCGGCGAGATCATCTTGCGCCAGCGCGGCACCAAGTTCAAGCCGGGTGACGGCGCCGGCATCGGCAAGGACGACACGATCTACGCTCGCCGCGCGGGCACGGTGGAGTTCACCACCGGTCGCCGCGGCCGGGTCGTCTCGATCGCGCCGAACGGCGACTAGCCCACCGCCCCGATGACCTATTCGCTGGTCGCGCGCGACGCGGAGACCGGCGAGCTCGGTGTCGCGGTTCAGTCGCACTACTTCTCGGTGGGCTCGATCGTCCCGTGGGCCGAGCCTGGCGTGGGCGCCGTGGCGACACAGTCGATGGTCGAGGTGTCGTATGGCCCGCGCGGGCTCGAGCTGATGCGCGCGGGGCGCAGGCCGTTCGAGGCGCTCGACGAGCTCGTCAGGCAGGATCCCGCCGCCGACGTGCGCCAGGTGGCGATGGTGAACGCCGCCGGCGAAGTGGCGGTGCACACCGGTCCGCGCTGCATCCGCGAGGCGGGCCATGCCAGCGGAGAGGGTGTCTCGTGTCAGGCCAACATGATGCGCCGCGACAGCGTCTGGGGAGCGATGCTCGCCGCCTTCGAAAGTGCCTCGGGCGATCTCGCTTCACGCATGCTCGACGCACTCGACGCCGCGGAGGCGGAGGGCGGCGACATCCGCGGCCGCCAGTCGGCGTCGCTGCTCGTGGTCTCGCCGGAGCGCGGGCTCGACCTGCGCGTGGAGGACGATCCAGCGCCGCTTGCGGAGCTGCGCCGCCTGCTCGAGCTGCGTCGCGCTTACGAGCACGTGGATCGTGGCGACGAGCGCGTGGCCGCCGGTGACCTCGACGGCGCGATGCGCGAATACGCGCGTGCGCTCGAGCTGGCGCCCGACAACGTGGAGATGAAGTTCTGGACCGGCGTGACGCTGGCTGCGGGCGGTCGCGTGGACGAGGCACGCCCGTATCTCGACGACGCGTTCGCCGCGGGCGACGGCTGGGCCGAGCTGCTGCGGCGGCTGCCGGCATCGGGGCTATTCCCCGAGGACCCGGATTTGCTTCACCGGACGCTCGGGCATACGGGGCCGTAACCATGCTCTACGACCGGGCGAAGATCTTCGTGCAGGCGGGTGCCGGAGGCTCCGGCGTTGTGTCGTTTCGCCGTGAGGCGCACGTGCCGCGTGGCGGGCCCGACGGCGGCGACGGCGGCCGCGGCGCGGACGTCGTGCTGGTGGTGGATCCCTCGCGGCGTGACCTCCAGTCGTTCAAGCGCAAAGCGCACTACAAGGCGCGGCGCGGCGGGCACGGCGAGGGCTCGAACCGCCATGGGGCGAGCCCCGAAGCGCTCGAGGTCCACGTGCCTCCGGGCACGGTCGTCGAGGACGTGGACGGCACGATGCGCTTCGACCTGGTCGAGCCGGGGCAGCGCGTGGTGGTGGCGAGCGGCGGTTCAGGCGGCCGCGGCAACAAGCGCTTCGCGCACTCCACGCGCCAGGCGCCTCGCTTCGCCGAGCGTGGTCTACCGGGCGAGGAGCGCTGGCTCGAGCTGCGCCTGAAGCTGCTGGCCGACGCCGGTCTCGTCGGTCTCCCGAACGCCGGCAAGTCGTCGCTGCTCGCGCGCATGACGCGCGCGCATCCGAAGGTGGCCGATTACCCGTTCACCACGCTCGAGCCGGTGCTCGGCACGCTCGAGGGCGAAGACCGGCAGATCGTGGTGGCCGACATTCCCGGCCTGATCGAGGGTGCGGGCGAGGGCGCCGGCCTCGGCCACGAGTTCCTCGCGCATGTGGAGCGCACGCGCCTGCTCGTGCACGTGCTCGACCTGGCGCCGCTTGACGGCTCGGATCCGGTGGAGAACTTCGAGACGGTGGAGGCCGAGCTCGAGACCTACGGCGCCGGCCTCGCGGAGCTGCCGCGCATCCTCGCTTTGTCGAAAGCCGACCTCGTGCCGGCGGAGGAGGCCGAGCGCTCCGCGGCCGATTGGCGCGAGCGGCTCGGCGAGCGCGTGATCGACGTGATCGTCACCTCGGCTGCGACTGGCCAGGGCGTGGACGAGCTCGCGGCCTCGCTGCTCCGCAACGTGCCCGAGCACGCGCCGGCGGCCGCAGAGGCTGAGGTCGAGCTCGCCGAGCACCGCGTGTACCGCCCGGCGGATGATGAGGGCTTCAGGGTCGAGCGCACCCCGGAGGGCACATTCCGCGTCGCAGGCCCGCGCGTCGACCGCCTGATCGCTCGCCACGACCTCGAGAACGAGGACGCGATGCGCTACGTGGAGGAGCGGCTGCGAGCGATCGGCGTGATCCGCGCGCTCGAGGCCGCGGGCTTCGAGCCGGGCGACGACGTGGAGCTCGGCGGCGTGGTGTTCGAGCTCGACCCGGGCGCGCCGTTCAGGTAGCGGCGCTGCGCACGCGCCAGTAGACCGTCGTTGTGTAGGCGATCCGCACGTGCTCGGAGTCGCCGGCGTGGCGTGCGACCGCCCCGCGCACCTCGCGGGCGACACGCTCCCGTTCGTGTTCTGGGGCGGAGGCGACATAGCT
>DASVXS010000265.1:0-15886 GCA_036392575.1 Thermoleophilaceae bacterium | reverse complement strand
GCCCAGCGCAGCGGCCCCCGGCGCGACGCAAGTCCGGGCCGGCGCGCTCCCAGGTCGCCGTCGCACTTCCGAGCCTTCGCGTCCCTCGCGGCGCGGCCGTGCTCGACCGCCTGCTCACCGGCCGGCTCTGGATCGGCTGCGTCGGCGTGCTGCTCGTCGGGATCGTGTTCCTCAACGTGAGCGTGCTGCGGTTGAACGAGAACATCGCGAGCATGAGCGCGAAGGCCGACGCGCTCAAGCGGCAGAACGCGGGGTTCCGCGAGACCTACGCGCAGCAGTCGTCGACGGAGCGCATTCAGCGCGTCGCCGTGCAGCGCGGCATGGTGCTGCCGCAGCCGGGCGACGTCCACTACCTCAAGACGAAGCGTTCGGACGCGAGCCGGGCGGCCCGCGGGATGACCGCGCCGCAGCAGCAGACCGCGCCGCAGCAGCAGACCGCGCCGCCAACGGCGTCTGGCACGAGCACAACGGGGGCCGGCGGCTAGCTCGTGCGGCTCGTCGATCGCCGCATCGGCCTGCTGTTCGGGATCTTTCTGGTCCTCCTCGCATTGATCGGCCTCCGCGCCGCCTGGCTCGGCACGGTGCGCTCTGGAAGCCTCAGCAGCAAGGCGCTCTCGCAGCAGGTCGAGAACCTGAAGGTGTCGGCGCAGCGCGGCACTATCTACGACCGCAACGGCGTGGAGCTGGCCGTCTCCGAGGACTCCGTAACCGTCTTCGCCGATCCCCTCCTGATCAAGAACCCGGTGAAAGTCGCGGGGCAGATCGCGCCGCTGCTCGGCCGGCCCGAGAACGAGGTGCTGAAGAAGCTCAGCGACCGCAGCAAGGGGTTCGTCTACCTCGCCCGGAAGATCGACCTCAGCAAGGGCCAGACGCTCGAGAAGCTGAAGATCACCGGCATCGGCACGACGATCGAGCCGAAGCGGCGCTACCCGCAGGGCTCGCTCGCCTCCCAGGTGCTCGGTTCGGTGGGCACGGACAACTGGGGGCTGTCCGGCCTCGAGCAGGAGTTCGAGAAGACCCTGCACGGCAAGGACGGCGGGGAGAAGATCGTGAAGGACGCGCTCGGGCGGCCGGTCGACATCGTCGTCTCGAAGCAGGCCGAGCGCGGCAAGGACCTGAAGCTGACGCTCGATGCGGCGATCCAGGAGCGCACCGAGTCCGTGCTCGCCGGCGTGGGGCAGACGTTCCGGCCGAAGGGCGCGACCGCTCTCGTGATGGATCCCCGGAACGGCGAGATCCTCGCCCTCGCGAACTGGCCGCGCGTGGACGCGAACGACATCGGCTCCGCGCCGGCGTACGCGCGCACCAACCGTGCCGTGGCGGCGAGCTACGAGCCGGGCTCGACCTTCAAGGCGTTCACCGTGTCCGGCGCGCTCGAGAACAAACTGATCGCGCCCGACACGAGCTTCGATCTGCCCCCGACGCTGCAGGTGGCCGACCGCACGATCAAGGAGGCGCACGACCGCGGCGCGGTCACGCTCACGACCGCGCAGATCCTGGCGCAGTCGTCGAACATCGGAGCGGTGAAGATCGGCCTGAAGCTCGGGTCGACGCAGTTCGACCGCTGGGTGCGCCGCTTCGGCTTCGGGCGCGGGACCGGCGTCGACCTGCCGGGCGAGGCCGCGGGCATCGTGCCGAAGCCAGCGCAGTACTCGGGCTCCTCACTCGGCAACCTGCCGATCGGCCAGGGCCTCGCGGTCACTCCGATGCAGATGGCGGCGGCGTACGAGGCGATCGCGGACGGCGGCGTGATCCACCGCCCGCACGTCGTCTCCGGCATGCCGGCGGAAGCACGGCGGGTGATGTCGGCCACGACCGCGCGCCAAGTGTCGAAGATGCTCGAGGGTGTGCTCGGCCCCGGCGGTACCGCCCAGGAGGCGAAGGTGCCGGGTTACGAGCTCGCCGGCAAGACCGGCACGGCCCAGAAGCCGGACCCCGTGAACGGCGGTTACTCGAAGTTCAAGTACTTCGCCTCGTTCGTGGGCTTCGCGCCCGCGCGCAACCCGCGGCTGCTGGTGGCGGTGATGGTGGACGAGCCGCAGGGCGACATCTACGGCGGCGTGGTGGCGGCACCCGCGTTCCAGAAGATCGTCTCGTTCGCGCTGCCGTACCTGAAGATCCCGCCGGACTGAGGCACGGTCCACGCCCACGGTTAGGGTCGTGCAATGCCGGTCGTCGAGTCGCTGAGCCACTCTACGCCTACCCGTCGTCGATTCGGGCCCACTATGGGCCCAAAGTGACGACACTCGCCCACGCGGCCGGCACGCGTCGTCGATTCGGGGCAACCATGGGCCCCAAGTGACGACGCCCGCCGCGCTGCGAGCGCCCTTGCGCCAACTGACACAAGCGCGGGTGCTCCGGGCGACGTTCTAGACTGCCCCGATCCATGGACCTGCGCGAGCTCATGGGTCAGGGGCCGCCGGATCTCGAGATCACCGCGCTGGCGTATTCGAGCAAGAGCGTCGCTCCAGGGGCGCTCTTTTTTTGCGTGCGCGGCTTCACGTCCGACGGCCATGACTTCGCACCCGACGCCGTAGAACGCGGCGCTGTCGCCCTCGTGGCGGAGCGGCCACTCGATCTCGGCGTGCCCGAGGTGATCGTCCCCGACGCGCGGGCGGCGATGGCTCCGGCCGCCGTGAAGTTCTGCGGCGACCCCACGGCGAAGCTGCAGGTGGTCGGCATCACCGGCACGAACGGCAAGACGACCACGGCGTTCCTCATCCGCGACCTGCTCGAAGCCGACGGGCGCCAGAGCGGCCTGCTCGGCACCGTCAAGTCGGTCGTGGGCGGGCAGGAGGAACCCGTCGAGCGCACCACGCCGGAGGCGATCGACCTCCAGCACACGTTCCGTCGGATGCTCGACGCGGGCGACCGGGCGGCCGTGATGGAAGTGTCCTCGCACGCGCTCGCGCTCGGCCGCGCCGAGGGCATCCGCTTCGCCGCCCGGGTCTTCACGAACCTCACTCAGGACCACCTCGACTTCCACGAGTCGATGGAGGACTACTACCTCGCGAAGCGCCGCCTCTTCGACGACGAGGGCCCATCGATCGTGAACGTCGACGACGAGTACGGACGGCGGCTCGTGAGCGACATCGGCGACGCGATCACCTATGGGATCGACAACGACGCGGCCTACCGAGCGAGAGACGTCCGCTTCGACCCGAGCGGGTCGCGCTTCGTGATCGAGGCGCCCGACGGCGCCGTCGAGATCGAGACGCGGCTGCCCGGGCTGTTCAACGTCTCGAACGCGCTCGCCGCGTTCGCGGCCGTGCGCCAGCTCGGCGTGCCAGCCGACACCGCGCGCGCCGGGCTCGAACGGGCCGGTCGCGTGCCGGGTCGTTTCGAGCCGGTCGACGAGGGCCAGGACTTCACCGTGCTCGTGGACTACGCGCACACGCCGGAGGCGCTCGACAACGTGCTGCGAGCGGCGCGCGAGATCACCCGCGGCCGGCTGCATGTGGTGTTCGGCGCGGGCGGCGATCGCGACCGCGGCAAGCGCCCGAAGATGGGGCGCGTCGCGAGCGCGCTCGCTGACCGTGTGGTGATCACTTCGGACAACCCGCGCAGCGAGGATCCGGACGCGATCGTGGACGAGGTGCTTGCGGGCACCGACGGTCACGCCGAGCGCGAGGTGGATCGCCGCCGCGCGATCGCGCTCACGCTGTCGGGCGCCGAGCCGGGCGACGTGGTGGTGATCGCCGGCAAGGGCCACGAGCAGGGCCAGGAGTTCGAGGGCGGGCGCAAGGAGCCGTTCGACGACGTGACCGTCGCGCGCGAGGCGCTCCGCGAGGGGGTGCGCGCGTGATCGACCGCGATGCTGCTTGGGTCGCCAGGGCGGCCGGCGGCGTCCTAGTCGCCGGCGACCCCGACCGGCCGGGACCCCGGCGCGCCCTGATCGACTCGCGCGAGGTGGGGCCCGGCGACCTGTTTGTCGGCCTCCCGGGTTCCAATGCCGACGGCGGCGAGTTCGCGCGCGCGGCGCTCGAACAGGGCGCGTGGGGCGTGCTAGTGGAGCAGAGCCGGGCCGATCAGATGACGCGCGCCCGCGTCGGCGGTGCGGTCGTGATCGGCGCCGAGAACCCGCTCGCCGCTCTCGCGTCGCTCGCGCGCGAGTGGCGCCTCCAACTGGACTGCCCCGCGGTTGGCGTGACCGGCTCGACCGGCAAGACGTCGACGAAGGACATCCTCACCGCGCTGCTGCGGCCGCACAAGCGCGTGCACTCGAACCGCGAGAACTTCAACACCGAAATCGGCTTGCCGCTCTCGCTGCTCCAGGCCGAGCGCGGCACGGACGTCCTCGTCCTCGAGATGGCGATGCGCGGCGAGGGACAGATCGCCGAGCTCGTGTCGATCGCCGAGCCGCAGGTGGGCGTGATCGTGAACGTCGGCCCCGTGCACCTGGAGCTGCTTGGCACGATCGAGCGCGTGGCGGCCGCCAAGGCGGAGCTGATCCGCGACCTGCCGAACGGCGGCGCCTGCGTGGTGCCCGCCGACGAGCCGCTGCTCGAGCCGCATCTGCGAGGTGAGCTCGAGACGATCACATTCGGAGAGGGCGGCGACGTGTCGCTCGAGTCGTTCAGCGAAGGGCGCGCGCTCATCGACGCACGCGGGGAGCGGATCGAGCTCGAGCTGCCGTTCGAGGAGCCGCACAACCTCGAGAACACGCTTGCCGCTGTCGGCGCCTGCCTGGCGCTGGGCGTAACGCCCCGCGGCTCGGTCGACGTGCAGTTCTCCTCGCTGCGCGGCGAGGTGCTCGAGCTCGGCGGCGGGGTGACGGTCGTGAACGACTGCTACAACGCCAACCCGATGTCGATGCGCGCGGCTCTCGACCACCTCGCGGCCACTCCTGCGAGCCGACGCATCGCGATTCTCGGCGGCATGGCCGAACTCGGCCCCGAGGCCGACCGCTGGCACCGCGAGCTCGGCGAGCACGCCGACCGGCTCGGCATCGACGTGCTGATCACCGTGGGCGAGCTCGGGCTCGGCTTCGCACAGGGCTACGCCGGCGAGACGCACTCGGTCGCCACCCCGGAGGAGGCCGGCGCGCTGCTCGAGGAGATCGCGCAGCCGGGCGACCGCGTGCTCGTCAAGGGCTCCCGCTCCGTCGGGCTGGAGCGGGTGCTCGCGTGATGGGGAACTGACGCTTGCTCGGATCGATCCTCATCGCGGGTATGGCCTCGCTGCTCATCTGCATGTTCCTCGGGCCGAAGTTCATCGACGTTCTGAAGACGCACGAGTTCGGGCAACACATCCGCGAGGAGGGCCCGGCAGCCCACTCCACGAAGGCGGGCACTCCGACGATGGGCGGCCTGCTGATCGTGTTCTCCGTGGTCGTGCCGTTCCTCATCCTGGGCGAGTACGACTGGGAGACGCTCGCCGTGGTCGGCACGATGCTGGCGAGCGCCGGGCTCGGCTTCGTCGACGACTGGATGAAGATCTCGAAGCGGCGCTCGCTCGGCGTTTCGGGTCGCACGAAGCTCGTCGTTCAGCTGCTCATCGCGATCGGGCTCTGGCTCGCCGCGTCGAAGGGCGTCGGGCTCTCCGACACGCTCCGGTTCCGCATCTTCGACTTCACGGCGAACATCGACGGCCTCTATCCGGTTCTGATCTTTCTCGTGCTCGCGGGCGCGACGAACGGCGTGAACCTCACCGACGGCCTCGACGGGCTCGCGGCGGGCTGCGCCGCGATCGTGTTCCTCGCCTACACCGCGATGACGTTCATCACGACAGGACAGGACGACCTCGCGCTGGTGTGCTCCTGCCTCGTGGGCGCGTGCGTCGGCTTCCTCTGGTTCAACTCGTTCCCGGCATCGGTGTTCATGGGGGACACGGGATCGCTCGCGTTAGGCGGCGCCATCGCGGCGCTTGCGGTGATGACGAAGACTGAGGTCCTGCTCCTGATCACCGGCGGCATCTTCGTGATCGAGGCCCTCTCGGTCCTGATCCAGGTGATCTCGTTCCAGCGCTTCCGCAGACGCGTGTTCCTGATGGCTCCCGTGCACCACCACTTCGAGCTGCTCGCGTGGTCGGAGACGAAGATCATCCTCCGCTTCTGGATCGTCGCCGCGATCGGCGCGGCGATCGGCTTCACGCTCTACCAGCAGTCGATCAGCTGATGGGCGGGCGCCCGCCGCTACCGGAGGGCCCCTACCTGGTCGTGGGGCTGGCGCGCTCGGGCGCCGCGGCGGCGCGCATGCTGCTCGAGCACGGCGATGGCGACGTGCGGGGCGCGGACTCCGGGCGGCCCGACGAGGCGGCCGGGCTCGAAGGCGTGCACATCGCGCTCGAGTCCGACGGGCTCGAGCTGCTCGAAGGCGTGCGCTGCCTGGTGAAGAGCCCCGGCGTGCCGAGCGACGCCCCTGCGATCGCCGCCGCGCGTGAGCGCGGGATCGCGGTGGTGGGCGAGCTCGAGCTGGCGTGGCGGCTGCTGCCCAACGAGTTCATCGCGGTCACGGGCACGAACGGGAAGACCACCACCACGGAGCTGCTCGGCGCGATCCACCGCGAGGCGGGCGTGCCCGTTGCGGTCGCGGGCAACGTCGGTACGCCGCTCTCCACGCTCGTGGGCGAGCTGGCGGAGGACACCGTTGTGGTGTGCGAGGCGTCGAGCTTCCAGCTCGAGGACACGAAGCGCTTCGCGCCGGAGTGCGCCGTGCTCCTCAACGTGACGGAGGACCACCTCGACCGCCACCGCACGATGGAGGCCTACCTGGCCGCCAAGCTGCAGGCGTTCGCGCACCAGAGCGACCGCGACGTCGCCGTCGTGCCCAGGGGCTTCGGCCGTCCGGGTACTGCCGAGCTCGTGGAGTTCGGAGGAGAGGGTGCAGACCTCGCGCAGCGCGGCGGCTGGCTCGAATGGCGCCGTAGGCGCCTGATGCGCGCCGCCGACGTGCGCATCCGCGGTCGCCACAACCTCGAGAACGCGATGGCGGCCGCGGCCGCGGCGCTCGCGCGAGAAATCGAGCCGCAGGCGGTGAGCCGCGCTCTTCAGTCCTTCGCGGGCGTGCCCCACCGCCTCGAGGAGGTCGCCGAGCTGAACGGCGTGCTGTTCGTGAACGACTCCAAGGCCACCAACGTGGACGCCGCCCGCGTGGGGATCGAGGCGTTCGAGGGCGGCATTCACCTCATCCTCGGCGGAAGCCTCAAGGGCGGCGGCTTCAAGGAGCTGCGCAAGCCGGTGAGGCGCCGCTCTCGGGCCGTCTACGTCATCGGAGAGGCCGCCGAGCGCCTCGCGGCCGACCTCGACGGCACCGCGGAGCTCCATCGTTCCGGCGACCTCGGCACCGCCGTGAGCCAGGCCGCCGCGGCCGCGCAGCCGGGCGAGGTGGTGCTGCTTTCGCCGGCCTGCGCGAGCTACGACCAGTACCGCAACTTCGAGGAACGCGGCGACCACTTTCGAGCTCTCGTGACCGCCCTCGCGCCCGTCTGATCCGTCCAGCATGATTCACGACGTGCGCGTCGAAGCAGGCCCGGATGGCCGCCACGCGAAAGACCGAGCGACGCCCTCGCTCGCGCGCGGCCGCACGACCCAAGCCACCACTCGAGTACTCGATCCTCTACACGGCCACGCTGTGCCTGCTCGCGGCCGGCGCGGTGATGGTGTATTCGGCGAGCTCGGCGGAGTCGCTTCTCACCGGGCCGGGCGACCCGGCGTACTACCTGAAGCGCTACCTGATTCTCGCCGTGATCGGCGTGGCGGTACTGCACGCGCTCTCGCGGCACGGGCTCGATGTGATGCGCAAGGCCACGCCGCTATTGCTCGGTGCGTCCTTCCTCCTCACCCTGGCCGTGATGGTCCCGGGAGTGGGAGTGAACGTGAACGGCGCCACCCGCTGGCTCGGCGCCGGGCCCCTGCAGTTCCAGCCCTCGGAGCTGCTGAAGGTGTCCCTGGTGCTCTACGCCGCGCAGGTGCTGACCACTCAGCCGCGCCGCATGCGCAGCCTGAAGGAGCTCGCGAACCCGCTGCTGCTCGTCGTGGGGGCGGCTTGCCTGCTTCTGCTCAAGCAGCCGGACATGGGCACCGCGCTCGTCGTCTGCTTCTCGATCGGCGCCCTGCTGATCTCCGCCGGAGTGCCGGTCCGCCATCTGCTCACGATCCTCGGCGTACTGGTCTTCTTCGCCACGATCTTCGCGATCGTCGAGCCTTACCGGCGCGCGCGGCTGATGTCGTTCGTCAACCCCTGGCACGACGCGACGGGCGCGGGGTTCCAGTCGGTGCAGTCGATGATCGCCATCGGCTCGGGCGGCATGTTCGGCCGCGGCCTCGGCGAGTCGGTGCAGAAGATCTTCTACCTGCCCGAGGCCCACACGGACATGATCCTCGCGATCATCGGCGAGGAGCTCGGCCTTATCGGGATCTCGGCGGTCGCGGCGCTGTACGGCTTGATCGCCTACGCGGGGCTGCGCGCGGCGAAGCTGGCGAAGGACCGCTACTCGAAGCTGGTTGCAGCCGGGCTCACCTCGCTGGTGCTCTCGCAGGCCACGCTCAACTTCATGGCGGTGCTCGGGCTCGCCCCACTCACGGGTGTGCCGTTGCCGTTCATCTCGTACGGCAACAGCAACCTGATCGTGATGCTCGCCGGCATGGGCGTGCTGCTGAACGTGGCGAGGACCGGCGGCTCCGGGCGAGCGACAAGCAGGCCGCGGCCGCTGCGAGCGATCGACGGAGGCGCCCGTGGCTCGGGTGACGATCGCGGCGGGCGGAACGGCCGGCCACGTCGTGCCGGCGCTGGCGATCGCCGACGCGCTACGGGATAGAGGCGCCGACGTCACCTTCATAGGCGGCGAGCGCGCCGAGGCGGAGCTAGTGCCGAAGGCCGGCTACGAGTTCGCGCGCCTGCCGGTGGCGGGGATCGATCGCCGCAATCCGGTGAGGGCGGCCCGGGCCGTGGCGCTCGCCGGGCTTGCGACCCTCAAGGCACTGCGGCTCCTGCGGCGTCGACGGCCGGTGGCCGTGATCGGCGGAGGCGGCTACGTGGCGGGGCCGGTCGGGCTTGCGGCCGTGATGCTGCGTATCCCGCTCTACCTCACCGAGGCCGACAGCCACCTGGGGATGGCGAACCGCCTGCTCGCGCGGTTCGCGGAGCGCGTTTTCCTTTCATTTCCGATGAAGCGACGCCGCCCGCCGCGCTACGAGCTCTCCGGCAGGCCCGTGCCGCGCGGCACCACCGAGGGGGACGCCGCTGCGGCGCACGAGCGCTTCGGGATCCGCCCTGACCGTCCCTGCCTGCTCGTGTTCGGGGGCTCGCTTGGTGCGCGCACGCTCAACGAGGCGGCGATCTCGGCATTCGGGCGAGCAGCGCCCTGCACCGTGCTGCACGCCTGCGGGCGGCGGGACTACGCGTCGCTACGTGAGCGCCTCGATGCGCTCGGCTCGCCCGAGCACTACCGGCTCGAGCCCTACATCCAGCCGTTCGCAGACGCGCTGGCGGTGGCGGACCTGGCCGCGGCGCGGGCCGGTGGCTCGGTCCTCGAGCTCGCCGCCGCGGGCGTGCCGGCGATCCTCATCCCCTATCCGCACGCGACGGCGAACCACCAGACCGGCAACGCGCGCTACATGGAGCGTGAGGGCGCGGCCGTGGTGATCCCCGATTCGGAGCTCGACGGCCCGCGCCTGGCCCGCGAGGTGGCCGTGCTCCTCGGCTCGTCCAACCGGTTGGGGGCGATGTCGGCGGCGGCGCGGCGCGTAGCGCGGCCGGACGCGGCGGAGCGAATCGCCGACGAGGTGCTCGCCAATCCGCGCTGAATATGGCGTGAATGTGCTCTTGCGAATACCCCTCAAGTGGGATTGCCGCCTCGCCGATGTGGGAACCGTGACTTTGGGTACGACCAGGCGTCTACGTCGCAAAGCGCGAGGAAGAGTGCTGGCAGGGGGGTCTTCCGGACAGTCCACGCAGATGAGCAGATCCGCTCCTACCACCGTAAGTGGTCTGCGCGAGCCGGGGGTTCGGCTCGCACCATCTCCGTGCTCGGGCGGAGGCAGCACCGTGATCACAGACCTCAAGATTCGCCTCGACAACGGACCGCAGGCGGTTTCGGCCGCCCGGCTGGCTCTGGATGCCCTGGAGCCGCACGTGAGCTCTGCGCAGCTTGACGACTTGCGCCTGCTCGTGAGCGAGCTGGTGACGAACAGCGTGCGTCACGCCGCTGGCGGCTCGGACGACGAGGTCCGGCTCGAGGTCGCGGTGGGCGAGGACGTGCTGCGCGCGGAGGTGGTCGACAGCGGCCCAGGATTCGAGGCCACGCCACGCGGCACGGAGGACGACATCGGCTCGGGTTGGGGGCTCTACCTCGTCGAGACGCTGGCGGACCGCTGGGGCGTCGAGACCGATCACGTGACGTGCGTGTGGTTCGAGCTCGACCGCACCAACGGCAGCCGCGTGGCCGCCTAGAGCTCGGACGGATCGGCGACTATCTGCAGCCGCTCGGCGAGGCGGGTGATCTCGAACACCCGGCGGATCGCGTCCGGGCCCTGCACGATCGCAAAGCGCCTTCCTTCCTCGCGGGCGCGGAGATCCGCGCCCACGACGAGGCGGAGCCCCGTGGAATCCATGAAAGCGAGCCGTCGCAGGTCGAGCACGATCAGCTCCGGCTTCGCCTCCTCGGCGCGGCGCAGCTCGGCCTCGGCCCGGGCCGCGCTCGAGATGTCGAGCTCGCCCGAGAGCTCGAGGCGAACGGCACCGTCCTGCTCGCTGGTCTTGACGTCGAACGCCCTCACCGCGCCGGAAAATAGACCACGACGCGGCGTGATGTCAGATCGCCATGTGGGGCTCGTCCCGATCGTCGGGCGAGCTCGTGCGCGCGTCGGCGCGCGGCTCGTCGCGTAGCCGGGCCTCTGTGATCGGATCGGGCTTGTCCTCCTGGCCGAGCCGGGCGCCGATGTAGCCGACGGCCACCGCGGACGCGATCAGATGCGCCAGGAGGGCGGGCGCGAGCACCCACCACTGGCCGGTTGCGAGCGCGATCACGATGCCGACTACGCCGAGCGTCGCCAGCGCGAAGACGACGAGCATCTTGGGTGCTGCCTGCATACGTATTTGGTTACCCGGTCGCCTACGCCGAAACACGGCGGCCCGGTCAGGCGCTTGCCGGCTCGGCGACGCCTATTCGCCCGTGCAGGCGCCGGAGCGGCCCTGGTGACCACCAAGCGGCCGGTCCCAGGATCCGAAGCAGCGACGGCACGAGGAGCGTGCGGACCACGAAGGCGTCGAGCAACACGGCCACCGCAGCACCGAGGCCGAGCTCCTTGAGGAACACGACCTTCCCGGTCACGAATGCGCCCAGCGCCACGGTCAGCAGGATCGCCGCAGCGCTCACGATCGCGCCGGTGCGCTGCACGCCCACGGCGATCGCCTCCTGATCGGACAGGCCGCGGTCACGCGCCTCCTTGATCCGCGACAGCAGGAACACGCCGTAGTCGGTTGACAGCCCGAAAACGATCGCGAGTAGCACGAGGTAGTCGGTCTGCTCGATGCCGGGCTGGGCCGAGGTCCCGATCAGGCCGGCGAGATGCCCTTGCTGGAACACGAAGACAAGGATCCCCGTGGCCGCCGCGACGGTGAGCAGGTTCATCACCAGTGCGATGGCGGGAAGCACGAGCGAGCCGGTCATGAGCCAGAGCGCCGCGATCGTGAGCACGGCGAGCAGGCCGAGTGCGATCGGCACCGCATGCGACACCGCCGCGCGCTGGTCGTGCAGGTCCGCCGCGGTGCCGCCGACCAACACGGGCGCCGGGGCTCGCAGCGCTCGGACGTCCGAGACCACGCGCTGGGAGTTGCCCGACGCGGCGTCGGAGCCGGTGTGTAGGTCGATCTCCCAGGTGCGCGCGTCGAGCGGCCGGGGAGTGCTCACCGAACGCACACCCTGTACGCCCTTCAGCTGCGCCGAGTAGGCACGCACCGACGCGCCGTCACTCGTAGGCGCGTTGAGCACGACGTTCACAGGGCTCGCATCCGCCTGCGGAAAGTCGCGCGTGACGGAGTCCTGCACCACGCGCGCGCTCTTGCTGGTGGGGAGTATCGATGCGTCGACGCCGGTCCAGTTGAGGCTCACGGCCGGGGCGGCGAGCGCGATCAGCATCGCGGCCGCCGCAGTGGCCACGAGCGCGGGCCGGCGCATCGTGCGCTGCGCAAGCCCGTACCAGCGCCCGCTCCGATCCGGGCCGAGCTGGACCTTTCCGATCCGCGCGCCCAGGAGCACGAGGAGCCCGGGGAGCACCAGAACGGTCGCTGCCGCGGCGACCAACGCGACGATGACGCCGCCGATACCCATCGAGATCAGGAATCGCTGGGGGAAGACCGTCAGGCTCGCGGCGGCTGCCGCGACGGTGACGGCGCTGAAGACGACCGTGCGGCCCGCGGTCGCGAGCGTGCGGCGCACGGCCTGCGACACGTCGCTGCCGTGCCCGAGCTCCTCGCGGAAGCGCGAGACGAACAGGAGGCTGTAGTCCACCGCCAGTCCGAGACCGAGCCCGATCACGAGATTGAGGGCGAACGGCGACAGCGCGACCGCTTCGTTGACGCCACGGAGCAGGGCGAAGGTGCTGAGCACGCTCAACGATCCAACTGCCAGCGGGAGCGCCGCGGCCACGCCACGGAACACCAGCAGCGAGAGCAGAGCCAGCAGCGGGAAGGCGAACAGCTCGGCTCTTCCGAGATCGCTCGTTGCCTGCTCCCCGGCCTGCGTGTTCGCAACGGCGTCGCCGCCCAGCGAGACCGACCGGTCGCCGCGCAGCGACTTCTCGAGCCGCTTGACAAGGTCCTCGTCCCGCGCGCTCGCGCGAACGTTGGCCGCAATCAGGGTCTCGCCGCGATCGCGCGAGACGAGCGGCGAGGGCGCGCGCGGGGAAGGGACCGTCACGCGCGTGACGTCGGGGTCGGCACGGAGGACGCTCGCGGTGCGCGCTACTGCGGGGCTCCCGGGCGGGGCGTGCACCAGGGCGAGCACGTCGCTCGAGCTGTCGCCGGTGGCGCGCTCGATCTGTTCGCGGGCCTGGGTGCCCTGCGACCCCGGATCGTCGAAGGCGTGAGGTGCCTCGAAGCTTCCCGTGGCGGGACCACCGATGACGGCGGCGAGCAGGAACGCGACGAAGGCGAGGGCGGCGACTCTGCGGGGGCGCCTGACTGCGCGGCGCCAGAGCGACGTGAACATGGCTGGTCCTCGGGGGGAGGGACGGGTATGCAATTGACGGTCGTACATGTACACTGTTCATGTACCGATGTCAAGTAAGACTCTTCCGGCTTGTGCGGCGGATAGGGTTGAGACGATGGCCACGCGTGTTCGCAATCAGCGGGGCGAGGGAGAACGCCTGCGCACCGCCCTACTCGACGCGGCGAGCGAACTGCTCGCCGAGACGCACGACGTCGACCAGCTGTCTGTACGTGCGGTCACGGCGCGTGCGGGCGTGAGCCCCACGGCCATGTACCTGCACTTCTCAGGGAAGGCCGAGCTGACCGAAGCTGTGAAGGCGCGCTCGTTCGAGGCACTGACCAGCGTGCTGCGAGAGGCCGACGCCGAGCACGAGGGCGATCCTCGGGCGCAGCTGATCGCCATGGGCCACGCTTATCTGCGCTTCGCCCGCGAGCAGCCGGGCCAGTACGCGATCCTCTTTCAGACTCCCGGCGGACCAGACAAGCGCAGGGAGGACCTGACGCAAGGACTCGGGATCGGGGGCAATGCGTTCGGAGTGCTGGTCAACGCGGTCCAGCGGCTGCTGGGCGATGACGTGGATCCATTCGAGCTCGCCTGCGTGCACTGGATGTCGCTGCACGGGCTGGCGACGGCCAAGGCGGCCATGCCGAAGTTCCCGTTCCCTGACGAGCACCGCTACATCGAGCTGGTCGTGGACCGGATCGCCGGCGCGCGGCGCTAGCGGCCCCGCGTCCGGCGGGGCCGCGGGCCACGGGTCGCGGCTCAGCCGCGGGCGGCCTCGAAGCGGCTCGCCACCTCGGGCCAGTTCACGACGTTCCACCAGGCCTCGAGGTACTCGGGCCGGCGGTTCTGGTACTTCAGGTAGTAGGCGTGCTCCCACACATCCACGCCGAGCAGCGGCACCTGGCCGTTCGAAATCGGCGAGTCCTGGTTCGGCGTGTCCACCACGGCCAGTCCTGAGCCGTCCCACACGAGCCAGGCCCAGCCGGAGCCGAAGCGGTTGGCACCGGTGTCGTTCACCTTCGTCTTGAAGTCGTCGAAGCTGCCGAAGGCGGAGTCGATCGCCTCGGCGAGCGCGCCGTCGGGCTGTCCGCCGCCGTCGGGGCTCATGATCTGCCAGAAGAGCGAGTGGTTGTAGTGGCCGCCGGCGTTGTTGCGGACGGGCGTCTGCTTGTCGGACGGCAGCTGGTCCAAATTCTTCAGGACCTCCTCGACCGGCTTGTCGGCCCATTCGGTGCCCTCGAGCGCGGCGTTCGCCTTGTCGACGTAAGTCTGGTGGTGCTTGTCGTGGTGCAGCCGCATCGTCTGCTCGTCGATGTGCGGCTCAAGCGCGGCGTAGTCGTACGGCAGGTCAGGTACCTCGTACGCCATTCCCGGCCTCCTTTCGTGGATTCGGCTACCCCTTCTATCAGGTGCCGCCGCCCGGCCCGCTTGCGAGCAGCCCGCGGTACCCGACGATCGCAGCGCCGATGAACTCGGCTTCGGCCCTGTCGAGCCGCGGGACGTCCGGCCCATAGACCTTCGCATGGATCCAGGGCGTCCGGCCGGGGCGCAGTGCTATGCGCCTGATGCGGGGATCCGCCGCCACCAGGGCGCTCGATTGCGAGTACGGCACCGTCGGGTCGTGGAGCGCCTGGGCCACGAGCACCGGGGCGTGCAGATCGTCGACGTGGAGGGCCGGGCTGTACTCGGCCATGTCGGCGTGCGTGGGGAAGTACTCCCGCGCGTAGCCGCGCACGCGACCGGTGAGTCCGGCGATCAGCGTGGGTGGCGCCTCGGCCACTACGCAGGCCACGTCCGAGCGGCGCTCGGCTAGCAGCAGGGCCAGGTTGCCACCGGCAGAGGTGCCGAGGGCGCAGATCGGCACGCCCGGGCCGAGCTCGCGCCGGAGGCCGTCGTACGCCGCCAGCACGTCGGGCAGGCTCTGTCGCCCGCGCCGGTAGTCGATGTTCAGCGTGGAGTAGCCGAGCCGGTTCAGCCGCACCGTGTAGCCGCGCATCGAGTAAACCGCCCGTGGGCCGACCACGTGCCAGGCTCCTCCGTGGATCACGAGGACCGCGCCCTTCGGCTTCGCGGGGCCGTCGCGCTCGCTGTACAGGCCCGCCTGCCCGCAGCCGCAGGCAAGGAGGAGAAGGAGCGCAAGGGCGGGGGCGAGTCTCTTGGCGAAGCGCAAGTCGGCTTCCGATCCGGCGGGGGAAGGGCCTCCCCAGCCCGATCATCGACCCGCTCCGGCACTTTCTGCAATCCCTTTAACGCACGCGTAGTAATCCGGTCGCCGGGTAGGGCCGCAGCATGGGATCAACACGAGCCGAGACGCCGACACCACCCACGCCGGACCCGGCACCGCCGGGAGCCCCCGGTGGACCGGGCCTGCCCGATCCGCGCCCGCCGGCGCCCGATCCTGAGCCGCCGGCGCCAAAGCCGCCCTTCCCCGGGTCCCCGAATCCGGACCCGGCGGGGCCGGAGAATCCGCCGTCGATCTGACTAAGGGCAGAGGTATCGTCCGGGCGCGATGGGCTATCGCGACTGGGCGGCTAGAAGGCTGCACTTCATAGGCATCGGAGGGGCCGGGATGAGCGGCCTCGCCTTGGTGGCGCGTTCGCTCGGCGCCGAGGTGACCGGCTCAGACAGGGCCGACTCGTCCTATTGCGCGCGGCTTCGCGAGATGGGGATCGAGCCGATCATCGGACACGACGCCGCCAACGTCCCGCCGGACGCCGAGGTGGTGGTGTCGACG
>DASVXS010000264.1:0-3501 GCA_036392575.1 Thermoleophilaceae bacterium | reverse complement strand
CGTCCGATCAGCATCCGTGGTTCCAGGAGTCGCGGGCCTCGCGCGACAACCCGAAGCGCGACTGGTACGTCTGGCGCGACGGCCGCGACGGCGGACCGCCTAACAACTGGCCGTCCACCTTCAAGACGGTCGGCCCGGCGTGGACCTTCGACGAGCAGACCGGCCAGTGGTACCTGCACTCGTTCCTGCCACAGCAGCCCGATCTCAACTGGGAGAACGACGAGGTGCGCGAGGCGATGCACGGCGTGATGCGCTTCTGGCTCGACCGCGACGCGGATGGATTCCGCATCGACGTGGTGCACAAGCTCGCGAAGGACCCGCGCCTGTCGGACGCGGTCCCGGGCCGGCCGGTTCCCTGGGAGGACTGGCAGCCGACGATCCATGAGCGGTTGCGCGACCTGCGCGACGTCGTCGACGAGTACCCGGAGAAGATGCTCGTCGGAGAGGTCTACCTGTTCGACGTGGAGCGGATCGTCGCCTACGTGAACAGCGGCGACCAGCTGCACCTCGCCCACAACTTCGTGTTCCTGCATCTGCCCTGGGACGAAGCGGCGTTCCGCGCGGCGATCGACGGCTTCGAGGCACTCTCCACCGAGGCGGCGTGGCCCGCCTGGTTCCTAGCGAACCACGACCACCCGCGCGTCGCGTCGCGGTTCAACGCGGACGGGAACGGTCACCTGCGCGCACGCGCTGTGCTGATGATGCTGTACGCGCTGCGCGGCACGCCGTTCATCTACCAGGGGGAGGAGCTCGGGCTGCCCGACGCCGAGATCCCGCGCGACCGCATCGTCGACGTGGACGGCCGGGACCCTGAGCGCGCGCCGATCCCGTGGTCGCCGCCGTCCGAGGCCGGCCCGGGCGCGGGCTTCACGACCGGCGAGCCGTGGCTGCCGATCACGTCCGCGGCCGAGGAGCTGTGCGTAGCGCGGCAGGACACGTACCTGGACTCGACGCTGTCGCTCGCAAGACGCATCGCCGCTCTTCGGCGCGAGCGCCCGGAGATCCATCTCGGCGAGCAGCGCTCGTTCGACGCCGGGCCGGACTTGCTCGCGTGGATGTGCGTGGAGTCGACGACGTGCCGGCTCGGCATCGTCAACTTCGCCGCCGAAGAGCGGAGGTTCACACGGTCGCGCGACGTGCCGGAGCAGGGGCGGCTCGACGTGTCGACCATTCCCGCACTTGACGCCGAGCTGGGCGGCCAGATCGTCGACCTGACCGACTTCCGCCTCGCCCCGTGCGAGGCGGTGCTGCTGAGCATCTAGCGCAGATCGACTCCGAGCACGCGCTCGAGCTCCGGCAGCGTGGTGTCGGCACCGCGGTGGAGGATCGCGGTCATCCCGACGGCCTCCGCGCCCGCGCAGTTCTCCCGCAGATCGTCGACGAACACGCACTCGGATGCCGGCAGGCCGATCCGCTCGGCCCCGAGCTCGAAGATCTCGGGCTCGGGCTTGTGCAGACCGACTTCGCCCGAGATCACCACGCCGTCGAACAGGTCGTCGATAGCGACCCGGTCGTAGGTCGTCCCACCCCAGGAGTTCGAGATGAGGCCGGTCCGGATCCCCGCGTCGCGGGCGCGACGCACGGCCTGAACCATCGGCTCGTCCGGGCTCACGCCCGCGAACAGCCGCTGCACCAGTCCCTCGGCGCGATCCTCGAGACCCAGGTGCGGCGCGAAGCGGCGCTCGAACTCGGGCACCTCGACATCGCCGCGTTCGAGCGCGCGCAGCTCGGCGAGCGCCGCCGGGTTCTCGCGGAACGTGCGCTTCACGGTCTGCGGGTCGAGCCCCTCCGCCTCGCAGAACGCGCGGAACGACTCGAAGACGTTCGTGGTGAGAACGCCGCCGAAGTCGAGGATCAGGCCCTTCACGAGCCGGGTGCCGGTCGCCTGGTGATCGCCAGCGCGGCGCCGGCCAGCTGCGGCACGCCCACGTCGAAGAGCTTCAGGTAGGGGTCGTCCGTCGTGCCGGCGAGCGAGCGCTTGAAGTTGCCCTCCATGAAGACGGCGGCCTTCCAGAGCGCGAGCGCCTGGTACCAGCGCAGATCGGACATCGAGCGGCCGGTGATCTCCTCGTAGCGCTCGACGAGCTGGTCGCGCGTGGGGAAGCCTTCGCCGTGCGTGACCGAGAGGTTGTCGAACATCGTGCCGGTCAGGTCGTCCTTCTGGGTCCAGGTCGCCGTCATGTAGCCGAGGTCGGCGAGCGGATCGCCGATCGTGGCGAGCTCCCAGTCGAAGATCGCAACGAGGTGCGCCGGCGCGTCGTTGCCAAACATCGTGTTGCCGAGCCGGTAGTCGCCGTGCACGATCGTCGCCTCGCCGGACTCGGGCTTGTGCGCCTCGAGCCACTCGGCCACTTCCTGCACCACCGGCAGCTCGCGCGTCTTGTTGTGCTCCCACAGCCCGTTGAAGCGGCGGAGCTGGCGGTCGAGGTAGCCGGTCGGTTTGCCGAAGCTCTCGAGCCCCGCCTCCTGCCAGTCAACGGCGTGCACCTCGGCGAGAGCAGCGATCAGCTCGTGGCCGATCCCGCGCCGCTCCTCAGGGTTGTCGAGCGCCTGAGGCACCGCGTGCGTGATGACCGTGCCGGTCATGTACTTCATCACGTAGAACGGCACCCCGAGGATCGACTCGTCGTCGCAGGCCGCGAGCACCGCCGGCGTGCGGATCCTGCCCTCAACCGCTTTCAGGAGGCGCGCCTCGCGGAGCACGTCGTGCGCCGAGGGCGGCAGCGGTGGACGCGGCGGGCGCCGCAGCACGAAGCGCTCGTCGCCGCGATCGATCAGGTACGTGATGTTGGAGTGGCCCTCGCCGATCCGCTCCGCGCTGATCGGTCCCGAGCCCAGTTCGTTCTCGTCGAGGTACGCCTCGAGCGGCTCGCGCACGAGCAGCGGCGCGAGCTCCTGCGCCTGCGCCTGCTCGGGAGTGTCGACGATGTCCAGGGAGGCCATCGAGTGCGGCATCCTAAATGCGCCAAACCAGGGAAGGATCGCCCGAGCCGCCCTGTCGTACGGGATATGCGGCTCCTCGCGGCGACAGTGGCCTGGGTCGGGGCGCTCGCAGCGCCGGCTATGGCGGCCGATGTGACGGCTACCAACACGGGCGCGACAAACATCTTCGATCCGCCCACCGTGAACATTCAGGCCGGCGACAGCGTCACGTGGACGTGGGGCGGCAGCAACCCGCACTCGGTGACCTCGGATATGAGTAGTCCGATGAGCTTCGATTCGGGCATCCGATCGCCGGGCGCCTCGTTCACGATTCAGTTCCCGACCGCTGGGGCGTTCACGTACCACTGCATCGTCCATCCCGGGATGAACGGAACCGTCGTCGTGGCGCCCGCCTCAGGCGGTGGCGGCGGTGGCGACGGCTCGCCTCCCGGCGCCACCCCAGGCGACACCGTCGCGCCGGCAGTGAGCGCTTTGAAGGTGCAGTCGCGGTGGATCCGGTTCGCGCTGTCAGAGCCGGCCAAGCTGACCGGATCGGTGAAGAAGGGTGCGCGGCGAGTT
>DASVXS010000263.1:0-1837 GCA_036392575.1 Thermoleophilaceae bacterium | reverse complement strand
CCGAGTTCGCCCGCCCCGGTTCGCTTGGCATCGTCCACCGCGCGATCGGCCTCAGCGAGCGTGCGCCGCGCACCGTCGAGGAACGCGCGCCCCGCGTCGGTCAGCCTCACCTCCCTGCTCGTGCGCGTGAACAGCTCGACGCCGAGCTCGCGCTCGAGCTGGCGGATCGCGGCGCTCAGCGGCGGCTGGGCCATGTGCAGCCGCACGGCAGCGCGGCTGAAGTTGAGCTCATCCGCAACGGCCACGAAGTAGCGCAGGTGGCGCAGCTCCGGCATGCCAAAGCGAAGCCTAACCCGGCCATACCGGCTGCATCTGGTGCCAGACCGGATCGCTGTTGTTCGCGTAGTGGGGTGGGCGTAGCGTCGCCGGCATGACGCCAACCGTGCACACCTACCGCTCCGGCGAGCCCGGGCTATTCGTCAACTCATACCTGGTGGAAGGAGAGGAGGGCGTGGTCGCGGTCGACGCCCCGCTGCTGATCTCGGACGGGCGCGCGTACCGGGCGCGCTACGAGGCGCTGCACAAACCGCTGCTGGCCGTGCTCGTCACGCATCCGCACCCGGATCACTACAACACGATCACCGAGTTGCTCTCGGGCCAGGACGTGCCCGTGATCGCGCTACCACGGGTCGCGAGCGAGATCCGGGAGAAGGACGACGCCAAGCGCGCGCAGTGGTCCCCGATGTTCGGGCACGAGTGGCCATCGAGTGCGACCTTCCCGAATCGGCACGTGGACGACGAGCAGTCCGTCGAGTTCGGCGACCTTTGCTTCACGGCGTGGGACTTCGGGCCCGCCGAGAGCGAGTGCGAGACGGTCTGGCTGCTTGGCGACGGCCAGGTCGCATTCGCAGGCGACCTCGCTTTCAACGGCACGCACGCGTACCTCGCCGACGGGCACAGCGACGCATGGCTGCGCGCGCTCGACCGGGCCGAGGACGCGCTTGGCACGGTCCGAAAGCTCTACGTGGGCCACGGCGAGCCCACCACCCCGGCCGTTCTCGCCGATCAGCGCCGCTACCTGCTGATGGTGCGCGAGGTAGTGAGCCGCGTTGCCGGCGATCGGCCGCAGCTCACCGAAGACGAGGCCGCCGAGGTTGCACGGCTTATGGAGCGGTACCTCCCTGACGCTCCGCTCGGCTGGCTCGTGCAGGCGGGAGCGAGTGCGGTGGCCGCGGAACTGTCACAAGAAGGAGCAACAGCATGATCGTCGAGTACATCCGCTACCGAATCCCCGAGGACCAGGGCGACGCCTTCGAGGACGCCTACCGCCGCGCCGGAGCGTCGCTCGAGGCGTCGCCCCACTGCGAGCGCTACGAGATCGCTCACTGCAGCGACGATCCGAGGGCCTACACGGTGCGCATCGAGTGGGACTCGGCCGAGGGCCACATGACGGGCTTCCGCAACAGCCCGGAGTTCCGCACCTTCTTCGCGGCCGTGCAGCCCTTCGTCGGCCAGATCGAGGAGATGCGCCACTACGACGTCGTCGCCTCAGGCTCAGAGGAAGCGAGTGCACATGCCCGCGGCAGTTGACCTCCTCTCACCCAAGCGGATCGCGGTCGTGGCGTCGAACCCCACGACGTCGCCGGTCACCAGGCTTCCGATCGGCTTCTGGTGGTCCGAGCTGACTCATCCCTACTGGGAGTTCGCGCAGCACGGCTATGACGTCGCCGTCTACAGCCCGGACGGGGGCAAGCTCGAGGGCGACTCGTGGTCCGACCCGCGCGACGAGAGCGGCTACTCGGCGGAGGACCTGGTGAGCCTCGGCTTCATCTCTTCGCCCGACCACGTGGGTTTGCTCCAGGACACGAAGCCGATCGCCGAGATCGACATCGACGAT
>DASVXS010000262.1:0-13671 GCA_036392575.1 Thermoleophilaceae bacterium | reverse complement strand
CCAGCGCGCTGGCCGTGCGCTTCGTCGCCGAGCTGATGCGGCCGTCGGTGCCGGTGGGGCTGAGCGGACAGGGAGCCGACGAGCCGCTCGCGGGCTACGGACGTCACTTCGGCGTTCGCCTCGCCGGGCGCCTGCGCGCGCTCGGACCGCTGCCGCGGCTTGCCGCGAAGCTCGCGCAGCGAACGGGGCGCACCCAGCTTCGCCGCGGGCTCGAGACGCTCGAGGCGCGCAGCGACGCGGAGATGCTCATGACCGCGTACCGCGTGCTCACGCCGGAGCTGAAGGGGCGCCTCTACCGGCCCGAGCTGAAGCGGCAGCTGGCAGGCTCGCGGCCCGAGGGTGCGGTCGAGCACTATCGCGCGCGGGTCGCACAGCTCGACCCGCTCTCGCAGATCCTGTACGTGGACACGCGGCTCTCCCTTCCCGACGAGCTCCTGATGATCGCCGACAAGATGTCGATGGCCGAGTCGGTCGAGCTGCGCGTGCCCTTACTCGATGAGGACCTGGTTGCGCTCGTCGAGTCGATGCACCCATCGATGAAGCTGCGCGGGCGCGAGGGGAAGTCGATCCACAAGGAGGCGATGCTCCGGCTGCTCCCGCAGGAGATCGTGCAGCGACCCAAGGTCGGCTGGGAGACGCCGCTCGACAGCTGGCTGCGCGACGAGCTGCGGCCGCTGCTCGAGGACGTCCTGCTGTCGGAACGTGGCGTATGCCGCGAGCTGTTCGAGGAGGACGCGCTGCGCGAGCTGATCGAGGAGCACGCGACCGGCGCGCGGGATCGCACGCGCGAGCTCTTCTGCCTGCTCAGCCTCGGTCTGTGGCACCGCGCATACGTCGAGACCCCTGCGCCGGCGGCCGCCGCCGGGTAGGAGCCGTCGAGGTTCCTGCGAACATGATTTCGGTGCCGGAGATCCACAAGGAACTGCCCGTCGCCGTCTTCGACTCGGGCGTCGGCGGGCTCACAGTGCTGCACGAGTGCCTCGTGTCGCTGCCCCACGAGGATTTCGTGTACCTCGGCGACACCCAGCATTTCCCCTACGGCGACCGCTCGGTGGAGGAGCTTCAGGCGTTCGCGTTCGACCTCGCCGGTCAGCTGCTCGACCGCGGCGCGAAGCTGCTTGTGGTGGCGTGCAACTCCGCCACCGCCGCCGTGCTCCCCACGCTGCGCGCGGAGTTCGGCGGCACGGTCGATGTCCTCGGCGTCGTCGCGCCGGAGTCACGGCTGGCCGCGGCGGCCACGCGCAGCGGCCGCGTCGGCTTGCTCGCCACGCAAACGACTGTCGAGAGCGGCGCCTACGAGCGGGCGCTCGCCGAGGCCGCGCCCGGGGCCGAGCTGTTCCCGGTCGCGTGTCCGGAGCTCGCGCCCCTGATCCAGCGCGACGGCGAGTTCGACGAGGAGGTTGTCGAGGCGGTCGAGCGCGGCTGCGACCCGCTGCGCGACGCCGTCGTGGACACGGTGATCCTCGGCTGCACCCACTACCCGCTCGTCCGCCCGATGATCCAGCGCGCGCTGGGCCGGGGCGTGACGATCGTCTCGTCGGGGCACGCCATCGCCGAGGACGTCGAGCGGGTGCTGCGCGAGCGCGGTCTCGAGAACGACGAGAGCCGCCGCGGCCGGTACCGCTTCCTCTGCACGGGTGAGCCGGAATCGTTCAGGCGCGTGGGCACCCGCTTCCTGCAGATGCCGCTCGGTGAAGTGCAGCGGCTCGACTCGCAGTCCACGACCGAGCTGATCGCGGCGAGGAGGGTGGCGTGACGCGCGCCGACGGCCGCACCTCGCCGGATCAGATCCGGCCAACCACGATCCAGCCCGGGTTCGTCCGGTCCGCGACCGGCTCGGCGCTGATCGAGTGCGGCGGCACGCGCGTGATATGCACGGCGACGGCTGTCGAGGACGTCCCGCGCTGGATGACCGGGGCCGGGCGCGGCTGGCTCACCGCCGAGTACGGCATGCTGCCCGCGTCCACGGGCGAGCGCAAGCCGCGCGATGTCACCAAGGGCCGCGCCGACGGACGCACCGTCGAGATTCAGCGCCTGATCGGACGGGCGCTCCGCGGCATCGTTGACTTCAATGCGCTCGGCGAGCGCACGATCTACGTGGACTGCGACGTGCTCGAGGCCGACGGTGGCACGCGCTGCGCGTCGATCACCGGCGGATACGTGGCGCTGCAGCTGGCGTGCGCGCGGCTCGTGGAGGAGGGGAAGCTCGGGTCGATTCCGCTCACGCAGTCGATCGCCGCGATCTCGTGCGGGATCGTCGACGGCGTCGCGCTGCTCGACCTGAACTACCCGGAGGACTCGAGCGCCGATGTCGACATGAACGTGGTCATGACCGGCGACGACGGCCTCGTCGAGGTGCAGGCCACGGCCGAGCGAATGCCGCTCTCGCGGGCCTCGCTCGACGAGCTGCTTGCGCTTGCCGCGGGTGGCATCCAGCAGCTGCGCGAGGTGCAGGCCGCTGCGACCGGCGGGCTGCCCGTCACGGCGTAGCCGCGGGGAGGCTGGCGGTGAAGCTCGTGCTGGCCACGCGCAACGCGCACAAGTTGCGCGAGTTCGAGGGGCTCCTGCCGGGCCACGAGATCGTGCCGTTGCCTGAGCACGTCGAGTTGCCGCCCGAGAACGGCGACACGTTCGAAGCGAACGCGGAGACGAAGGCGCGCACGGCCGCGAACGCCACGGGGCTCCCGGCGATCGCCGACGACTCGGGCATTTCAGCGGCCGCGCTCGGCGGGGCTCCCGGTGTTCGCTCCGCTCGCTTCGCCGGAGAGAACGCGACCGACGAGGACAACCTCGCCAAGCTCCTGCGGGAGGTGCCCGCCGACGCCGACACGCGCGTGGAATACGTCTGCGCGCTCGCCTACGCCGAACCCGGCGACCCGCATACCCACATGTTCGTCGGTCGCTGCGCCGGCAGGCTCACCCACGAGCCGCGCGGCGAGGGCGGTTTCGGGTACGACCCGGCCGTGATTCCCTCCGACCTCGACGACGGCCGGACCATGGCAGAGCTGACGCCTCGGGAGAAGGACGCGATCAGCCACCGCGGCCGCGCCGCCCGCAAGTTCCTCGACTGGCTCGAGCGCGAGAGGGCTGCGGCGTGATCACCGGCTTGGTCGCGGGCTCGCCCGAGCACACCGGCCAGAAGACGCGCGCAGCGGCGCTGTCGATCGCGTCGAACTCCGCGCTGATCGCGCTGAAGGTGGCGGCCGGGATCGTCACCGGCTCGATCGCGATCCTCACCGAGGCGATCCACTCGTCGATCGACCTGCTCGCCTCGGTCATCGCCTTCTTCTCGGTACGCAAGGCGGGCGAGCCCGCGGACGAGTCGCATCCCTACGGACACGAGAAAGTGGAGAACGTCTCCGCCGCGCTCGAGGGCGTGCTGATCCTCGTCGGCGCAGCGGTGATCGTGTTCGAGTCGATCCGCCGTCTCGCGAACCCGCCCCAGATCGACACGCTCGGCATCGGCATCGCCGTGATCGCCTTCTCGATGGTCGCGAACATCGGTGTCTCCACTTACCTCTTCCGCAAGGCGCAGCTCACGCAGTCGCCGGCGCTCGAGGGCGACGCCGAGCATCTCCGCACCGACGCGCTCACATCGGCCGGCGTGCTACTCGGCCTCGTGCTCGTCCAGGTCACGGGCGTGAAAGCGTTCGACGCGATCACCGCCCTTGCCGTCGCCGGCGCGATCGTCTGGGCGGGGCTTCGCATCATCACTCAGTCCACGCGGGTGCTCGTGGACGAGGCGCTGCCGCAAGAGGAGATGGAGGCCGTGCACGAGGCAATCGACAGCTATGGGGCGACCGAGATCGTGGGCTTCCACAAGCTGCGCGCCCGCCGCGCCGGAAGCCGCCGCTACGTGGACCTCCACGTGCAGTTCCGCACCGGCACGACGCTGGAGCGCGCGCACGAGGTGAGCCACCAGCTGCAGGGCAGGATCCGCGACGCGCTGCACGGCGCGGACGTGCTGATCCACCTGGAGCCCGAGGACGCCGCGCGCCCGCGCCGCTGAGCGCGGATCAGTCCTTGTCCTCCGGCGGCCGCGGGTGCGGCCAGTCCAGCAGGTTCACGGCCGCGGCCGCGCCGATCGCGAGCAGGATTCCGAAGTAGCCGACGTAGCCCGAGATCAGGAACAGCAGCGCCGCCAGGAGGCAGACGCCGACTGTCACGAGCCACGAGATTTGGGAGAGCGGCACGTCGCTATTCTGACCGCGTTGGCGGATCCTGCACTCACCCCCGAGCTCGCACTGCCCTATCTGGCCGAGCTGTCCACCGACATCAGAGCTGCGGTTCTGCTCGATCAGGCCGGTCGGACGGAGGCCCACTCGCTCGCGTCTGACGAGTCGGCCGAGCGCCTGCGCGAGCTCACGCTCGAGCTGTTCGAGCGCGCCGAAAAGGCGGACGCCGAGGGGCGCGCGGTCGCCGAGGTGGAGGTGTCCACGGGCAACGGCTCGGTCTATGCGGTGCGCTCGCCGCGCTGGACGATCGCGGTTGTGAGCGGGCGCTTCGCCCTCTCCTCCCTGATGCTGTACGACCTGCGGAGCGTGCTCTCCGACTTGGAGCCGAAGGCGGCATGAAGCAGCGAAAGAATCCGCTCGGGCGCGCCGCGGAGCTCGCCGCCGGCGCCGCCGCTACGGTGCGCGGGCGCCGCGCCGATCGCAAGCCGCGCGCGGTGATCTACGACGCCGCCGGGCATCCTCGCGTGGTCAACGCGGACAGCCCCGAGGGCGCCGCGCTCGTGGAGACCGCCGAGGCGATGCTCGAGGTGCGCGAGTGAGCCTGCTCGACCCGGCGCTCGCGGCACGGCTGCTCGACCGCGCGCTCGCGCGCGGCGGCGACCTCGCCGAGGTGTACGTGGAGGAGCGGAACGGACTCGCGCTGTCGCTCGACGACCACCGGCTCGAGCGTCCCCAGAGCGGGCGCGAGCTGGGCGCGTCCGTGCGCGTGGTCGACGGCGACTCGACCTACTTCGGCCACGTCGACGGCCTGCGCGAGGACGACCTGATTCGCGTCGCCGACTCGGTGGCCCAGGGCGTCCGCGAGCAGCGCGCGCGCGAAGGCGGCGTCGCGCTCACCGAGCCGGCCGAGCCGCGCACCCACCACGTGATCGAGACGCGGCCCGAGCTCGTGGACGCGCACGTGAAAGCCGACATCCTGCACTCGTGTGACGAGCGCGCCCGCTCGCAGGGCGGCAGCGAGGTCGCGCAAGTGAGCGTGGGGTACGCGGAGTCGCGCCGTCAGATCGAGGTCTTCAACTCCGACGGCGTGTCCGCGCGCGACGACCGCACGCGAGTGCGGCTCTCCGTGCAGGTCGTCGCGAGGCGCCACGGGACCGTCGAGACGGGCAGCGAGACGCGCGGCGGCCACGCCGGATTCGAGCTGATCGAGGTGAATCCCGAGGAGGTCGCCGAGTCGGCGCTCCGCAAGGCGGTCACGCTGCTCGACGCCGTGGACGCTCCGACGGGGCGGATGCCGGTCGTCGTGGGCAACGGCTTCGGCGGGGTGCTCCTGCACGAGGCGGTCGGGCACGGGCTCGAGTCGGACGCGATCCAGAAGCGCGCGAGCGTCTACGCGGGCCGGCTCGGCGAGCAGCTCACCGAGGACTTCGTGGTCGCCTACGACAACGGCGCGCGCGAGAACGACTGGGGGAGCGACGGCATCGACGACGAGGGCACGCCGACCCAGCAGACGACGATCATCGAGAACGGCACACTCAGCTCGTACCTCTACGACCTCCTGCGGGCGCGCAAGGACGGCACCAAGTCGACCGGAAACGGGCGGCGCGAGTCGTTCCGGCATCTGCCGATCCCGCGCATGACCAACACCTACTTCGGCCCCGGCAACGCGTCCAAGGACGACCTGATCTCGGGCGTCGAGCGCGGCCTCTACGCGGTCTCCTTCGGCGGCGGCCAAGTCGAGCCCGCCACCGGCGACTTCGTGTTCGGCGTGTCCGAGGGCTATCTGATCGAGAACGGCAAGGTGACCGCGCCGGTGCGCGGCGCCACGCTGATCGGAAACGGGCTGGAGGCGCTGCGGGCGATCGACGGCATCGCCGCCGACCTCGAGATCGCGACCGGCTACTGCGGCAAGGGCGGCCAGACAGTGCCTGCCGGCGTCGGGCAGCCGCACGTGCGCCTGCGCGCGCTCACCGTCGGAGGCACCGCCTCGTGAGCGGCGCGAACGGCGAATTGCTCGAGGACACGGCGCGCCGTGCTGTCGAGGCGGCCGTGTCCGCCGGCGCGGACCAGGCCGAGGCGTGGGCGGAGGAGGCGGTCACCCGCCAGATCCGCGTCTACGAGGAGAGCGTGGAGAGCCTCAAGGACGCGGGCAGCCGCGGCATCGGCATCCGCGTGTTCACGGGCAATCGCTCCGGCTACGCCTACGGCACCGACCTGAGCGACGAGGGGATCGCCGAGCTGGCGCGCACCGCCGGGGAGAACGCGCGCGTGGCGGACGAGGACGAGTTCGCCGGCTTGCCTGAGCGCCCGGGCGCGGCGGAGGTCTCCGGTCTCTACTCGCCCGAGCTGGCGAACTGGAACACGGAGCGCAAGGTGCAGCTAGCGGTGGAGGTCGAGCGCACCGCGCGGGCCAACCCGCAGGTCTCGCAGGTCGAGGACGTGGTGTACGCCGACGCCGAGGGGCGAATCGCGCTCGCCAACTCCGCCGGATTCGTTTCGTCGTTCCAGTCGAGCTCGGCTTGGTCGTACGTGTCGGCTTTCGCGGGCGAGGGCGCCGACCTGATGACGGGACTGGGCGTGGGTCTCGCTCGCGATCCCTCCGGCCTCGATCCCGAGGCAATCGGCCGCGAGGGCGCAGAGCGCGCGGCCGCGCTGGTTGGGGCGCGGCAGCCTGAGAGCCGCCACTGCCCGGTCGTGTTCGACGCGTTCGTTGCCGCGAGCTTCATCGGCTTCATCGGCGGGATGCTGTCGGCCGACGCGGTGCAGCGCGGGCGCTCGCTCTTCGCCGACAAGGAGGGGGAGGAGATCGCGTCCGGGGAGCTTCGGCTCGTGGACGACGGCACCGACGCAGAGGGGCCGGACAGCTCGCCCTTCGACGGCGAGGGCTCGCCGCGCCGGCGCACGCCGCTGATCGAGGACGGCCGGCTGCTCACCTTCCTCTTCGACGCGCGCACGGCGCGCAAGGCGGGTCGCGAGACCACCGGAAACGCGGGCCGCGGCTCGTACCGGACGCCGCCGAGCGTGAGCACGTCGAACCTGATCCTCGACGCAGGCTCCGGCGGTAGCCTCGAGGACCTCGCCCGCACGGTGGGCGACGGCCTCTACGTGACCGACGTCGCGGGACTCCACTCGGGCGTGAATCCCGTGTCCGGGACGTTCTCGGTGGGCGCCACCGGACGCCTGATCGAGAACGGCGAGCTCGGTACTCCAGTGCGCGAGATGACGATTGCGAGCGACCTCGTGTCGATGCTGAAGGCGGTCGAGGCGGTGGGCTCGACGACACGCTGGGTGCCCTTCGGCGGCAGCGTCAAAGCGGTTCCGCTGCTGCTGCGCGAGATGTCCGTTTCGGGTTCCTGAGCGGTTCGATGCGCCATTCGAGCGCGGCGGAGCCTTCGCGAAATCCGCAATTTGCGGCTCTGGAAGTGCTAAAAACCGCATTGCAATCAGGATTCGTCCGAAACCGCTGTTAGGTTCGGCCCCGTTCCAGACACCTCCAAGGAGGATCAGTGACGAAGGCTGAGTTCGTAGATCAGGTCGCGTCGCAGTCGGGTCTCTCGAAGGGCGACGCAACCAAGGCTGTTGACGCCTCTCTTCAGGTCATCGAGGAAACGCTTGCGCGTGGCGGTGACGTGAACTTCACCGGCTTCGGCAAGTTCTCTGTGGCGGACCGCGGGGCGCGCCAGGGCGTGAACCCTCAGACGGGCGAGCGCATCCAGATCGCCGCGAGCCGTGTGCCGCGGTTCAGCGCGGGGTCCGCGCTCAAGAAGGCCGTCAAGGGCTCATAGCGCATCGTCTGGAAGACATTGGGGAGGGGGGCGGCTCGACCGCCCCGTTCGCCGATCGTCTCTGCGAGCGCGTCGAGGCGCGCAGCAGTCAGCTGGTGCTGGGGCTCGACCCGGACCCCGCCGCGCTCTGGTTCGAGGCGGCCGGATCCGGGTCGAGTGCCTCGGCCCGTGAGGTGGCGCAGCTCACGGCCGACGCGGTCGAGCGGCATTGCCGGCTCGCGATCGAGGCCGCGGGTCCCTTCTGTGTCGCGGTGAAGCTGCAGTTCGCCTGCTTCGAGCGTCTGGGCGGACCCGGCATCGACGCGGCGTACGCGGTGGCAGACGCCGCGCGCGAGGCGGGCCTGCTCGTGATCGCCGACGCCAAGCGCGGGGACGTGCCGGTCAGCGCAAAGGCGTACGCACAGGCGTTCCTCGGCTCTACACCTGGGCCGTTCGGGGATGTACCGGGCTTCGGAGCCGATGCGCTCACCGTGAATCCGCTGCTCGGGCGCGACGCGCTCGAGCCCTTCACCGCGGCGGCTGCCGCGGCCGGCGCCGGGCTCTTCGTGCTCGTCCGAACCTCGAACCCGGGGGCCGCCGACCTCCAGGACCTGCCGGCGCCCGACCGCCCGCTCCATGAGCGGATCGCCGAGCTGGTGGCTTCGCTCGGCGCGGGCGACGACTCGGCGTGCGGCCTGTCGATGGTCGGCGCCGTTACAGGGGCAACTCGGCCCGAGATGCTCGATCGCCTGCGCGAGCTGATGCCGCGCGCCGTCTTCCTGCTGCCCGGCGTGGGGGCCCAGGGCGGAAGGGTCGAGGAGCTCGCGGCGGCGTTCCGGCCGCACCCGGCTGCCGGGCTCGTGACGGCGTCCCGCTCGATCGTGTCGGCGTACAAGGAGCGCGGCGGCGATCCGGCACGGGCTGCGGCCGAGGCGGCCGAGGAGCTGCGCGCGGCGGCGTGGTCGCTCGTCTGACCGCGGTCCGTTTCGACCGACGACGCGTGAACAGCAGCAATAACGGCGTGGGTCCCGGGCGGGTGTCGTCGCTCAGGGTGCATATACACCCCTGAGTGACGACGGACGCTCGTTCGGAAGCGAACTGCTGAGTTTGGTTCCGCATATGAGAACCAAAGTCAGGAGTTAGGGCAGCGCGCAGCGGCGACCCGTGGATCACCTGCGCGAAGCGATCCCCCGCCCGTCACCGCTCAGCTCACGACGCGGCGTCGGGTCGAGGAACACCTCGCTCACCGCTGGCACCGCCTCCCGCAGGTCGCGGTCGATGTGGCTCGATAGCTCTTCGAGGCGATCCGAGTCCAGTCCGGGGGCGAGGTCGAGCCGCGCCGCGACGAGCAACGACTCCGGCCCGAGCACCATCGTCAGGAGCTCGAGCACGTCCTCCACTTCGTCGTGGCGCTCGATCGCCTCATACAGCGCCTTTCGCTCCTCTGGCCGGGCTGACTCGCCGAGCAGGAGTCCCTTCGTGTCGCGCCCGAGCCCGATTGCCACCCCGATCAGCAGCAGGCCAATGAGTATCGAAGCGGCCGCGTCGAAGGTCTTGTCGCCGGTGAGCTGGTGCAGCCCCACGCCCGCGAACGCGAGCAAGATGCCTGCGATTGCCGCGCCGTCCTCGAACACCACTGTCTTCGACGTCGGGTTGCGGCTCTGGCGCAGGAAGCGTTCGAACGGCAATCCGGCATGCCGTGCCTCCGCGCGGGTCTGACGCCAGGCGCGGATGAGCGAGACGGTCTCGGCCACGAACGCCACGCCAAGCACCACATACGAGACGACGAAGCCCTTCGTGTCGGAGGACTCGCTTTCGAACAGCCTCAGCACGCCCTCGCCGATCGAGAAGAGCCCGCCGATCACGAAGATGAAGACCGCGACGAGGAACGCCCAGAAGAAGCGCTCCTGGCCGTAACCGAACGGGTGCGTCTCGTCGGGCTTGCGCTCGCTCAGCGAGAGCGACACGAGCAGGAACACCTGATTCGTCGTGTCGGCGACCGAGTGGGCTGCCTCGGCGAGCATCGCGGAGGAGCCGCTCACCAGCCCGCCGGCGGCTTTCGCGACGGCGATGGCAGCGTTCGCTCCCAGTGCTACGTACACCGTCTTGCGGCTGTCGGACGGCATGGCCTGGCACACGGGGTGCCCAGCAGTGGGACAGGCATAACGCCAAGCGCCTGAACCTGTGCAAAGACGACGAAGAGCTGGAAGTACTCTCCCGCCGGGGCACGATCCACTGTGCCCTGACACACGAAGAAGGGGCGAACCTAGTGAAGACGTCTGCCGGCGCCCTCGTTGCGCTTGCGATCTCCCTTACTGCCGCAGCCCCCACCTCGGCGGGCATCTACGGCACCGAGCCGATCCCGGTTTCAGTCGGCCCGCACGGCGAGGCCGCGAACGGGCCCTCAGGCGGCGCGGCGATCTCGGGCGACGACCGCTACGCGCGCCTCGTTGCCTTCCACTCGTCGGCGAGCAACCTCACCCCCCGCGACACGAATGGGGCGGCCGACGTCTTCGTCTGGTCGCGCCCCCGCGGCAGAGCTGGCTTGCGCCTCGCACGCCCGGCGCGGCCCACAGGCCGGCTGGTCCGAGCAAGCGTGTCGAATCACGGCCGCCAGGCGAACGGCCCGTCGTGGAATCCCTCCCTCGACGGCTCGATGCGCACGCGCCCGCACTGCGTCGCGTTCCAGTCGAACGCGACGAACCTCGCACCGGGCGATCGCGACGCGGTCTCCGACGTCTACGTGCGCGACCTGCGCTCGCACCGGACGAGGCTCGTCTCGCGCGGCGTCGCGGCCGCCGCGGTGAATCCGGCGATCGATGGGCGCTGCGCGCGCGTGGCGTTCGAGGCCGGCGGCCTCGTCTACACGGCCTCGGCGCGGCGGGGGCGGCCGCACTCGCTCGGTGCGGGCTCGTCGCCGTCGATATCCCGCGACGGCAGCGCGCTCGTCTGGCAGCGCGGTGACGCGGTGATGCTTCGACGCGCCGGGCACACCTCGCAGGTGGTCGCGAGCGGCCACGACGCCACGGTCTCCGACTCCGAGTTCGCAGTCTGGGGCGTGTCGTTCGAGACCGGCTCGCGGCTGACCGGCAACGACGGCAACCCCGGCGTGGACGTCTACATGCGCGTGTTCGGCCGCAGCGGTGGTTCGCGCCGCACGGACCTGATCTCGGCGATCCGCCGCGGCGGCTCGAGCCTCGGCGGCAACAGTCTGAACGGCGGCATCTCCGTGTACGCCGCGAACCGCGGCATCGTGACGTTCGCGAATGCGAACGGCGGCGGCACGACGCTTTGGTACCGCAACAATCACAGCGGCAACATCGACGACCTCGCGCACGCGGCGGGCTCGATCTTCGACATCGCCACGAGCGCGCGTGCGAACTTCGTCGCATTCTCGTCCACCGCGGCGAACTTCCGCTTCGACGGGAACGGCGGGGTGCAGGACGTGTTCTTCAAGCACCTGGTGGACGGCCGCCCCCTCTGACGCGCCCACCTGGGGCGAGGTCGCTGGGCGCGGAGGTACCATCGGCGCGCGATGAGCCGCCGTTCCCGCAGCCCCGCACGCCTGCTCGCGCCGATCGCGCTGATCGTCGCGCTGATCGCGTTCGTCGTCGTGGTGACCTCCTCGGGGACAAGCGACAACTCGGGCTCGAAGTCAACGAGCAGCAGCGCGACCACCCAGCGCAGCACCACAAACAAGAAGGCGCCGGCCGCGACTCGGCGCTCGTACACCGTCAAAGTGGGTGACACGCTCGGCGCGATCGCAGAGCGCACCGGTGTGCCGGTTGCGACGCTGCAGGAGCTGAACCCCGCGCTCGATCCCCAGAATCTGGTGGCCGGGCAGAAGATCAAGCTGAGGGAGTGATCAGCCGCTCAAGATCACGGCTCGCGGCGTTGGCCGCCGCGTGCGCGCTTGCGCTCTTGGCGGCGGCGACGGCCGAGGCTGCGCCGCCTCAGCCGCGTCCGCACCTCGGCTCGGACTCGGCGATCCTGATCGACGCCAATTCTGGCGACGTGCTGCTGCAGCAGGCGGCCGCAGCGAGGCGCCCGATCGCGAGCACCACGAAGCTGATGACGGCGCGGCTCGCGCTCGAGCGCGCCAAGCCGAGCGAGGTGTTCACCGCGCCCGCGTACCACGCGCTGCCGCAGGAGTCGCAGATCCACCTGCGCGCCGGCGAGCGGATGGCCGTCCGCGACCTGATGCGCGCGCTGCTGCTCGAGAGCGCGAACGACGCCGCGGAGACGCTGGCCGTCGGGGTCTCCGGATCGGTGCGCAGCTTCGTCCACTCGATGAACGCAGAGGCCCGCAAGCTCGGGCTCTCGCACACTCACTACACGAACCCGATCGGGCTCGACCAAGGTCCGAACTACTCGAGCGCGCGCGACCTGGCGACGCTCGCGCGACTGCTGATGCAGGAGCGCGCGTTCGCGCGGATCGTGGACATGACGCAGGCGCGCCTCACGAGCGGTTCGCACCTGCGAGTGGTCCACAACCGGAACCTGCTGGTCGGGCGGTACCCGTTCGTGAACGGCGTGAAGACCGGGCACACGCGCAAGGCGGGCTACGTGCTGGTCGGCTCCGGAACGTCGCAGGACGCGCACGTGATCAGCGTCGTGCTCGGCGAGCCCAGCGAGGCCGCGCGCGACAACGACACGGTTACGCTGCTGCGCTACGGCCTCGGCCAGTTCCACCGGGTGCGCGTGCTGTCGGCTGCCCGCCCGGTCGCGAAGCTCGACGTGAAGTACTTCGGCGGAAAGGCCGGCGTGGGAGTCGCGCGCAACGTCGCCGTCAGCGTGCGCCGCGGCCGCCGCGCGCAGGTGAAGGTGTCGCTCCCGGACGAGCTCGAGGGCCCCTTGCCGGCCGGTCGCCGCGTTGGCAGCGCGCGCATCTACACTGGCGGCCGTCTGGTGAAGCGAGTGGCGCTCGTGACCAAGGAACCCGTGCCCGGGGCGAGCACGCTCCGCAAGGTGGCAACGACGGTGGGACCGGCCCTCATCACCCTGGTGGTGCTTGCCGTCCTGTTCGCAGGTACGCTGGTCGTACTGCGGGCACGTGCCGTGAGGACGCGCCGCCGCAGTCCGAGGACGACGACACGATGATCATCACCGTCACCCTCAACGCCGCGATCGACAAGACGCTCGCGGTACCCAACTTCAGGCTCGGCAGGCGCCACCGGGCGGTCGAACAGACCTCGATGGCAGGCGGCAAGGGCGTGAACGTCGCCCGCGCGCTGAAGGCGCTCGGCCAGCCGGTGATCGCGACCGGCGTGGCCGGAGGCCCGACGGGCACGCGCATCATCGAACAGCTCACCGAGGAGGCGATCCTCAACGACTTCGTGCGCATCCGGGAGGAGTCGCGCACGTCGACGGCGGTCGTCGACCCGACGTCGGGCGAGCAGACCGAGATCAACGAGCGCGGGCCGACCGTGGCCGAGGCGGAGCTCGAGCTGTTCGTCGACAAGCTGCTCTACCTCGCGAAGGGCGCGGGCGTGTGTGTGTTCGCCGGGAGCCTGCCGCGCGGCGTCGACAACGAGCTGTATGCGCAGCTGATCGGCGAGATGCACAAGCTCGGCGTCACGACGGTCGTCGACGCGGAGGGCGACGCCCTGCGCCACGCGGCGCGCGCAGAGCCCACCGTGGTGAGCCCGAACGAGCTCGAGGCGGAGGAGCTCGTGGGGCACGAGTTCGCCGACGACGACGACCGCCGCACGGCGGTGCGCGAGATGATCGGG
>DASVXS010000261.1:0-2359 GCA_036392575.1 Thermoleophilaceae bacterium | reverse complement strand
CCGTCGTCGGGCTGCTCGGCGCCGTCATACTCGTCCTGGCCGGCGCGTACGTTCTGCACCCCAGGCGGCTGGCGTTCAGCGTCAACGCCAGCGCCACTCTGGCCGCCATCCGCGGCCGCGACGCCGAGATCCTCGAGGATCAGGACCTCTACCACGAGACGATGATCGCCACGCTCACGCGCCGGCGAGAAGGCAACCAGCCGATCGTCGATCGGCTGCACACCGCCTTCAGCGTCGGACTGCTCGGTCTCCTGGCCGAGCTCAGTGGACTGGCTCTCGCGGCGGCGCTAGCCTCCTAAACGAATGGCCGCCCAGCCACAGCCCCAACCATCGCCGCCCAAGCCGCCGCCCGAGCCGCTCCCGCAGACGATCTTCTTCACCGAGAAGCGCGGCGACACCCCGGCCGACCCGCCGCGCGAGCGCTAACCCCTGGCGCGCCGCGGACGATCGACGAACAGGACCGTCGCGACCCGCGGGCGTCGCCGCGTGGCTGACTCTTTGCGTCGGGGCGAGCCGCTAGTCTTTTCCTCCCCCGCCGGAGTAGCTCAGCTGGTTAGAGCAGTGGAATCATAATCCGCGTGTCGGGGGTTCGAGTCCCTCCTCCGGCATGCAAAAGGCCCGCAAATCCGGGTCTTTTGTAAGCGTTCAGTTCCCGGGGTCAGGCGAGCGCGGGGAACGGGTCGCCGCGGTTATGCGCGGTGATCAGATCGCTGAGGTAGGTGAAGAGCGAGCGGCCTTGCAGGCGGCAGGTGGTGGCGGTCGAGAGGACTCGCTCGGCAAACCGCTCGCCGGCGTGGCTTTGGGTGCCGAGCGAGAGTTTGCGGTGGATGACCGGGCCGCGGAGTGCGCGCTCGGCCGGATTGTTGGTCGGCTCGACGCCATCGACGGTGGTGAAGGTCCATAGGGCGGGCCAGACCTTGAGCAAGTTGGTGGCGAACTGGCGGTGCCAGCGGTTGCGCCGGCTCTTGGGCGAGGCGGCCTCGAGCAGCTGTCGCAGCTGCGTCTGGATCGGGGCGATCTCGGCTTGGAGTCGGTCGCGGTCGTGGTGATCGTGCTGGTAGGCGCGCCAGGCGGCGAACACCTGCTTGGTGAGCGGGAAACCCTGTTCGCCGAAGGTCTTCTGCTCGCCCAGGCCATCGGCGTGGCGACGGAAATCACGCTGCAGATGCGACCAGCACACTTGGCGCTGGTGGGGGTCGAGATGGGCATAGCCGTTCCAGCGGTCAGAGACCACGATCCCCGGGTAGGGGCCGATCAGCGCGGTGAACTGCTCGCGGTTGCAATGCTCGGCGATCTCAAAGAACGCGGCCTTCGGGGTGGTCGCGGCCCACAAAGCGCGGCCCTCACCGGCGGTCCGCCAGCCGGTCTCGTCGACATGCAGCGAGCCCTGCTCAAGCACCCAGTCGTGCAGTTGCAGATGCGGGCCGGCCAAGGCCTCCGAGGCGCGCTGGCAGATCGCGTCCACGCTGCCGGTCGCCAGGGTGACGCCGAAGAGGTCGCGGGCGAGCTCGGTGATGCCGCGCCGGGAGATCCGATGGCGGCCGGTCAACGTCACGATCGCCGCCTGCAATCTCGGGCCGAACGCGCAGGCCCCGAGGGGCTCCGGCAACCGAGCGCTCGTCCGGGCGCGGCAGTGCCGACAGCGCAACTGGTGGGTGCGATGCTCGGTCCAGCGCACGCTGATCGCCGGTAGCTCGGCGATCTGATGGCGACCGAACCGTCGGCTCGGCCTGCGCTGCTCGGCAGCGAACCGACGCCCGCATCCACCGCACGCACCGGGATAGTGATCGACGATCTCATCCACCTGATCCTCGGGCCGCAGCTCGCGACCGGCACCCCGATGCCCAGACTGACCCCCAGCCGTACGCCGCTCCCCCTCCCGGCGCATGAGCTCCTTGGCCTTGGCGCGCGCCTCCGCTCGCCGCTGAGCGCGCGTCTTGGGCGGATCCGACGATGGCGGCTTGGAGCTCGAACGTGAGTCCTGACGCAGCTGGGCCTCTAAGCGCGCCAGCCGCTCCTCGTGTCGCTCAACCCGGCCCGCGAGATCGAGAATGAACTCGACACACGCCTCCCGCCCCGAGTCATAGATCGCCTCCGCCTCGGCGCGCTCCATGCCCGCAAGATTCGCTGCATCAACAAGGAATCCCTGCCCCAGGCCCCGACGACTGAACGCTTACCGGATTCGATGGTTTGCAGGCAAAACGGCTCGCGTGTTCGTGTCTACGCATTGCTTGCCATGCAGAAGGTCGAGGGTTCGAGTCCCTCAGCCGCTCTCCGGTCTTTCCCTGGAAATGGCCGGCTTCTCAGCCCTTCATGAGCCGAGCCTTCGCCGACGTGAAGGGCGTTTTCGCGTCTCGGT
>DASVXS010000260.1:0-2394 GCA_036392575.1 Thermoleophilaceae bacterium | reverse complement strand
CACGTTGCTGGCGTTGGCGCTCGAGCGCAGTCGCCGGCCGCTCGGGTCACGCGCCGCCAGCTTCAGCTCAAACGACCCCTCCGGCAGCGTCCCACCACTGAGCAAGAAGGTCTGGACCGAACCGGTCGCGCGGTCGCCGAGGTCGAGCGTGCGCACGATCTTGCGCGAGGCCTTCGAGATCACCTGCAGCTTCACGCGGACGATGGCTGAGCGGTCGCGGATCGCGAACTTCACTTGCCCCGGCGGACCGTACGCGAACAGGCTCGACGGCCCCACTTGGAACAGCGTGAGCAGCGGGCGCCCGCTCGGGCGCGGCGCTCGCTTCGAACGCGGCTTGGACTTCGGCTTCGGCTTCGGCGCAGGCTCGGGCGCCAGGCTGTCGTCGCCGAAGGTGGCGCCGCCGTTTCCGCTCTGCGGCTGACTGGCCGCAGGCGCGTTTCCGGTGTCCGGCGCGGTCACACCTCCGCTGCCGCTGGCAGCGGACGCGACGGAGGGCGCCATCAGCGAGGCCGCGAGGGCCGTGGCGAGGAGGGATCGCACACCTCTGCGGTCGGCGCGGAGCGCGACGCGCTGAGGGCGTGCAACGGATCCTGCAGCCGCTCAGGCGGCCTGCATGCGCGTGAGTATCTCGAGCGCGCCGTGCTTGTTCAGCGGCTCGTTCAAGTTGCCGCACTTCGGCGACTGCACGCACGACGGGCAGCCGGACTTGCAGGGGCACTCGGCGATCAGCCGGCGCGCATCGTCCACCAGGTTCGCGAATGCCTCGTATCCCACGCGCGTGATCCCGACGCCACCGGGATGACCGTCGTAGATGAAGATCGTCGGCCGGCCGGTCTGCGCGTGGAACGCGGTCGAGAGTCCGCCGATGTCCCATCGGTCGCACATCGCGATCAGCGGCAGCACCGCGATCTGTCCGTGCTCCGCGGCGTGCAGCGAACCCTGGAGCACGTCGAGCGGGAACTCCTCGCGAAGGAGCGGCTCCGGCAGCTCGTACCAGAGCGCCTGGGTCACGAAGCGCTGCTCGGGCAGGTCGACCGGCAGCAGGTCGAGCACCTCGTGGTCCGATACGCGCTTGCGCTGGAACGCGACCACCTGCTCGGTGACCGACACGTAGCCGAACGACAGCTCCACGCCCTGCACGGAGCGGCGCGCGATCACCTGCTCGATCCAGGTGTCGGTCTCCTTCTTCGGCTGCGTGTACCAGTCGCCGTTGAACTGCCGGACGATCGCGCGCCGGTTGTGCAGGTCGAGCTCCTCGACCTCGAAGCTCTGCCCCATGTGCAGGTAGACGGCGCCCTCGTGGAGGGTGGCCGGCGCGCGCGCCGCCTCGACGTTGCCGATGATCTCGCCGCGTTCCGCGTCGACTACGGCGAACGCGTCGAGCGACGACGACCTCAGCGAGAGCTGGCCGGCGGGGAAGCCCGCGCCGCGCGGCATGTAGCGCCCGTTTCGCTCGCGTAGCTCGCCGATCTTCACCAGTCGTTCCGCGTACGCCTCCCAGCGCGGGCCGAGGGTCTCGGCGTCGTCCGCGGAGAGCGGCATCTCGTAGGCGGCTGCGACGAGGTGCGGCAGGTGGATCTCTTCTGACTCGTGGTCGAGGATCGCCGACTCGACGGCGCGGTCGAGGAACTCGTCCGGGTGGCGGCAGAAGAACTGGTCGAGCGCGTCGTCGCCGGCGACGTAGAGCGCGAGGCCGGTGTTGCGGCGCCCGGCGCGGCCCCACATCTGTCGCAGGCTCGCGACGGTGCCAGGGAACGTGACGCAGATCGCCGCGTCGAGGTCGCCAATGTCGATGCCGAGCTCGAGGGCGTTGGTCGCGGCCACGGCAAGCAACTCGCCCTCAGCCAGGCGGCGCTCGATCTCGCGGCGCTGCGCCGGCGTGTAGCCCGCTCGGTAGGGAGCGATCCGGTCGGCCAGGTCAGACCGTCCTGCGTCTTCGAGCCGCAGGCGCGTGAACTTCTGGATCAGCTCCACGCCGCGGCGCGAGTTGAGGAAGCAGATTGTTCGCACTTCGTGCTGCACGAGCTCGGTGAGAAGCTGGGCCGCCTCCGACAGCGCCGAGACCCGCTCGCCCGAGTCCTCGTCAAGCAGCGGCGGGTTCCACATCGCGATCTGCCGCTCCGACGCCGGTGCTCCGTCGCGATCCACGAGCCGGAAGTCGAGCCCGGTGAGCTTCTCGGCGAGCTCAACCGGGTTGGCGATCGTTGCGCTCGTCAGGATGAAGCGCGGCTCCGTGCCGTAGGCATTCGCGAGTCGCCGGAGACGGCGCAACACGTTGCCCACATGCGAGCCGAACACGCCGCGGTACACGTGCGCCTCGTCGACCACTACCCACGCGAGGTTCGCGAGCACGTCCCCCCAGTTGCGGTGGTGCGGGAGCACTCCCACGTTCAG
>DASVXS010000259.1:0-14668 GCA_036392575.1 Thermoleophilaceae bacterium | reverse complement strand
TGCGGCGCTCGGCGCTCACCGGGTTCAGGTTCGCGAGAAACGACTCCGTGAAGCTCTCGAAGTCCTCCGGCGTCCAGATCGCCACGCAGGGCTCGAGCGCCTTCGCGAGAACCACTCCACCTGAGAACGCGGCTCTGAACTTGGGCGGCACGTTCAGCCGGTTCTTGGCGTCTAGCGAGTAGTCGAAGTGGCCGCGGAACGCCAACTCTCATCTCAGGTGGGGTCGAAGAAGATCTGGACCGGAGTGGCGGAGTGGGAGGAGCCCCGCCACTCCGGTCCGTTTGATGGGGCGAATCTACCCCACACCTCCCCACTTTGCAACACATTTCTCCACGAGGTCCCCTTGACGGCCCACCGAAGACCCGCCCAGAGCCTTCGATCCCGCTCCTGGAGCGGGAAAGCGTGGTGGGACGAATCGGCGCAACAGCGCTCGCAGGCACCGGTACGACCGTTGCAATCGCGCCAACTGCACGCGTGCTTGCAAGAACGGTGCGTCCCCTGCACGGGTTCTTGCGCCCCGGTGGGGCGTCGTGGGGGCTCAGCCGAGGCCTGCGCCCGAACCGAGTAGAGCCGCCCCGAGCGCGGCCGCCACGAGCAGCAGCACGGACGGCACGAGCAGCAGCGCCACCACGAGCTGGATCTTCGGGCCCGCCTTCGCGGCCTCCTCGCGAATCGCGCGGGCGCGGGCGGCGCGAGCCTCTCGCGCCTGGGCGGCGAGCGTGTCTGCGAGCGGCGCACCGTGCTTGAGCGAGCGCTCGACCGCAGCCACGAGCGCGAGCGTCTCCGGGATGGGCAGGGTCTCGGCCATCGTCCCGAGCGCCTCGCGCATCGGCACACCGAGCCGGACGCGACGCGCGACCGTCGACCACTCCGCGGCGACCACACCCGTCGAGCGCCGCGCCACCTCCCCCAGCGCCTGCGTGAGCGGCAGGCCCGCGTGGACCGTCACGCGTAGGAGGTCGAGCATCGCCGGCAGCTCTTGCCGCGCACTCCGCGCACGCGCCGCGGCCCGGCGGGCAAGCCAGCGATCGGGCGCGAGGAAACCCGCGACGGGCGCCGCGACGGTGAGCGCTGCTCCCAACCGGCCCGGGGCGACGGCCCCGAGCATCGCTCCGAGCGGGGCCGCAAGCAGCGCCGCGCCGACCTTCGCGGCCATGATCTCCTGAATCCCCAGCCCGGGCGGCAGACCCGCCGCGCTCACGCGCTTGCGCAGGTCCGGCGGCACCGCGAGCCGCCGAAGCGGCCGCGCTGCTCTTCCGACCCTCGCGGCAACCCTCAGCAGCCGGGCGTTGCGGCCGTGCCGGGCGCCGGCCGGAACGAGCAGGCCCGCGCCGGCCGTCCCGAGGCCGGCGGCGGCAAACGCCAGCAACGCGTCGAGCATGTCAGGTTAAGCCGCGCCGCAGGCGGTCTCGCCCCGGCCGAGATGCGACAAACGGGCGAAGCTGATCCATCATGACCATGATGGCTCTGCGGGTGAGCGTCATCATGCCGGCCTACCAGTCGGAGTCGACGATCGGGGCGTCGATCTCGTCGGTGCTCTGGCAGACCTACGACGACGTCGAGCTGGTTGTGGCCGACGACGGCTCGACCGACGGCACGCGCGACATCGTCAAGGGCTTCGGGGACCGCGTGCGCTTCGTCGAGCGGCCACACACCGGAGCGGCCGCCGCGCGAAACGCGGCGATCAGCGAGTCGACTGGGCAGCTTCTCACGTTCTGTGACTCCGACGACGTGCTCTTTCCCAACCACATCAAGACGCTCGTGGACGCGCACGCGGGCAACCGCGACATCGTCACCGCCAACGCCCTCTGGATGTACCCGAACGGCATCGTCCCCGGGAGGACGGTGCACGGGCGCCGCATTCCCGCGCCGGAGGATCAGCGCATGGCGATCCTGCAGCGCAACTTCGTCTCCCCCATGTCGATCTTCTCGCGCGCGCTGATCGAAGAGGTGGGTGTCTTCAGCGAGGAGCTGGAACCCGCCGAGGACCTCGCTTTCTGGCTCGAGGCAATCTTCGCCGGGTACCGCGTGCGGCTTCAGCCGCGCCCGCTCGCGCTCTACCGGTGGAGCACGAGCGGCGTCAGCGGACGCCGTGAGGAGGTCGACGCCGCGGTCGCGCGCGTGCTCGAGCAAACTGCGCGGCGCCCGGACCTCACGGACGAGGAGCGCCGCTACCTCGACCGGCGGCTCGCCGGCGACCCACCCTCGGTGCTCGTGCGCCGGGGCGACGCCGCGATCCGCAGCGGGTCCTACCGCGAAGCCGCTCGACTGCTCGGCCGGGCTGCGCGACTCATGCCCGTCGAGCGACCGATCGTCTGGAAGGCTCGGCTGCTCTCGGTGGCGCCTGGCCTCTCGGGCCGCCTGTTGCGCGCGCGGCAGCGCCGGCTCGACCGCACCGAGGGCGTCGACCAGAGCTTCGTCCGATGAGACAGGGGTAGCCTCAATCCATGATGCGTGTCGTCGCTCCTGAGCGTCGCGAAGCGGACACGCCCGCAGTCGAGCGGATCGCGCCGGACGCGTGGCAGGGAATTCCGGATTGGGATGAGACGGTGGCCGCCGCAGCCGCGCCGAGCATTTTCCTCACGCGTGACTGGGCGAGCGCCTGGTGGGCGAGCTTCGGCGCCGGCCTCGAGCCGTGCCTGCTTCGGGTCGAGCACCACGACGGGCGCACCGCTGGGCTCGGTCTGTTCTATCTCGACCGCCTGCGAGGCTCGCCGCTCACGCGTCTCGGCATGATCGGCGACCGCGTGGTCGGCTCCGAGTACCTCGGCCTCGTCGCGCGTCGCGGCAGCGAGGAGCGCGTGGCGGGCGCGGTCGCCGCATGGCTCTCGGCAGCCGCGCGCTGGGATGTCGCCGATCTCGGCGGCCTGCGCCCCGGCGACCCCGCGGCTGACGCGCTCGAGCGCTCGCTCTCCGCACGAGCAAGGCGCTCCCACGCGGACGAGCACCCATGCGCGACCGTCGCGCTCCCCGGCGACTTCGAGGAGTACCTCGGCGGGCTCAACTCGAAGTTCCGCCAGCGGTACCGCCAGCGCACCAACAAGCTGCTCCGCTCGTGCGAGGTGCGCTTCTTCCTGAGCGAGCGGGAGTCCGACCTGCCCGCGCACCTCGACACGCTCTTCCGCCTGCACCAGGCGCGCTGGGTCGAGGCGGGACGCCCGGGCGTGTTTGCGGACGCGCGCATGCGCGCGTTCTACCGCGACGTCGCGACGCGCCTGCTGCGCAACGGGCGCCTGCGCTTCTGGCAGCTCGAGGCCGACGGCGCGATCCGGGCGTGCCAGTTCGGCTTCGCGTACGACGGCGTGCTGCATTCGCTGCAGGAGGCTTACGACAGCGACTTCGCTCCACCAGGCGTGGGCGGGCTCGGCGTGGTGCTGCGCGGCCACGCGATCCGGGCGGCGATCGAGGAAGGGCTGCGCGCCTACGACTTCCTCGGCGGCGTGGAGGACCACAAGCTCCGCTGGGGCGCCTCGGTTCATCAGGTGCGGCACGTGCGCATCGGAAGCCGGGGGACCAGGGGCGCCCTCGGCTGGCTCGCATCGTCCGGGCCGGAGGCGGCGCGCGAGTGGGTCAAGGGCGCGCTTCCCGATCGGGTCCTCGAGAAGCTGAAGGCCGCTCGCGCCGATCTCCACCGGCGGAGGGGCCGCCGCGAATGGCGCTGAACAGCGATCCGCGGCTCGAGATCGAGGCCCACCTGCGCGAGCGGACCGGGCGAGACTGCGTGTACGTGCCCTCGGGCCGGTTCGGGCTGTACGTCGCGCTTCGCGCCTGGCTCACCCCGGGAGACCGCATCCTCATGTCACCGGTCGACGACGACGTGGTCCTGTTCACCGTGCTCGCCGCAGGCCTGCGGCCCGTTATGGCGCCGCTCTCGCTCGCCGACGGCAACATCGATCCGGACGCCGTTCCCGACGCCACCTGGTCGTCGATCCGGGCCGTGCTCACCACGAACCTGTACGGCCTCCCAGACCGCCTTCCCGAGCTACGCGCGCATTGCGACGCGCTCGGTCTTGTGCTCGCCGAGGACGCGGCTCATGCGCTGCACACGGACGTCGACGGGCGACCGGTCGGGTCGTGGGGCGAGGTGTCGGTGTTCAGCCTTTCGAAGCACGCCGCCGGCGTTGGCGGCGTGATCGCGTTCGACGACGCTGCCCGCCGCGATCAGCTCGTCCGCATGCGCGACGACCTGGTGCTGCCGAGATCCCTGAGAGTCCGTGCGTCGGACACGCTGCGGCCGCGCGCGGGCGCCATTCTCGAGCGACTAGGGCTGAGGGCGCGGATGCGCGCGCGTCGGGCCGGCGAGCGGCGCGGCTCCCACCGCATGCCGCTGCGACCGCGAGAGCTCGAGGCGGCGGTCCGGAACGCTCCCGGGCTCGAGCCGTTCGAGCCCTGGATACGTGTTGACAAGCACGACTACCGGCTCGAGCAGCGCCCGCAGGCGCTCGCGCGCACCGTGGAGCACCTGCGCTCGCTCGAACAGGACCGCGCCGCGCGCGTGCGTGGGGTCGAGCGGCTGCTCGAGCTCGGCGTCGCGACGGGCGCGCTCCGGGACGGCGAACCGACCGCCCTGTTTCGCGTGCCGCTCATCGTGGAGGACCGCGACACGGCCGCGCGTGCGCTCGAGGCGGCGGGCCATCCCTTCCACTACGTGTACGACCCGCCGCTCGACGACTACACGGGCACCGCGTTCTCAGAGAACTCCCCCGCTCCCGAGGCTGCCCGCTGGTGGGCGCGTCACGTGCTCCCGGTGGACCCGCTTCTCGCCGACCCGGCCATCGCCGCCCTGCGCGCGCTGCCTGACGCGGTCAGGTCGGCAAACCCTCCGGACGCCGCCCTGAGACCCGGGACATCGCCGCCTTGAGGGCGTCGGTGCCTTTGAGAACGTTCATTCCTCCACGCGCTCCCGCGGTGAAGGTCTGAAGCGGGAACTCCTCCACGAAGCTGCGCCGTATGCGCAGGAGGTCCGACGCCGGGCGAAGCCACCCGCGCGTCGTAGTGACGGCTGACCGGAAGCCGGCCCGCGCCACCGCGGCGACCACGCGCTTGTCGTGGAGGCCGGAGGGATAGGCAAACGCGTCGACCTTGCGCGAAAGCAGGTCCTCCAGGTCGGCGCGGCTGCCCGCGAGCTCGGATTCGAGCTCGGCGTCGGTGCAGCCCCTCAGGTCCGGGTGCGTGCGCGTGTGGGCGCCGATCTCTATCCCCGCGTCAGCCATGTTCTGCAGCTCCGAACGGCTCACGAAACCCGGGTAGTCGAGGTAGCCGGTGGGGACGTAGAGCGTCGCCGGAATCCGGTACTCGAGCAGCACGCCGAGCGCGTTCTCGTGGACGTCGGCCCAGGCGTCGTCGAACGTGACGGCGACCGAGCGAAGCGGCGCGGTGCCCCGAGCCATCCTGGCGATGATCTCGTTGAGCGGCAGCGGATTGAGCTCGTCCCGCATCTCGTCGAGGACGCCCATCTGCTCCTCGAAGGTCCGGCGGCTCACCGCCAGATGGCTACCCCTGTCCGTCACCTGGTGGTAGCCGAGCACCGTGGCCACTGGCTCGCCTGGCCGCTGGAAGCGGGCGGCTGCGCGAACCGCCATCTGAAAGGCCTGTCTCATCTGCCCGCGGCCGCTTCCATCGGGCGTCCGCGGGCCGGAGCTTTTGCTTCGACCAGCACTCTCGCCTCCAGCGGTTTGGTGTACCGGGTTTGAGCCACCCCAAACCGGTCACCCCGATCAGGCGCGCACGCGGCCCAGCCGCCGGATCCAGAACGCCGCCGCGAGCTGCAGGGCGAGCGCCAAACCGGCAAGCCAGGCGGTCAGCGCTGAAGCGGCCAGCGAGGCGACGACACCCGGGCGAGCCAGCTCGGCCAGGAATGCCCCGCCGAGCGGCAGCATCACCACCACGAGCCCGGTGAAGCGGGCCTGCGCCGTGGCCGCGCGAGCATCGCCCAACAGCCGCTCCTCGTCCTCGAACGAGCGAGCGCACTCACGCAGCAGCGCTGCGAGATCGCCGCCGGCGCGGCGCTGCAGCAGGCACGCGGCCACGAGCGTGTCGTAGCGCCGGCTCGCCGCCCGCGCGCGCAGGCGCTCGAGCGCCTCATCGACGGGCGCACCCAGCTGGAGCTCGAGCGAGCAGCGCCGGAGCTCCGTGCCCGCCGCCCCGCCCATGGAGGGCGCTGCGGACAGCAGCGCTCCGTGGAGCGAGTGGCCGCCGCGGATGGCGTCTGCCAGCGCCAGCGCCGCCGCCGCGGCGCCCGTATCGAGCCGGCGGCGCCAGCGCTGCCGGCGCGCCTCCAGCAGACGCGAGACAGCGAACGGCCCAGCTGCCCCGGCGGCGACGCCGGCGATCGGCCCGAGCGCAAAGGTGGCTGCAGCGAACGCGAGCACCGCGCCCACTACCAGCAGGCGCCGCCGCTCAGCAACACCGGGATCGCGCCCGTCATCGCCAACCCGGAGCAGCGGTCGCACGCGGCGTGAGACGCCTGGCAGAGCGCCAGATGCAAGCGAGAAGAGATCCACGGCTGCCAGGAGACCACAGCAGCCGGCGACGAACGCCAGGCCGGCGCTCACTCGAGCCGGCGCGCGAGCTCGGTGCCCGACGGCGGCCGCCACAGCGCGCGCCCCTCGCGCAGCGCGAACACCTCGCGCGTGGCCGCGCCCGCCACGATCCGCACCACCTCGGACACCGCCGTCACGCGCCGGCTCCCGTCGTCGGCGCGCGCCTGGTGCACCACTAGGGCGATCGCCGACGCCACCTGCTTGCGCACCGCGGCGTGCGGCAATCCGACGTCCGCCATCAGCGCGAGCGTCTCGATCCGGCGCAGCGCGTCCTCCGGTGAGTTGGCATGGACGGTGGTGAGCGAGCCGTCGTGCCCAGTGTTGAGCGCCATAAGCATGTCCAGCGCCTCGGCGCCGCGCACCTCGCCCACGACGATCCGGTCGGGCCGCATGCGGAGCGCGTTTCGCACCAGCTGACGCACCGTCACCTCTCCCCTCCCCTCCAGGTTCGGCGGGCGCGCCTCGAGCCGAACGACGTGCGGCTGGCGCAGCCGCAGCTCTGCCGCGTCCTCGATCGTGACGATCCGCTCGCCCGCCGCGATCTGGCCGGAGAGCGCGTTCAGGGTCGTGGTCTTGCCCGATCCGGTACCCCCGGAGACGAGCACCGAGGCCCGCGCGCGCACGCAACGCGCGAGGAACTCGGCGACCGGATCGGGCACGGTGCCGTTCGCGACCAGGTCGTCGAGCGAGAAGCCGCGCCGGCGGAAGCGCCGGATCGTGAGGCACGGACCGTCGACGGCCAGTGGCGGGATCACCACATTCACGCGCGAGCCATCGGGCAGGCGGCCGTCGCAGAGTGGCGAGGCCTCGTCCACGCGCCTGCCGAGCGGCGCGAGGATCCGTTCGATCGCGTGGCGCAGCTCGGCTTCGCCGCCGAGCTCCACGCCGGCCGGCTCGATCCGTCCGCGGCGCTCGACCCAGACGTCGCGCGGGCCGTTGACCATCACCTCGTCCACCTCAGGGTCCGCCAGCAGCGGGTCGAGCGCGCCGAGCCCGGTGGCGAGCCGCACCACCCGCTCGGCCAGCTCTGCCTGCTCTCCCTCGGATAGCGCGCCCGCCTCCAACTCCACCAGCTCGCGCACATCGTCTGCCAGCGGACGCTCGCCGTCGGGCGCCTCCCGCGCCCGCTCGAGCAGTCTGTCCCGAAGCGCAACCGCCAGCTCGTCGATCGCTCCCATGACGGGACAAGCACCGCGCCGCACGGCTTTCGCCCCCCGCGGCTGAGAGGATGCCGCCCGCCATGGCGGAGTCCTTCTACGTGCCGGACAGCGAGTGGTTCGCCTCGACGGAGCTGACACGCGGCCCTTGGGACCGCAACGCGCAGCACGCCGGACCGCCTGCAGCGCTCATCGGCCGCGCGATCGAGCAGCTAGGCGGCGACAAGCGGGTGGGATCGGTGTCGCTCGACATACTGCGACCCGTCCCGATCACCCGGCTGCGGGTGGAGGCGCACGTGCTGCGGTCCGGCCGGAGCGTCGAGCTCGTAGAGGCCTCGCTGTCCGACGAGCAAGGCGAGCTGGTGCACGCGCGGGCCTGGCGCATCGCACCCGGTCCAGAGATCGAGCCCGTGCCTGGCGATCCGGCGCCGCCAGGGCCCGCCCAGAGCACGGAGGAGCCGTTCTTCCCGATCCCCTGGGACGTCGGCTACCACAGCGCGATGGAGTGGCGCTTCGCGCGCGGCGCCTTCCTCGAGCCGGGCCCCGCGACGATCTGGCTTCGCATGCGCCACCCGCTCGTTCCCGGCGAGAGCCCCACCCCGCTCCAGCGGGTCCTGATCGCGGCGGATACGGGGAACGGCGCTAGCGGCCCGTTCGACCCCAGCACGCATACGTTCGTGAACACCGACCTGTCCGTGCACCTCTTTCGCGCGCCCGAGGGCGAGTGGGTGTGCCTCGACGCGGTCAGCCTCAACGACGCGCACGGGCTCGGCCTCGCCGAGAGCGCGCTCTACGACGAGCGCGGGCGCGTGGGCCGCGGGGCCCAGACGCTGCTGGTCAGGCCGCGCGCCTAGTCCTGGACGAGCGGCGCCGCACCGGTTTCGGGCGCAGCCTCGACGTCTGCGCGCTCTGCGGCCGTGGCGACGAGACGCACGGTGAGGATCGCGACGTCGTCGAGCGACGGGCCCTCGGGCAGGAGTGTGCTCAGAATGAGGTCGGCGGCCGCTTCCGGCTCGAACGGGATTTTCGGCGCCATGGCGGCGAGTTCCTCGAGGCCGGCGTCGACGCCCTTCGAGCGCCGCTCGACCAGCCCATCGGTGTAGAGCACGAGCAGGGAGCCGGGCTCGATCTCGGCTGTCCCGGGCTCGTACGGCCCCATGCCGCAGCCGAGCGGCAGCCCGCCGGTGACGGTGAGGAAGCTCGGCTGCCTGTCGGGGCGGACGACGAGAGGCGGCAGGTGCCCGGCGCTCACGAACTCGACTCGGTTCGAGCGCGGGTCGAGAACCATGTAGAGGAGCGTGGCCATGCGCTCGCTGCCGGGCAGCCGGATCAGCTTGTCGAGCCGCTCGGCGATCTCCCCTGGGTCGATGCCCTCGATCGCGTAGGCGCGAAGCGCGTGGCGAAGCTCGCCCATCATGGCGGCCGCACCGACGCCATGGCCGGTCACGTCGCCCATCGCAACGCCCAGGCGGCCGTCGGGTAGCGGGATCGCGTCGTACCAGTCGCCGCCCACGTCGGCGCCGCCGGCTGCCGGCAGGTAGCGGGCCGCGAGCACAACGCCCCCCACGTCCGGAAGCTGCTCGGGCAGCAGGCTCCGCTGGAGCGTCTCGGCGATCTGCCGCTCGCGCTCGTAGAGCCTCGCGTGTGAAACGGCAAGCGCGGCGCGATCAGCCGCAAGCTCGAGCAGTCGCACCTCCTCGTCGGTGAACTTGCGGGGCCTGAGCGACCCAACGTCCAGCACGCCGACCACCTCGCCGTGAGCGATCAGGGGCGCGCCGAGCAGCGAGCGCACCTTGCGCTCCCTGAGGAGCTGCCCGACAACTTGCCGGTGGGCATCGTCTTCGACGGCGATGGTGCGCTCCTCGGCGGCAACCCGGCCGGCGAAGCCCTGCCCGAACGGGATCCGGATTGCTCCGGCGTCCTCCTCGATCCCCACCGCGACGCGCTGGTTCAGCACCGCGCGCTCCTCGTCGGCGACGAGAATCGCGACGTTGTCGACCTCGAGCAGCTCGTCCACGCGCTTGGCGAGCTCGGGCAGCAGCTCGTCGAGGCTCAGCGTCGCGAGCGCCGACTCCGTGAGCCGCTGCACGCGCTGGAGCCGCCGCGCAAGCTCGAGCTCCGCGTCCGCGCGTGCCAGCTGCTCCTGGGCCTGGCGCTGCTCGGTCACGTCGTGCGCCGTGCCCACCATCCGCACGACCCGGCCGTTCTCGTCGGTCTGCGCGCGCCCGCGCGCCAGCACCACGCGCACGGCGCCGTCGCGGCGCACCAGCCGGTGCTCGTACTCGAAGCCCTCGCGGCGCTCTAACGCCCGCCGCACCGTCTGCTCTGAGCGCTCGCGGTCGTCCGGGTGGACGTACTTCAGATACGCGCTGTAGTCGTTCTCGAACTCCTCACGCGCGACGCCGTAGATGCGGTGGAGCTCGTCGGACCAGGTGACCACGTCGTTCTCGATGTCCCACTCCCAGCTGCCGACGTGCGCGATCTGCTGGGCCTCGGCCAGCCGCTCGGCGGTCTCGCGAAGCCGCTCGGCGTCCTGCACCTGGCGTGTCACGTCCTGGCAGACCCCGATCAGCCGCACCGCGGCGCCGTTCTCGTCCACGACCACGCGCCCGCGGGACTGCAGCGTGCGCACCTCGCCGCTCGGCCGCACGATCCGCTCGAGGAACGAGAACGGCTCGAGCGTCTGGAGCGCGGCGTTGATGCGGGCGGCAACGTGCTCGCGGTCGGCGGGGTGAACCCGCTCCATGTACGCCTCGTATGAGGCTCCGAACTCTCCCGGCTCGAGCCCGTAGATGCGGTAGAGCTGCTCAGTCCAGGTCACTTCGTTCGTCAGCACGTCCCATTCCCACGTGCCGAGCTCGGCCATCTCCTGGGCGGTGGAGAGCTGCGCCTCCCGGTCGCGTAGGCGCCGCTCGGCCTCGCGCACGTCGCTCAGGTCGTGGGCGACGGCCGCAACGCCTTCGATCCGCCCGCCTTCGCCGCGGATCGGCCACGCGCTCAGCGATACCTCGACCGGCGAGCCGTCCTTGCGCACCCGCACGGTCTCGAAGTTGCGGACCGGCGTGCCCGCCAGCGCCATCTCGAATATCTCCGCGCGCTCCTGGGCGCGATCGCCTGGGATCAGGAAGGTGAGCGGGCGCCCGATCGCCTCCTCGTCGGTGTGGCCGTAGAGGCGCTCCGCAGCGGCGTTCCAGTCCTCGATCGTCCCGTCCGGCCCCGCCACGACGATCGCGTCCTCGGACGACTCGAAGATGGGCCCGAGGCGATTCGCCCGCGTCTCCCTCATTAGGCGGAGCGTATTACCCGCCGTGGCGCAATACCACTCTGCGATCGCCCTTGCGGTCGTCAGATCCGGGAACCGCCGCTATATTGATTCGGTAGTTCGTCAGGAGTCGAACGAAGGGCCCGCCGCACAGTGAGAGATGTCCACCATCCAAGCCGCGAGGAGATCGATCTCGCGAACGTCCTGCACGCGTTGAGCGACCCGCTGCGCCTGGAAATCGTGGACATCCTGGCTGAGACCGGCGAGCACAACTGCAGCTCCCTCGGGAATGGGAGCATCTCGAAATCGACCCTCTCGCACCACCTCAAGGTGTTGCGGGAGGCAGGAATCACCTGGACCCGCGTAGAAGGAACCCAGCGGCTCGTGACGCTTCGAAGCGACGATCTCGGTGAGCGCTTCCCAGGCCTCATCGAATCGGTGCTCAGCGCGACGAAGGTCGTCTAAACCGGAACCACCGGACGCACCGGGGGTTATAGGAGTACGGCGCGTGCGCGTGTGGTATCTGCACCCATTGCGCCTACCCCCGGAGAAAGCGGCCGCCGGCCGTCCCGCCCTATAAAGAACTGGTTAAGACGGTTGCGCGAGCAATAAATTCTGCTAATATTTCAAGTCCATCGAACTTTCCAAGAAGGAGCACCCTGACGAAGAAGAGCAACATCGCGACGGCCCGTAAGGCCGTGAGGGAGCCAAATGAGCTCCGCGCTCAGCGCGCCGATTGGGAGAACGAGGCGGGCGTCGACTCGCTTCAGCAGTTCCTGAACGAGGCGCGGCGTTACCCCCTGCTCACAGCCGCCGAGGAGATCGAGCTGGCGAAGCGGATCGAGCGCGGGGACATGGAGGCCAAGGACCGCATGATCAACTCGAACCTGCGGCTGGTCGTCTCCATCGCGAAGAAGTACCAGGGCCAGGGCCTGAGCCTGGGTGACCTGATCCAGGAGGGCATGCTCGGCCTGATTCGCGCCAGTGAGAAGTTCGACTGGCGAAAGGGCTTCAAGTTCTCGACGTACGCGACGCTGTGGATCCGGCAGTCGATCCAGCGCGGTCTGCACAACTCGGCGCGAACGATTCGCCTGCCGGTGCACATCGCGCAGCGCGAGCGCAAGATCTCGCGCCTCGACCGCGAGCTCTCCGTCAAGCTCGGCCGTGAGCCGACCGACGAGGAGATCGCAGAGGCCGCGGAGCTTCCGCTCGACGAGGTGATCGAGATCCGGAAGGCTGCTCAGCCGACCACGAGCCTCGACCAGACCGTCTCCGACGACGGCGACACGGCACTCGGCGACCTGCTCCCCGCCGACCGTCCGGGTCCGGACGAGGAGGTCGTGGACGACATGCGCACGGCCGCCGTCCGTCGTGCGATCGCCGGCCTGCCAGAGCGTGAGCGCGACGTGGTCGAGCTTCGCTTCGGCGTCGACGGTGAGCCCACACCTCTCCGTGAGACCGGGCGACTGCTCGGACTCTCTGCCGAGCGGGTCCGCCAGCTCGAGGAGCGTGCTCTCGCGCACCTCGCTGCGAGCGGCGAGCTCGACAGCTTCCGCGAAGCGGCCTAAGCCGCTCTCGCGCGACCGCAGGCCTCTCCCCTGAGGTCAGCGTGTCCGCCGGCACTCCCGCCGAGCCGCGGCGCCGGGACGGCGCTGCGGCTCGGTGCCGGCTGGACGCGGCGGTAGATTCTCTCCATGAGCCTCCCACCCGGGCCGCGCATGCCCGCAGCCGTTCAGACGCTCAACTGGATCGTCCGGCCGGAGGCGTTCATGCGTGAGTCGGCCGCGCTGTACGGAGAGGCGTTCACCGTGCGGCTGGCGCAGATCGGCAGGCTCGTGTTCGTCTGGGATCCGGACGAGCTCAAGCGCATCTTCACGGCCGATCGCGGGGTCCTGCGCGCCGGCGAGGCGAACTTCACGCTCGAGCCTGTGCTTGGCGAGCACTCGGTGCTGCTGCTGGACGGCGCCGAGCACCTGCGCCAGCGCAAGTTGATGCTGCCGCCGTTCCACGGCGAGCGGCTCGTGCGCTACGAGGAGCTGATGCGCGGCATCACCGACCGCGTGATCGACTCCTGGCCGATCGGGCGGCCGTTCCGGCTTCAGCCGTCGATGCAGGACATCACGCTCGATGTGATCCTGCGCGTGATCTTCGGCCTCGAGGAGAGCGCGCGTACTGAGGACGTGCGGCGGCTCCTCAAGCGCATGATGCACGTGAGCACGCGGCCCTGGGCGCTCGTGCCCGTGCTGCGCGACGACCGCTGGCCGGTCGGACCGTATGCGACCTTCCGGCGGGCGCGGGACAAGGTGGACGCCGCGATCTACCGCTTGATCGCGGAACGCCGCCGTGACCCGGATCTCGAGGAGCGCGACGACATCCTTTCCATGCTGATGCTGGCCCGCGACGAGGACGGGCAGCCGATGACCGATGTCGAGCTCCGTGACGAGCTCATGACGTTGCTGCTCGCCGGCCACGAGACCACTGCCACGGCGCTGGCGTGGGCGTTCGAGCGGCTCCTGCATACAGCCGGCTCATTCGAGCGGGTACGCGACGAGCGCTATGCCGACGCCGTGGTCAAGGAGACGCTGAGGCTGCGGCCGCCGATCCCGATCGTCGGCCGCCACGTGGTCGAGCCTTTCGAGGTTGACGGCTACGAGATTCCTCGCGGCGAGTTCCTCGCTCCGTGCGTCTACCTCACTCACCGCCGGCCGGACCTCTATCCCGAGCCGGACGAGTTCCGGCCCGAGCGCTTCCTCGACCGCTCGCCCGACACCTACGGCTGGATCCCGTTCGGAGGCGGCATCCGCCGCTGTCTCGGTGCCAGCTTCGCCATGTTCGAGATGAAGGTGGTGCTCGGTGCCGTCGCGTCCCGGGCGGTGCTCGAGCCGGAGCGGGCCGAGGCCGAGCCCACGCGGCGGCGCGCGATCGTGCTTGCACCGGGCCGCGGAGCCCGCGCGGTGCTGATGGAGCGGCGCGAACGCGAGCCGAGCGGCCCGCTCGCCACCGCCGCGGCCTAGTCCCCGATCCCCTTCCCGCCGAGCGGCTGCAGCTCGCGCCGCTCGCCGATGCCCGCGATGATCGGCCTCGCCTGCTGGATCAGCTCCTTCGCGCCTGGGTCCTCGAGCGACGCGCCGTGCGCCTCGCGGCTCTTCCAGACCTCGGTCACCCACACCGAGTCGGGCTCATCGGGCGAGCGGTGGATCGCGTAGAGCTCGCAGTCGGGGTTCGACTCGAGTCCGCGCGCGGCCTCGAGCAGGATCGCGGCGAGCGCGTCGCCCTTTCCGGGCTGGGCGAGGAACTGGCCGATGAGCCCAAATCGCGTCATGCCCGGCACCATTTCAGATAGCCCGCGCGAGGGCGGTCACGGCAGCCGCGGCGATCACCACCACGAGGGTGGGCGCACGCAGGGCTACGAGCACGGCGGCTGCGCCCAGTCCAAGCGCGCGATCGTCGACGACCAGCTCTCGGTCTCCGCCGAACGCCTGCGTTGCGACGAGCGCCGCCAACAGCACCGGCGCCAGCATCGCGATCGGCCCCTCGAGCGAGGCGGGCAAGCTCCGGCCGTGCAGGATGAACGTGCCGGTGCCCTTGATCACGATCGTGGCGACGCCCACCACGATCACCGTCGCCCAGGCCGCGCTCACCTATGCCTCACTCCGATCAGGCAACCTGCGCAGGCGGCGATCAGCGGCACTCCCGGGCGGGCGACG
>DASVXS010000258.1:0-5787 GCA_036392575.1 Thermoleophilaceae bacterium | reverse complement strand
TTGACCAGCAGCTCGCCGTCGGACGGCTCGGGCACCGGGAGCTCCACGAGCCGCATCACCTCCGGCCCACCGAACTCCTCGATCTGGATCGCGCGCATGGCGGCAGGGAGCTTACGTGTACATACTGGCCGCGTGCCCCGCGACCTCCTGGAGCAGGCGCGCACCGGCTACGAGCTGTTCGCGCGCGGCGCCTACGACGAGGCGTTCGAAGTGTTCGACCCGGAAATCGAGTGGGTCGAGTGGCAGGCGCTTCCCGGCGCCACCGTGCGCCATGGGCACGACGAGGTGCGTGCCTACCTGGAGGAGATCCGTGAGTCTTTCGCGGAGATCCACTACGACCTCGAGGACGCGGAGCTCGACGAGCCCTACGTGATCGCACAGATCCACGTGCACGGCATCGGCCGGATGAGCGGGCTACCGGTGAGCGCGCGGGTCGTGCACGTGTGGCGGACTGGGTCCGACGGGCGGGCTGTCCAGCTGCGCGTGTTCGGCTCGATGGAGGAGGCGCGCGAGGCGCTCGCGAGCCGCTAGGGCGCCGGACGATCAGCGCACCGCTTGCCAGACATCGAGTGCGACGTCCGCGCAGATGTCATCCCGCGCGCGCGTCCCGTCGAGCGTCCGGACGCCGAGCAGCTCGCCATGCTCGCGATAGAGCACGGCCTTCGGCCCCGGCGAATCGATCAGGTACGCGCGGCGCGGTCGGGGGGTGAGCAGGTGCATCAGCGCCGTTTGCAGCCGGAACCGCCGGCGCTCGCCGAAGTGCGAGCGGACGAGCACCGACGCGTCGAGCGTGTAGCGGTCGCAGATCACGACCTCACCCGCGCGCAGGCCCGGGAGCACGGCGCGGCGAAGCACCCCGGCGTGGGTGACTGCGACCACAGCCGCCGAGGCGTGCGCGGGCAGGGGGATGCGGCGGCGCGCGCGAGGGGAAGGAGTTCGCTCGAGCCTCGCGGGGATGTCGAGCGCGTCGAGGGCCCTGCGTAGGCCCTCGGCCTGGGCGCTCCGCGCCGCGCCGTCCGGGCCTGAGAAGCCGATCACGCGGCCGTAGAGCCAGGCGCGCCGGTAGGCCCTCGCGGCGCGGAGCCGTGCGCGCAGCCCGGGAACGGCGGCCGCGGGCCTCGATTGCAGCTGGCCGGCGGCAGCGGCTTCCGCCAGGTCGAAACCGGCCCGCAAGCGGGCGAGCCGCTGCATCGAGCTCCACGCTGGAGCTAGCTCTCCGGCCCGCTCCCATGCATCCGGCTCCTCCTCGAGCGCGCGCCGGACTCGCGCGCGGCGACCGCTCGCCAGCGGTCGGCTGCCATCGCCCGGGTCGAGCAGGTTGTGGGCGAGGATGAGCAGCACATGATGCGGGGCGGGCCGCACCAGGCGAGCGAACCCCGGGATCGACCGCGCCTCGGCGAAGAGCCGTTCCTCCTCCTCAGGGGGCAGTTCAAGGTTGCCGATCGGGATCTCGTCCACCGCGTCGGCGTCGCACCCGGAGAAACGCGCCCAGATGCGGAAGCCCTCCTCGTAACCCCGGAACGGCGCCACGTCCTGGCGGGTGAACCCCGCGCCCGCGAGCATCGTCCGCAGCGTGCGTTCCTGGTCCGAACTGGCGAGCAGGTCGAGGTCGTGGCCGTGCGGCGGCGGCGATCCGATCACGAGCGCCGGCTGCTCCAGCAGACCGTCGAGCAGCTCCGCCGCCCTTCCGGACCTCCGGCTGGTGCTTCGCACGCTCAACTCCGCAAAACTATGATCGCCGGAGGCCATGGACGAGCCGATTGATCACCGTGGCGACGCGCTCTTCGCGTTGCCGCAACTCCCGGCGACCGCGGCGGTGTTCGGTGACCCGCCGGGGTGGCGAAGCGATCTTTCGGTCCGCGGAATCGAGCTCGTCGACGGGCGAGCCCCCGAGCTGGCCGTGGCCGGCCCGGAGCATGTCGGCGAAGCGATCTCGTCCGGGGCCCGAGCAGTGATCGTCGACGCGTCGCGGACGGCCGCGACCGCGCTCCGGCGGGCAGGGCTGCGCGTGCGCAGGCTGCTCCCGATGCCCATCCACGGGACGCCTGTGCTGTACCTGAACCTCGACCAGCGCGTCGCCGCTGGTTATGGGATCGTCAGCCGGGGGACGACCACGGGGCGATTGCGCATCATTCGCGACCGTGTGGCCGCCGTCGCGGCGCGCTCGGGCGCGCTCGCCCGCGCAGTACCCGCCGTCGCAGTCGCAGCGCCGAGCGACGGTGCGCCGGCGCTCCTGCGAGCGGCACGCGAGATCGGCCTGCCCGAAGGGGCCGCGTGGAACATGGTCGTCTCCCCCGGGAGCGCGATACGGCGGAACGCGTTCCTGCTGTTCGACCCCGGCTCGAGCGAGCCGGACTATGCGCTCAAGTTCTCACGGGTGCCGGATCTGACGGTGCAATTCGACCGCGAGGAGCGTGGCGTTGCGGTCGCGCGTGCCGCGGGGACGACCGTCGCCTCCGTCATGCCCACCCACATGGGGCGCGTGGAGGTGCGGGGCCACCACGCGTCGCTCGAGACGGCCGCTCGCGGTGTACGGCTCACGATGTTCCTGCGCGGCCCGCATGAGTTCGAAGCGAAAGTGCGCGCGCTGGAGCAAATGGTTACCTGGCTCGAAGACGTTGCCCGCGATACGGCTTCCCCGCCCGCCACCCTGGCTCCCGAGAGGGACCGGATCGCGCGCGAGGTTATGCCCGATTACGCCGACCGCGTCCCAGGCGACTTCGTGGACAAGGTTCCACCGATCCCCTCGGTGTTCTGCCACAACGACCCGAGCGAGGAGAACATCGTCCTCAGCCCCGGCGGGCTGACGTTGCTCGACTGGGAATGGGCGCAGCAGCACGGGCTGCCCCTGGCCGACCTCGTCTACTTCGGCACCGGCGTGCTCCGGATCCTCGACCGCCCCGAGCGCGAGGAGGACCGGGTCCCGCATTTCGTCGAGCTGATGCAGGGACGGGCTTCTAGTTCGCAACGGATGTTCCGCTGGGTCGCTCGGATGTCGGACGCGGTGGGGCTGCCGGCGACGGCGGTCGGACAGGTGGTCACCCTGGGCATCCTCGAGCACGGCAACGCGAGCCGTCGCGAGCGTCATCGCTTCGAGCAAGCAACTGGGAGTAGTTTCGCTCCGGCGCTCGCGGAGCGTGTGGCGGACGCGTGGCTCAGGGAGCCGGGCCTCGGTCCGGCCTGGGACGCGTGGCGCTGATTGGTCGCGATCGCGAGCCGCTAGGGTTCCGCACCGCCATGAGCCTCACCGTCGTCGGATCCATCGCCTTCGATGCCGTTAAGACCCCCTTTGGGGAGCGCGAGCGGATGCTCGGCGGCTCGGCTGTGCACTTCTCGCTGGCGGCGTCGTTCTTCACCGACGTGCGGGTGGTGGGGCCGGTCGGGGACGACTTCGGCGAGCCGGAGTACGACGCGCTGCGCCAGCGCAGCGTGAACGTCGACGACGTGGAGCGCGTGGACGGCGGCAAAACCTTCTTCTGGGCGGGCGAGTACGGCTGGGACCTGAACACGCGTGAGACGCTCGCCACCGAGCTGGGCGTGTTCGGCGAGTTCTCGCCGAAGTTGTCGGAGGAGGCGCGCGCGGCGGACACGCTCTTCCTGGCGAACATCCAGCCCGACCTGCAGCGCCAGGTGCGCCGCCTGTGCGAGGGCGCCCGGCTCGTGGGTCTCGACTCGATGAACCTCTGGATCGAGACCGCGCGCGACTCGCTCGTGGCCGCGATCGGCGAGGTGGATCTCGTGTTCATGAACGACTCGGAGCTGCGGCAGCTCACCGAGCAGCCAAACCTCGTGCGGGCCGCGCGCGAAGTTATGGCGATGGGGCCGCGCGTGATTGTCGCCAAGCAGGGCGAGTACGGGGCGGCGCTCTTCAGCTCGGAAGGCTTCTTCGCGCTGCCGGCCTACCCGCTCGAGACCGTGGTCGACCCGACCGGCGCCGGTGACAGCTTCGCGGGCGGGTTCCTCGGCTACCTGGCGTCGCAGGGCGAAGGCGCGGCCGAGGACGACAGCGCGCTCCGGCGGGCGATGACCTACGGGTCGGTGATCGCCTCGTTCAACGTGGAGGAGTTCGGCACGGAACGCGTGCAGCGCCTGACCCGCGACGAGATCGAGGAGCGCTTCGCCGAGTTCAAGGCGATGACGCACTTCGAGTCCGTGCCGGCGTAGAGCGTTCGCGAGCAAAAGGCGCTGCCCGAAGGTGCGAAAGCTCTGCACAAACGGCGCGCCTTAACAATCAGTTAGAGCGGCCCCAGTACTCTTCGATTTATGAGCGCGGGCGCGCCAGAGCGCGCTCCCCTCCCCGCGCCATGAAGCCAAACGTCGACATCACGGATCCGCGAATCGCGAAGGCCCTCGCGCATCCTCTCCGGCTGCAGATTCTCGAGATCCTCCAGGAGCGCGATGCGAGCCCCAGCGAGATCGCCGAGGAGATCGACGCACCGCTCGGCAACGTTAGCTACCACGTGCGCCAGCTCGCCTCCTTCGGCCTCGTGAAGCTGGTGCGCGAGACGCCGCGGCGCGGAGCGGTTGAGCACCACTACCGCGCGGAGGCGCGGCCGCGGATCACCGATGGCGCCTGGGAGGCGATGCCGGACATCGTCAAGCAGGCCACGATCGCGTCCACGCTCGATCACATCGGGCGGCAGGTGCGCGGCGCCGCCGAGAATGGCGCCTTCGACGCGCCGGACACGCACCTCTCCCGCTCGCGCCTGCTCGTCGACGACCGGGGACGGCGCGAGCTGGCCGAGCTCGGCGTGGACCTGCTCGAACGCGTCCAGAAGATCGAGGAGGAGAGCACGAAGCGGCTGGAAGCCGCCAACCACGAAGGCGAGCGCCCGTCGGAGCTCGTTCTCATGGTGTTCGACTCGCCCTCCTAAAGCGCGCGGAATCCCCCTTTTCAGCCAGCGGGACCACGGGTACGATCCAGCTGCGGTGGTCTGGACGTTCGTATTTCTGTTTCTGATCCTCAAGATCCCCGTCGTGGCGGCCATCTGGCTGTGCTGGTGGGCAGGGAAGGGCGAGCCGATCGACCCGGGAGACGACGATGGCGGTACGGGTTATCCGCCGCACCCGCGCACGCCACTGCCCGGCACGCCGCGCCGACGTGGCCCGCACGGAGACCCAACGCCCGCCTCGCCAATGCGTGTGCGCGTCGGGAAGCACGAAGCCCCGTGCCGGCACTCGCTCCCCAGCACGACGACCGAAGTGCCCTAATAGAGCGCTTCCTGCGGGTATTCGCGGGGTCGCCTGACGCTCACTGGACGGGAGCGAGGGAACCGGTCGAGGGGCCGCCGACACCCGAAGCCGTCGAGCGGCACCTGGCGGGCACAGGCCCGGGGCTGGCGATTGCTCCGTTGCACGCCGACGACAGATGCTGGTTGGCAGCAGTGGACATCGACGAGCCATCGCTGGGTGCGGCGCGTGCGCTGCAGCGCGCGCTTCCCGGTCCGAGCTTCGTCGAGCGCTCTGGAGGCGGCAACCTGCACGTCTGGGTGTTCTTCTCAGAGCCGGTGGAGGCGTACGTGGCATCCGGCGTGCTCGCCCAGGCCGCCCGCGAGACCGGTGTGACGGTCGATGTGTGCCCGGCGCTCGACGAGTGGCGCGCCACGAGCCACATCAAGCTGCCCTACCACGGCGACTCCCGCCCGATGCTCGACAACGCCGGACGGCCTGTGCCGCTCGTAACGTTTCTCGAGGCGTGCGAGGGCCGGCGCACCAACGCCGCCGCCTGGCGCGCGTCCGCCCAGCGCCTCGGACTCGCGCCTCCACGGCCCGCCCGGAGCGGGCGCT
>DASVXS010000257.1:0-6728 GCA_036392575.1 Thermoleophilaceae bacterium | reverse complement strand
CCTCGCTCGTGTAGCCGATGCGATCGGGGTTGTGAAGTAGCAGCAGGTCGAAGGAGTCGGCGCCGCAGCGCTCGAGGCTGCGCTCGGTGGCCATGCGAACGTAGTCCGCGTAGCCGTCAGGCCCGCGCAGCGAGGGATCGGTGAAGCGGGGGAAGCCCTTGGCTCCGTCGCGCTCGCCCTCGTAGAAGTCGTGGCCGATCGCGCCGATCAGGAAGTAGTCGCCGCGCGGCACGCCGCGCAGCGCGCGGCCGAGCAGCGAGTCGGCCTCGCCCTGGCCGTAGACGTCGGCCGTCATGACCGTGTCGATGCCGCCCGCCGGGCGCACGAGCGCCTCGAAGCGGGCGTCGTCGAGCGGCTCGCCGAAATGCATGAAGCGACCGCCGCTCCAGGTGCCGACGGCTACTTGACCTGGTCGATCCACGAACGTGAATCTAGTTGAGCGAAGGGTCCAGCGGCATGCGCGAGAGCAGCGCGTACTCGCCGCCCTTGCGCCACAGCGCGTCGCTCCAGAGCTCCTCGGCCGAGTCGCCGAGCACGTCCTCCACGGTCGCCGGCTCGAGGATCCAGTCGTCGCGCTCGACCTCGCTCTCGAGCTGACCGGGCCCCCAGCCGGCGTAGCCGGCGAACACGCGCGCCCGGCGGGTGGCGACCGACCCGCCGCCGAGCTCGGGCTCGACGGACACGAACCCCACGTCCTCGAGCACGATCGTCGCGGCCTCGCCCGGCTCGTCGAACTCCGCCAGGATCATTGCCGCCGCGGGCTGGACCGGACCGCCCACGTACACCAGGTCCTCGGGCTCGGCGACGTCCAGCTCGAGGTCCGGCAGCGCCTCGTCCACGGTGGAGGTGGACGGCCTGTTGAGCACCAGCCCCATCGCGCCTTCGTCGTTGTGCTCGGTCACGAGCACCACGGTGCGGGCGAAGTTCGGGTCGAGCAGCGTGGGTCCGGCGATGAGGAGCTGTCCTCGGAGGGAGTCCGTGTCCACGACCCCCATTGTGCCCTGAATAAGATGTCGCGTCTCTTCAGGCGACGAAGGAGCAAGTCCGGATGTCCACGGTCGAACGGGCCACCGAGGCCTCAGCCAACGGCGCGGGCAGCGCCGGCGAGATCACCGTCATCAACCCGGCCACCGGAGCGGTGATCGGGACGCTCCCGAACATGGGCGCCGAGCAGGTCGCGGAGCTCGTGTCGAAGGCACGCGCGGCGCAGCCTGCGTGGGACGCGCTCGGCTTCAAGGGTCGCGCGCGCGTGATGCTGAACATGCGCGCCTGGGTGATGGAGAACCGCGAGCGCGTGATTAGCACCCTGATCGAGGAGAGCGGCAAGACCTACGAGGACGCGCTGCTGCAGGAGCTGCTCTACACGTCCGACTCGCTCGGCTTCTGGGCGAAGAAGGCGGAGAAGTACCTGGGCGACGAGCGCATCAGGCCGCACTCGCCGATGCTGCTCGGCAAGAAGCTCGTCGTGCGCTACCGGCCGATGGGCGTGGTCGGGGTGATCGGCCCCTGGAACTACCCGCTCGTGAACAACTTCGGCGACGCGATTCCGGCGCTGATGGCCGGCAACGCCGTGGTGTTGAAGCCCTCGAGCGTGACGCCCTACAGCTCGCTGCTGATGGCGGAGGGCATGCGCGCGTCCGGCTGCCCGGAGGACGTGTTCTCGATCGCGTGCGGCTCGGGCGGTGCCGGCGGAGCGCTCGTGGACACGTGCGACATGATCATGTTCACCGGCTCCACGGAGACGGGCCGCAAGATCGCCGAGCAGGCGGCCAAGCGCCTGATCCCGGCCGCGCTCGAGCTCGGCGGCAAGGACCCGATGATCGTGCTCGACGACGCCGACCTCGAGCGCGCCGCCAACGCCGCGATCACCTACGGGCTCTCCAACAGCGGCCAGACCTGTATCTCGGTCGAGCGCGTCTACGCGCACGAGAAGATCTACGACGAGTTCGTCGAGAAGGTGGGCGAGAAGGCGCGCGACCTGCGTCAGGGTGTGCCCGGCGAGGCGGGCTCGGTCGACGTCGGCGCGATTACCTTCGACGAGCAGGTCGACGTGATCGAGAAGCACGTGACCGACGCGCGCGAGAAGGGCGCACGCATCCTCGCGGGTGGCAGCCGTGGCGACGGGCCGGGTCAGTTCTTCCAGCCGACCGTGCTCGCCGACGTGGATCACTCGATGCTGATCATGACCGAGGAGACCTTCGGCCCGACGCTGCCGATCATGAAGGTGCGCGACGCCGACGAGGCCGTGAGGCTGGCGAACGACTCGCCCTACGGCCTCGACTCGAGCGTGTGGTCGAAGGACGTGCGCAGGGGCGAGCAGGTGGCTCGCCAGGTGCAGGCCGGGGCGACCTGCGTGAACGACGCGCTCGTGAACTACCTGGCCCTCGAGCAGCCGTTCGGCGGGGTGAAGGAGTCGGGCCTGGGTGCGCGCCACGGCGCGAAGGGCATCCAGAAGTACTGCCGAACGCACTCGATCCTCGTCACGCGCTTCGGCATGAAGCGGGACCCGAACTTCCTGCCCTACAAGAAGTCGCGCACCAAGCTGCTCGAGCGACTGCTGGTGCTGCAGTTCGGGCGCGGGGCTAGGAAGAGCTCTGACTGAGCTGCTGCTCGATCGAGATCGGTAGCGAGTAATAGAGCGCGAGCCCGGCGCAGATCCCGAGTGCCACGTACGCGTTGAGGAACGCCACGCCGGCGGCGATGAGATACATCGTCGGCCCGATCCGCGACACCCAGTTTCGGGCCGCGGGTGTCCAGAGCTGGCGGAACGCGATGCCCATCACGCAGAACGAGGCGGAGTAGAACGCCACGGCCACGTCCTGGCCGTTGGCCGAGCGTAGAAACTCGGCCATCACCGCGGTCGGGAACGGGATGAACGAGACGGTGAGGAGCAGCAGCAGGTTCTTGAAGAGCAAAGTGCGGTCCACGCTCTGGACTCTCGCGATCACCGCGTGGTGATTCACCCAGATGATCCCGATCGTGACGAAGCTGATCACGAAGCCGGCGTAAGACGGCCAGCGGTCGAGCAGCGCGTGCGCGAGCGACTTGCCCTCTTCCGTCGGGGGCACTGGGATCTCGAGCACGAGCAGGGTGATCGCGATCGCGAATACGCCGTCGCTGAACGCCTCGAGCCGGCCCTTGCTCATGCGTGCACGTTCGGCTTGGCCGCGGGTTCACCTTCCGCGTACGGCGAGCCGCGACGCTCCGATACGGATCCCGCTGACCGCACGCGCTGGTGGCGGGGTGTTGGAGCGCCGCGGCTCACGGACGCCGAGTGGAGTGCGCTGAGGCTGACCCCGCGCGATCAATGGCCCTAAACCGTGATTGTCCGGCGTTATCGCGCGATCGCGTACTCGCCTTGAGTCGGATCCGCCAGGCCCTAGCTTCGCGCCATGTGGTACGTGGCGCGCCTCATCGCGGTCGTTGACCCGGAGCGCACCGGAGAGTAGCGTGGGCGATTCCGCCCCCTCAGAATCGAGCAGCATGCAGAGGCGGACGCTCCGAAGCTCGGCCGTCGAAAGATATTGCCCCGTAGCGCTGCACCGAACCGCTAGGAGAGAAGGGGCCCTTCATCGTCGCGCACTGGTGCTCCCTACGCGCTCGAATGGGAGGGTCGCCGTAGGGCCTGACGTTCTGGAAGCAACCCGGCGCTCGCCGGGTGGAGGTGGGGTATGAAAGCCGACGACAACTCTTTGCGGATCGAGCCGAACGGTCTCGACGGCGCGAATCGCCACATCTGCGCGTTCTTCAACGGCATGGACGAGCACTACCGCGTCCTTCGTTCGTTCATCAAGCACGGCTTCGAGGAGGGGGACAAGGCGTTTCATCTCGTCGATCCCAAGCGACGCGAGGACCATCTCAGGCGCCTAACGGATGCAGGCATCGACGTGGAAGAGGCCACGGCCTCAGGCCAGCTCGAGGTGCACCCGTGGGAGGACGGGCCGCTCCACGGTGACCGGTTCGACCAGGACACGTGGCTCGCCGCTTTCGAGCAAGCGCTCCAGTCCGGGCCCGCATCCGGGTACGCCAAGACGAGGTTCCTGGCGCAGATGGAATGGGCGCTCGTCGACCTGCCGGGCATCGACGACATGATCGAGTTCGAGACGCGGGTCAACTACGTCGTCCCCAAGTACGACGACCCGGTGATCTGCTCCTATGACCTGTCGAAGTTCGGCGCGAGCTCGGTGATATACGCCCTGCGGACGCATCCGATCGTGATCATCGGTGGATTGCTGCAGGAGAACCCGTTCTACGTGGATCCGGACGAGCTTCTCGCCGAGATACGGGAGCAGCGGCCGGCGAGCGCAGGCAAATCCATCGCGCGCTAGGTGCACGTCGATACCGACGCCGAAGTTCTCCGCCTCCGGGGCCTCCTGAGGGACCTCGTCGCGCTGTCCGCGATCCCGGCCGCGTGGATCGGAAGCGATCCGCCCGCGGTGGCGGCCGGGCTCGCCGACGCACTTGTCGGCATGTTGCAGCTTGACTTTGCGTTCGTGTGCCTGAGCGGCTCCGGTGGGGCTGGAGCAGTCGAGGTCACGCGAGGGAGCGCGTGGAAGCGCTTTCCGGAGTGGCTGGAAGGTCACCTCGCCACGAGCGCTCCGTTGCCCCCCAAGGAGATCGTTCCCGACGTCGGCGACGACTCGGTGCTGCGACGCGGCTTCGTCGTCCCGATCGGCGTCAACGGCGAGGGAGGTGTGGTCGCCGCCGCCTCCGAGCGCAGCGACTTTCCCACGCAGATAGACCAACTGTTGCTATCGCTCGCTGCGAACCACGCCGCGGCGGCGTTCCAGAGCGCTCGCATCATCGACGAGCGAAAAAAGGCAGAAGAACAGCTCCGTAACGCACGCAACGAGCTCGAAGAGAAGGTGGCCAAGCGGACCGCCGAGCTGCAGGTGGCCAACGACGAGTTGAGCGCGCTGCGCCGCGTTGCGACTCTGGTGGCGGAAGGCGCCGCGCCCAGCGCGGTCTTCGACGCCGTGGCAGCGGAGATGGAGCGGTTGCTGGAAGCTGACCAGGTCGTGCTGAGCCGCTACGAGCCCGGCGCCGAGGTCACCGTGGTCGCCCATCGCGGGGCCAGCGCACGGCGAGTGCCGCCCGGGACGCGTGTGAGCCACGACGGCGAGAACGTGCAGGCGATGGTGCGGCGCACGGAGCAGCCTGCCCGGATCGACAATTTCGAGCTAGCGCACGGAACCATTGGTGAACTGGCGCGCACGGTGGGTGTGCGCGCGGCCGCGGGAGCGCCGATCGTCGTAGAGGGCCGGCTCTGGGGCGTGATCTCGGCGAGCTGGAGCCGCGAGGAGTCACCGCCGGCCGACACCGAAGAGCGGATGGCCAGGTTCGCCGAGCTACTCGACGCCGCCATCGTGAACGCCGACAGCCGCGACCAGCTCAGCGCGTCGCGGGCGCGTCTCGTGACTGAGGGGGACGAGGCACGCCGCCGCGTGGTGCGGGACCTGCACGACGGCGCGCAGCAGCGGCTGGTGCACACCATTCTGACGCTGAAGCTGGCCCAGCGAGCGCTCCGAGACAAAGCGGGCAACGCCGAGTCGCTCGTCGGCGAGGCGCTGCAACATGCGGAGCAGGGGAACGCGGAGCTCCGCGAGCTGGCGCACGGGATCCTTCCCGCGGTCCTCGCGCGCGGCGGGCTGCGGGCTGGGGTCGACGCATTCGTCGAGCGGCTCGACCTACCGGTCAAAGTGGAGCTCCCGGCCCGGCGGTTCCCGGCGGAGATCGAGGCGAGCGCCTACTTCATCGTGGCGGAGGCACTGACGAACATCGTCAAGCACTCACAGGCCACCCGCGCCGAAGTCAGGGCATCTGTCTGCAACGGGATGCTCAATGTCGAGGTCCGCGACGACGGGATGGGAGGTGCCGATCCCGAGGGTCACGGGCTCGTGGGGCTCCGCGACCGGGCGACCGCCCTTGGGGGCCGGCTGAAGATCGAGAGTACGCTCGGCGGCGGCACGGTCGTGGTCGCCACGTTGCCGGTCTCAGTCGGCTAGAGCCACAGCGAGCCTGCCTCAGCTGGGGACAGCAAGCAACGCAGCCCTTAGACCCGCTTTATGTTCCCTTCATACGTTCGCGCCTATGACAAAGAACCGTGCGCTGATCTGGCCGGCGGTCGCTGCCGGCATCGTCCTCCTGGCGATCGCGGTGATCTACTGGGTCGACCCCGCCAAATCGCTGCCGTCGTTCTTCCCCGGGCACACGGCCGGCTCGAACCACCACCACGTGAAGCACGGAATCGCCGCGTTCGTAGTCGCGATGGCCTGCTTCGTCTTCGCCTGGTTCCAGAGCGGCCCCGGCCCCACGAACCGGCCCGCGGCGAGCTAAAGCGCGAAGATCAGCGAGCAGATCACGCCGGCCGTCACGCAGTAGACGGCAAACGGCGTGAGACGATTCGTCTCGAAGAAGCGCAGCAGGAACTTCACCGCGAAGTAGGTCGTCACGCCAGCGCATAGGGCCCCGACCGCAGCCGGGCCGCGCACGCCGTTGCCCTCCGAGCCGAGCAGCTCTGGCAGCTTCAGTGCTGCAGCGGCGCCGATGATCGGCGTGGCGAGCAGGAACGCGTAGCGGGCGGCGTCGTCGTTCGAGAGGCCCACTATGAGCCCGCCGCCCATCGTGATGCCGGAGCGCGAGATGCCCGGCACGAGAGCCGCAGCCTGAGCGATTCCGATCGCGGTCGCCTGGCGCCAGCGGATGCGGGCGATGCGCGAGTCAGCGTC
>DASVXS010000256.1:0-6938 GCA_036392575.1 Thermoleophilaceae bacterium | reverse complement strand
AGACGGCGACCTCGTGCTCCGGATCGAGCCCGGCCAGGACGGCGCTGCGGTCGTGCTCGGTGTGCAGGGCTTGACCGACGCCCTCGCTGAGGCCAACCGGCTGCTCGCGTCGTACTGAGGCATCGCATGGCGGAGCCCCGGATCGTCGTAGCTAACCGCGAGGACCTGTGGTGGCTGCTCGCCGAGGCGGTGCAGCTCGAGCAGATGATCATGTGCCAGTACCTGTTCGCGGAGTTCGGCCTTAAGGCTGGCACCGATGAGGGCCTGACCGAGGAGCAGGCCCAGGCGGTGGACCGCTGGCGCAAGGTGCTGCACGGGATCGCGGTGGAGGAGATGCTCCACATGGCGCTGGTCGCCAACGTGATGTCCGCCATCGGCGCCGCGCCGAGCTTCGGGTCCCCGAACTTCCCCCAGACTTCCGGCTACTTTCCTTCCGGAATCCAGCTGGCGCTGATTCCGTTCGGCGAGCAGGCACTCGAGCACTTCTTGTACCTCGAACGGCCCGAGGGCATGGAGCGCCAAGACGCGGCCAGCTTTGTCCCGGGCGCGCCACCGCGCGAGCCGTTGCGGGCCGATGAGCTGATGCCCCGCGGCCAGGAGTACGCGACGATAGGACACCTCTACCGCGGCATCGAGGACGGTCTGCGCAGCCTCTCCTCCAGGCTTGGCGAACGCGCTGCGTTCGTGGGGTCGCCCAGGGCGCAGGCAACGCCGGAGCTGTTTCACTGGCCGCAGCTGGTCTCGGTGCTCGACCTCGACTCCGCGCTCGCCGCGGTAACGGAGATCATCGAACAGGGCGAGGGTGCCCGGGGCGACTGGCAACAGGCGCATTACGGCAGATTCCTCGCGATGTGGGAGGAGTACCGCGAGCTGCGCAAGCGTGATGCGTCGTTTGAGCCGGCGCGCCCGGTGCTGGCTGCCTACACGCGTCAGCCGTTCGACGTCCCGGAGCCTCAGCCCGTCATCACCGACGCCGTGACGCATCAGGTGGCCGAGCTTGCGGCTGTTGCGTACGAGCTTGTCATCCATCTGCTGACCCGGTTCTTCACGCACACCGACGAGACGGAGGAGCAGCTAGGCGTGCTGGTCAGGGGCGCGATAGGCCTGATGGGCGGCGTACTACGTCCGCTCGCGACCGCGATGACGACGCTGCCGGTGGGAGAAGGACACCCGGGTCAGACAGCCGGGTTCGCGTTCGAGATGTACTACCGGATGAGCAACTTCGTGCCCTCGAGGGAACCCGCATGGGCGCTACTGAACGAACGTCTGTCGCTTCTCGCGGACGGGTGCGCGGAGGCCTGCAGCAACCCGGGAATCCCTGCCGCCGTTGAGGCGGCCGGCGAGCGCGCGACCGCGATCCGCGAGACGATCGTGGCTCACGTGCCCGCCGAGCTTCAGGCCCGATCGGGATAGGCGTCTCGGCCCCGCCAGCGCATCTCGATCACAAGCGAAAGGAATGACATGAAGATCGTGGTTATCGGCGGAACCGGCCTGATCGGATCAAAGCTCGTCGCCAAGCTTGCTGACCAGGGGCACGAGGCGATCCCAGCGTCACCCGACACCGGCGTCAACACGCTCACCGGCGAAGGGCTGTCCGAAGTGCTCGAGGGCGCACAAGTCGTCGTCGACGTCTCCAACGCTCCCAACTGGGACGACGACGCGGTGATGCACTTCTTCGAAACGTCGTCTCGCAACCTTCTCGCAGCAGAGACGGCCGCCGGAGTGGTGCATCACGTGGCGCTGTCGGTCGTCGGTACCGACCGCCTCCAGGAGAGCGGCTACTTCCGCGCGAAGCTCGCCCAAGAGAAACTGATCGAGGGCTCCTCGATCCCCTACTCGATCGTCCACGCGACGCAGTTCTTTGAGTTCATAAAGGGCATCGCCGACGCGGCCACCGACGGCAACACCGTTCGGCTCCCGCCGGCGCTCATCCAGCCCATGGCTTCCGACGACGTCGCGAGCGGAGTCGGCCAGGTCGCCGTCGGCCCACCGCTGAACGGCGTCGTGGAGATCGCGGGACCCGAGCAGTTCCGCCTCGACGAACTCATCCGCGGAAGACTGAAAGCGACTAACGACCCGCGCGAGGTCACCACCGACCCGACCGCGACCTACTTCGGCATCACGCCCGGCGAGCGCACCCTCCTCCCCGGCGCTGACGCGCGCATCGCCGAGACGCGTCTCGACGACTGGTTGAACCAGTCAGCGGCCGCCAGCTAGGAGCGGCGGGAGATCCCGGCGGTCGCCAGCGCCGACGAGATCGACGAGCTCGACGCCGCCGGCCTGCACGACCTCCAATTGGCGCATGAACCCGAGCACCTGGTCGCGGTTCTGGCAGGAGCCGGGTGCGCTCGGATCGCCGCCGTGCCACTTCACGTCCGGGTCGAGCACCTCGCCGAGGGCGTCGAGATCGCCTCCCAGCGCCGCGTCGAAACCGTTCCGGGCGAGGTCCACGTTGGACTCAGCCATGGCGGGAATTGTCCCACCGCCGGCGCCGCGCAGATTACGGCCGACGGGCAACCACTCGCCGTAGGAACGACGTCACGAGATTGCGCGTCGTGCCCGGCTCGTCCACGAACGGCCAGTGTCCCGTATCCGGCAGCACGTGAATCTCGGCCTGGGGGAACGCGTTCTTCTGGTTCTCTGCCTGCGAGGACGGTATGTACGGGTCGTCCGCACCCCAGATGACAAGTGCCGGCAGGTCGAGCTTGCTGAACACCGCGGTCTGTGCCTCCCAACGCGACTCGCCGGAATTGCCCAGGTCGCGGTAATAGCTGAGGACGGCGCAACGGGTCTGCCGGTCGTAGTCGTCGTACATCCGGTCCAGGAACGCCTGCGGGAGTGGCCGCGGGTTCTGGGCGTTCAGGGTCGACTCGAACGTCTGGCGCGTCGTCGTCGCCATGTTCTCCTCCCCGATCGCCGGCACGTTCCATATGTATGCGAACGGATGGCCCAGGTAGCCGGTGAGCACGCCGGTGTCCATCAGCACCACGCTGCCGAGGCTCCCAGGGTTGGCCCTGGCCCACTCGAGGGCCCAGATGCCGCCGAAGTCGTGGAGGGCGAGATGCACGCGCGTGATGCCGAGGTGCGCGACCATGTCGCCGATGAATTGCACCGTGCTCTGCGTGGTGTAGGTGCCGTCGAATCCTTTGTCGGCGTGACCGAAGCCGGGCATGTCGAACGCGACGACGCGCGTGAACTTCCCCGTCGCCCCCACGAGCTGGTCGAAGTCTCGCGACGAGCCCGGGTTGCCGTGGACGAAGACGACTGCCCCGTGCGCGTCTGCCGGTCCGGCCTGCATCACCGGCGTTGAGACGCCGTCAACCGTCTCGCGCGTGCGGGTGACACCCCGCGGCAGAGGCTGGTCGCCGAGCACGACGGTGTGCTCCGCGTCTGTGATCGCGCCCAACGGTCCTCCGGCCGGCGTGCAGTACTGCAACGACGACGGGTCGTCCGCGCCCGCGCCGGTGGGCGCGATCACCGCTGCCCCGACGACCAACGCGCAAACGATCAGTCTTCGCATCCCCTGCCCCCTGAAGCGCGACCGGCCCCCGCGCCGGTCATTCCGTTGCTTATACCCAGCAGGCTTGGCGCTCGAACCGACCTCAGTCAGTTGAGGTGGAGCTGCCAGTCCGGCGGCACCGCGCCGGCGGGTCCCGGGGTCGGCTGATCCGCGGGATGGCTGTGCGGCGCCGCCAGCTCGGGTCCGTCGAAGAACTCGCCGCTGCGGTAGTCGTAGAACCAGTCCTCGCCCGGTTCGAAGCTCTGCAGCACGGGGTGACCGGTTTCCCTGCTGTGCGCAGTCCCGTGCTGCGACGGCGAGTTGTCGCAGCAGCCCACGTGACCGCACGCAGCGCAGCGGCGGAGATGCAGCCACCAGCCCGGCCCCGAGCCGGCGAGACACTCCACACAGCCGGTGCCGCTCGGCGGAGCGGTCGGATCGATCTCGTTGACGGAGTAGTTCATCGTCACTTTCGGAGAGTACGGCGCGCCACGCCCATCGGTTACCCGGCTGGCTGAAAGAGCTCGATCGGGTTGCCGGAGGGATCGTCGAGCAGGATCTGCCGGCCGCCTGGGCCGGTCACGATGTCGTTGCGAAATGAGAGTCCGGCCGAGCGCAAGCGCTCGACCTCGCTGGCGATGTCATCGACGATCAGGTGGATGCGGTTCCAGCCCCCTGGGCCCGGTTTGCGGCCGTCGGGCATCGGTCGCCCGGCCGAGCTCTCCGGCCCGGCGAGCAGCAGCCGCAGCTTCCCGCGCACGACGTCGGCGAACGCCGGCAGCGCGCTGTGACGCAGCGTGAAGCCGAAGTGGCGGGTGTAGAAGTCGATGGCCTCCTGCACATCGTCGACCATGTAACGAACGCTGACCAACTTGTCTTCGGACATCTTCAGGTCACCTCCTGAGTTGACGTGGTGTGTGCGATCACCTCGAGCAGGAACGGGATGCGAGTGGCGAGTTCGCTCGCGGTGCGCTGAAACGCGGGGTAGGTCTCCTCGTCCGTTGAGCCCTCCCGCGCGGGGTCGGGGATGCTCCAGTGAATGAGGTCGGGGTGGCCGTGGAACTCAGGGCAGACCTCGCGCACGCGGTCACAGAGGCTGATCACATAGTCGAAGCGCTTGTCGGCGAACTCGTCCAAGTGCTTGGAGCGCCGACCGCCAAGGTCCACCCCGCGCTCGCGCATCACCCGCACGGCGTTGGGGTGGAGTGGCTTGGGATGGCTACCGGCGCTCGAGGCATCGACCGCGCCGCGCGTGAGCTCCTGAACGAGCGCCTCGGCGATTTGCGAGCGGGCGCTGTTGCCGGTGCACAGGAACAGCACACGAGGCTGACTCGAGCGCGATGCGCGACTCCACTCGCGCGGGGGCGAGTCGGCCAAGCGCAGCGCTGGATGCAGCGTCGTCCCGCTACTCGCGAGCAGCTCGCGGCAGCGCGCGAGGTCGAGTACGTAGTAGGAGTCGCGGCCATCGGCAGCGCTGCGGCGGCTCGCGACCAGCCCCTCGGCTCGCAGCTGTCCGAGGTGGTAGGAGATCAGGCTCTGCCGCTGCTCGAGCAGCCCGCACAGCTCGCGGACGCGGCGATCGCTCCGAGCAAGCTCGCTCAGCAGCCGCCAGCGGAGCGGATCAGCTGCGAGCCGCAGAAAGCTCGGCGGAGACTGCTCGCGCGCCGGCGTCCGGACGGTCATTGCGCGGAGAATACATCAATCTGGCTTGATGCATTTCACGGCGTTCGGAGTCCCAGAAACGTCGCGGCTTCACGCACCAAAGGATGCTCGACGGTCAACTCCTCCGTCGCTCGCACCAACAACGCGTCGTGCGCGCGGTCGAAGACGGTCGCGTTCAGCCAGCTCGCCTCGAGGGCGGACCACCACAGCAGCGCGCCAGCGTCGCCGTGCCGGTCGAACAGATCCGCGGCCATCCGTTGCGTGACGGGCCGGTGTCCGGTCGCTACCCCTGACGGGCGAAGCCGCTCGCTCACGAGCACGGCAGGATCATCGAGGTCGATCGCCATCACATCATCGGCGAGTTCGAGTTCGCTGATCGCGAGCGGGAGCTCCGCCTGACCCAGCATCGCGTCGGTGAGCTCGCCTGTCCCTCGGAAAGGAGCCAGCCGTTCGACGACGACCGCGAGCCGCTCTGTGGACGCGTACATGCAGCCGTATAGGTCGGGGTTGTCGTGCCGTCCCGCGCCCTGGAAACGACGCGGAAACGAGAGCGCTCCCCCAGGCTCGTCGTGTGCCGCGTTGCGATCGAACGGCAGCGACCGCCAGAGGATCAGGCGAAGCCTCCGGCGCGTTCGTTGGCGATGGCGTCGAGCAGCTCGCGTGCGCGTCCCGTGCGGATCAAATCGATCGGCCGGCGGTCCCCCAGGTTCGGGTTCAGACCCACCAGCCAGCTTGCCGCCGCGTCCGCGCGATACAGCCGCAGCAGGTTGGACATCACGAGCTCGAGGAGATCCACCCGCTCGGCGTTCTGCTCGTCGATCCCTTGCCCACGGATCCAGCGCGTGACCTGCGCGGGGCTCACGTCCAGTAGCTCCGCAAGCCGCCGCTGCGACCCGAAGTCATGGCTCAGCGCCTGGACCTTCTCCGCGGTACTCACGGGCATGCGCCCAGGCTAGCGCAACGAAATTCGTTGCGCAACAAGTAGTGTTGCGCCGAGCGAAGCGCGCGATGTCCGCATCGTCCAGAACGCGAGGGACGACCACTCGCAGCGGCGCGAATGCTTGACTGCTGGGCAGGATGTCCGATCCACCGCCGCAAGAGCAGCGAGCCGTCCAGCGTGTAGCGCTCGTGCTTCGCCCCGAGCGCGACTTGAAAGACGCAGTCGAAGAGGTCTGCGCGTGGGCGGCACGCATTGGAGTCGCGCTGTTCGGCCCGGACAGCGAAGTTCGCCTGCCGCCCGAAGTCGAGCGGCGGTCCGCTGACTCGCTCGCCGCGGGCTGTGACGCCGTGCTGTCGCTCGGCGGTGACGGCACGATGCTGGGGGCGCTGCGCCTCGCCGCCACCCACGGCGTGCCAGTGCTGGGCGTCAATCTCGGAACGCTCGGTTACCTGACGGAGGTCGACGGCGCGCACCTTGGCGACGCGCTCTCGGCACTCGGCGAGGGCAGTTACACGATCGAGTCGCGCACCGGGTTGTCGCTCGCCGCGCGGAGCGGCATGGATGCGCAGATCGCCTGCAACGACGTCGTGATCAGCCGCGTGCCGGGTCGCGGCCAAGCGGCACTCGGCCTGCACATCGACGGCGAACTCCTCGTGCGCTACGCAAGCGACGGCGTCATCGCAGCCACGCCGCAGGGCTCGACCGCTTACGCGTTCGCGGCGGGCGGGCCGCTTGTCTCTCCACGGGCACAGGGCATGATCGTCACGCCCGACGCTCCGCATGGGCTCTTCAATCGGGCAGTGGTTCTCGCCGAGGGCGAGTGTCTCGGGATCGAGG
>DASVXS010000255.1:0-12549 GCA_036392575.1 Thermoleophilaceae bacterium | reverse complement strand
CCGGTCTCGCAGCGGTCTTTCATGCGCTTGAAGTCCGCGCTGTCCCAGCCGATGACCTGGCCCCACTCGGTGATGCGCGTGCTGTCGCCGCATGCCTTGGCCACCAGCGGCGCGGCGGCCGCGGCGGCGAGCGCGGCAACGTTCTTCGCCGTGCCGGCGAGCTCAGTGCCGGTCACGTCGTCGGTCTGCTCGACAGAGAGCCCCGCTGCGGTGAAGACGTTCGTGAGCTGCTGACGGAGGTGCGCGTCGCGTGCGGCCAGCACCACCGACGCGCCCTCCGCGACCGCCTCGGCGGCGTGAGCCGGGCCGCCGAGTGCGAGTACACCGCGCGCACGCACGCGCTCGCCCACGTACACGGACGGCAGCGTGCCGAGCGGCGGTACAAGCCCCTTCGAGACGACGAGCAGCGATGCCTCGTCGCGAACCCGGTCGCCGATCTGGGCGACGGCGCTCGGGAGGGCGCCGGCCGGGACCGCGAGCGTCACCAGGTCGGCCTCCTCCACGCGCAAGTCGGCGATCGGCACGGCCCGCACCGAGTCCGGCACGTCGCGCTCGCAGTCCGCCGTCGTGCGGCAGGCGAGGTCGACATCGAGTCCCGCGCGCGCGAAGAGCGTGGCCAGGGCGGTGCCCATCGAGCCGGCGCCGACAACCGCCACGCGCCGGAGCGGCGGCAGCCCGCCGAGCCACTCCCACTGAAGCTGGATGCACGGCCAGATGCGTGCGGTCACCTCGCCGGCGAGTCGCGGCGACGGGTTCTCGACGCTCGGGAACGTGAGCGCCCGGCCGAAGCGAACCTTCACCTTGACCGGGCGGATGCGCCAGCCGCGGCGCGCCTTCTCGGTCCCGGTCACGGCGATCGGCACGACCGGCGCTCCGCTCTCCAGCGCGAAGCGTCCGACACCGCGCTTCGGATGGCCGAGCGGGCCACGACGGATGCGCGTGCCCTCCGGGAAGATCACGATCGGCTTGCCGGCCGCGAGCAGCGAGAGGGCCGTCTCCACCATCTCCTCGTCCGAGTCGCCCCGGCATACAGGGAACGCGCCGAGACAGTTGAGCAGCCAGCCCTGCCAGCGCTTCTCGAAGAGCTCGCGCTTCGCCACGAAGTAGACCGGCCGCCGGACGAGCGAGCCGATCACGAACGGATCGAGGAAGCTTCGGTGGTTCGCCGCGAGGATGATCGGGCCGCTCTTCGGGATGTGCTCCCTCCCTGTGCCGCTCAGGCGGAAGTACACGCGCACGAACAGCTCGAGCACGATCCGCACCGGGATGTACACGAACAGGTTCACGCCACGGCGACGCGTGCGCTCGTGATAGCGCGACAGATCGGCCGCGCGCTCAGGGGAGAACGTTGACGGCATGCCTGACTTACCCCTTTGCGGGGCTCTCGTTACGCTGCGGTGGATGAGCGCGCGGAGGTCGGTGAACGGTGCGATCGCGGGCGCCGCGGCAGCAGCTGTGTGGGCCGCTCAGCAGCCGCTCGACAAGCGGCTCTTCGACTGCCGGTACGACGACGTGGAGCTGCTCGGGAAATTCGTCTCGAGCGACGAGCGCGTGTGGCCTGCAGCCGGGCTCGCGCTGCACCTCCAGGACGGCGCCGTGTTCGGCGCGGTCTACGCGGCTCTGCGACCGCGGCTGCCCCTGCGACCGGTGTTGGCCGGGATGGCCGCCGCGCTCGCGGAGCACGCGGCGCTTTGGCCGCTCGTGACGCTCACCGACCGGCTCCATCCGGCACGCGACAATCTGCCGCGTCTTGGCGAGAGCCGGCGGGCGTGGCTGCAGGCCGCCTGGCGTCACGTGCTCTTCGGCGCCGTGCTCGGCTTGCTCGAGCGGCGCCTGAATACGCCTGAGGACATCATGGAGCAGGTCATACCCGTGACCTCGAACGGCCATGGGAGCATCGAGCGCGCCGCGGCGGCCGCCACCTGACGTGCAAGACGACGACGGCCCCGCCGGAGCGGGGCCGTCGCGGCTGACTCACCTGGCCTTGGTCAGCGGTGGTACCGCCTCGCGGCGCTCGCCGTCGTGGCCTCGTGCGCGTAGAACACGCTCGAGAGGTCGTTCACCGCTGCGTCGCGCGAGCCGAGCGGCTCGAGCCCGAAGCGGTGCTCGATCGTGGCGAGGATCGAGGTGGTGTCGTGCTGGCGGTGGTCCACGACGAAGTCGCCGCGCAGGTGCGGAGCCAGCGTGAGCGCTGGGATCCGGGTGCCCGGCCCCCACGCGTCGTGCGGGCCGATCGTGCCACCCTGGCCGGGCGGCGGCACGTGGTCCCATGCTCCGCCGAACTCGTCGTAGGTGACGACGACCATCGTGTCCTTCGCACACGCGCCGCCCTCGATTGCCTTCAGCAGGTTCACGAGGTGATCGCTGCCGTTCGGCTCGCTTGCGTAGCCGGGGTGCTCGTTCTCGGCACCGATCGGCTTGATGAACGAGACCTGGTCAAGGTTGCAGCTCTGCCGCGACGCGTTCGCCTTGGAGATGAACTCCTGCTCGTCGCGCAGGTGCTGCTCGCGGGCTTCCGTGCCCGGCGCACAGTTGGCGTACTAGTTGAACGGCTGGTGGTGGAACTGGAACAGGTTGTCCGGGCAGTTCGGCCACACCGCCTTCGGGTTGGAGTTCGGGTCCGGGCACGCGCTCGTGTTGCTTCCGCGCGTGACGGGGCCGCTCCCGTTCGTCCAGCCCCGCTCGCCCGGGCGGCCGCCGGCGTTCGACCAGCCGCCGGAGTACCAAGCCCATGACACGCCCTTCGCGGTGAGGCGGTCGCCAATTGTCGCGTTGTGGAGCGGCGGCAGCCGTCTCGAGTCCGCGGTTCCCGGGGAGAACGGCTGGTACCGGGGCTGGGTCGTGTTCACGGCCCAGTCGCCGCAAACGGCGTCCCCGTGAGCGGCATCCCGCTGCGGGTTGTCGTGCTGGCCGGGATTCGCGCCGGCGCAAAGCTCCGTGAGCGACGAGTCCTTGACCGCATTGGTCGACTTGTAGAGCGGATAGTTGTTCGGCATCGCGTTCGTGTCCGCGATCGAATGGAGGTCGTCCGCGCCCGAGGTCGCCGCGTTGTCGAACCACGGCGTGTGCGCCGCGATCAGCCACTGGTGGTTGAGGAACGACCCGCCGAACGCGCCCTGGAAGAAGTCATCGGAGATCGCGTAGTGCGGATGGTCCTCGCCATGCAGGTACTCGTAGATCGGGAGCTGCCGGGTGTCGTAGTAGCCCTGCGTAAGTCCGACCGCGTCGCTGCCCGTCGTGTAGCGGTTCTGCGCGCCGTCGTTCAGCTGGTACTGCTCCTGGTAGTAGCGGTGCACGAGGTCGCGCGTGCAGCCGCCCGCGCGGCCGTTCGGATCCTGGACACCGTTCGCCGGAGCCGACGTGCTCGGGTCCGGGCACGTCTTCGCGCTCGCCGGGATGTAGCTGTCGATCCGGAACGGGCTCCCGTCGTTCGCCGACCGGCTGTCGTTGAAGAAGTGGCTGTGGAACGTGCTGCCGGTGTTCGGGTTCGTGTCCTGGCACTGATCGCTCTGCGGCGGCGTGTTCAGGTTGGCGTTGTTCTGAACTAGGCAGTCGTAGGTGCTGCCGTCCTGCTTCACCTGGCGGGTGTGGGCGGGGTCCGCGTGCGAGAGCCCGTTCACTCCCTCCCATTTCCCATAGAGGTTGTCGAAGCTGTGGTTCTCCTCGTAGATGACCACCACGTGGTCAATCTTTCGGAGGCTGTCTCGCGCGCCCTTGTGGGCGGAGCCGGCGCTCGCGCCCACTGTCGCGATAGCGGTGGCGGCAATCAGCACAGCCATCGTGGCCGCACCTCGCCGCCCTGGCAACTTGGGTGATGGCACTCTGTCTCTCCTGACGTCGCTTGCGAGGCGGCAGGACGATTTCGAACCGCGCGGCCCGTCCCGTTACGCGCCAGTTACTCCGCCGTGAAGGGTTGGAGAAACGTTCGGCTAGGCCCGCCTCGAGAAGTCGGCTCGAGCAGCGCCGAGTGCGAATTCCGCAAATTGCGAGTTTCCAGCTTCGCGCTCCGCGGTATCCCAAGGGAAATGCGCCCGGCCCACCTCTGGTACGAGCCCATCGACGAACACAGTGCGTCGGTCACGCTCGACGGCGACATCGAGGCCCCGACCGCCGCTGCGCTCGAGCAAGCTGTCTTGGCCGCGACCCGGAACGGGAAGGACTGCTTCCTCGTGGATCTGGCCGCGGTCGGCGTTGCGGACGCCAGTCTGGTCGAATCCCTCTTCCATGTCGGTCGTCTGGTGGAGAACCTGCACGGGAAAGTGGTCTTGGTATCGACGCCCGGGTCCCGCCTACGAGACGTTCTTCGCAGCGCCGGGCTCCAGAAGCGGATGCGTATGGCAGCGACTCGCAGCGAGGCGCTGACTGCGGCTAGAGAGTGAGCTCGTAGACGGTCCCGGAGGCCATCCGCGCCGCTAGGCTCTGATTCTCTGTGCCGGAGTAGCTCAGCTGGTAGAGCAATGGTTTTGTAAGCACAGGGCTAGGGGGATTCCCCGCGCTGTAGAGCGAAACTAGTTCCTCTCAGTTCCGCTCAGTCGGAGTCGGCTTGACTACGGTCTTTCGGCCCGAAACCAGCCGCAAGCCGTGCCGTGCTTCCGCGCCGGGGGCGTAGTCTTCGACCTCGGGCCGAAGGCGACGGGCCCACCGCTGCCGCGCGTCGCCGTGGAAGCGGCGAGCAATCCATGGCGTATGGTGGGCCCGCGCTCGCGGAGAGGTCTCCACGGGGCTTGCGGACTACCTCTGGCGAGTTCGTTGTACCCAGTGGACAAGCACGGGGTGACGAAGCCATACGCGTTTAGTCCGCTCGTTGCGGATGAAAGGCCGGGGCGGCCATGGGTGCCAGCTCCCACGCGGTGCCTCGTCGATCACTCGCCTCCGTAAAGCGACAAGGTCAGGGCGTGGGTTGTCGGTCTGGTGCCACGAACCCCCGTCCGGCGGGGCGTTGCCGTCCGGGTGAGTGTCACCGCCCCGGCATCGCCGACGATAGGCCGTCTGGGTCGGTTACGTCTACCCCCCGATAGCTGCTCGGGGCCTGCCTCGAAGCAGCGCGGTCGCCGCCGGCGGCGCCGAGCGGTAGCGTCGCCGGCGATGTCACACCGGGACGCGAAACTGGAGGTATGAGATGAGCCCCGGAGCCGACCTCGGAGCCGTCTTCGACGAGCACGTGGCGAGCGAGTTCGAGAGCAAGGACATCAACGCGACGATGGCCACGATGGTCCCGGAACCGTACGTCTGGCACGTGCCGGTGCTGACCGGCGCGTCGGGAGGGGAGGCCGTGCGGGACTTCTACGACACGGACTTCATCGGCCAGACGCCGGATGACGCCGTGCTGCACCCAATCGCGCGCACGGTCTCCGAGAACCGAGTGATCGACGAGTTCGTTCTTGAGTTCACCCACGACGCGGAGGTCCCGTTCATGCTGCCCGGGGTCGCTCCGACGGGTCGCAAGGTGCGGGTCCCCACCGTTGTCGTCATGGGCTTCGAGGGCGAGAAGATCGCGTACGAGCACATCTACTGGGACCAAGCGACGGTGCTCGTTCAGCTGGGCATGCTGGATCCAGCCGGGCTCCCTCTGGCAGGGGGCGAGCAGGCCGACCGGCTGCTGGAACTCGCGCGCTCGCCGAATCCGAAGGCGGGAAGAAAGGCTCAAGAGTAGGCGTGAGCGTCTTGCTCCGAGCGGCGCACTGCTTCGAGGGCGCTGTCGCGGTCCGCGAAGTCACGCTGCCAGACCACCAGACCGTCGCGGAACCTGAAGAGCTGGAACAGCGGCAGCGTCAAGGGCACGCCGCTGCGGGAACCGTGTCCTCTCACGGTAAGCATCGCGAGCAAGTAGTCACCGAGGTCTACCACCTCTTCGGGGTCGAGCCACATGTCTCCGAATCCTTCCGTCATCGTGCGCCATACGTCTCGGTAACCCTCGTGACCGTAAAAAACCGGAGGTATGTCGAGCGCTTCGGCCCAATCGCCGAGAGGACGCAGTTCTATCCTCGGATCGAAGCCGAGCAAGAGCACGTCGAAGTCCCGGCGATTGCCAGCAGCTACTGCCCGCGCCGAGACGCGGACGATCAGCTTGCCCCGCAGTCGAGACCGCGTCGGCAACCTCATCATCGCCTTCGCGAGAAGCCTGTACAGAACGGGAAAGCGCACGTACAGGCGCTCGTCCAGCGTCCGTCGCCCAGCCGCTCGTTCTGGCGGCAGCGATACGCGGTACCGCACGCCACGGAGCGTCTCCACGTCCTCCGGCGACATCGCCCGCCCAGTATCCCGCAGCGTCAGGAGTCGGCGTGAGCCCGCGTGAAGAAGGACGCCGAGGTCGCCACGACCGGGGACAGAGCGGCTGGCTAGCCCCACTCCACCCAGCGGCGGTCCAGACCAGCGACGGTGCACGGTGACCGCGATGGCGGAGCCGCACGTTCTGATGGACGGCATCGTGTTCGGTGAACAGCCACGCTGGCACGACGATCGGCTCTGGTTCTCCGACTGGGGGAAACCGGAGGTCATCGCAGTCGATCTGCACGGAAGGCATGAGATGAAGCTGCAGGCGCCGGCGTTTCCCTGCTGCGTCGACTGGCTCCCGGACGGCCGCCTCCTCATGGTTTCGGCCCGCGATGGGCGTCTCTTACGGCTCGAGCCCGACGGCTCGCTCGAGACCCACGGCGACCTCGCGAGCGCCTCCTCCCCTCCGGCCGGCAACGAGCTGGTCGTCGATGGTCGCGGCAACGCATATGTAAACGGCGGCGGCTTCGACATGATGGCCGGCGAGCCGTTCGCGCCCGGCGTCATCGCGCTGGTCACCCCCGACGGTTCTGCCCGCCAGTCGCAGACGGGCTCGCGTTTCCCAACGGAATCCTCGTGACGCCCGACAACGCGACGCTGATAGTCGCCGAGTCGTACGCCAAGCGACTGACGGCCTTCGACATCGAAGACGACGGTGGGCTCGTGAACCGGCGCGTCTGGGCCGACCTTGGAGACGGCGTTCCCGACGGGATCTGTCTCGACGCCGAGAATGCCGTCTGGTACGGGGACGTGCCCAACAAGCGTTGCGTTCGGGTCTCTGAGGGCGGCGAGGTGCTCCAGACGATCCAGCTCGACCGGGGCTGCTTCGCCTGCGCGCTGGGAGGCCCGGATGGGAAGGCGCTCTTCATGATGGCGACCGAGTGGAACGGCCCCGACGAGATGTTCGCCGGTCCGCGGACAGGTCAGGTGCTCATGATCGAAGCGCCGGCAGCGCGCGCCGGCTGGCCCTAGATGCAGCGCCTCATAACGCCGGAGAACAAGAAGTGGTGGATGCTCGCTGCAGTCTCCTCACGATGTCCCTTGGGAACCCTGGCGCCGCGCTCAGCGACGTGGCCGAGGTTCCGCAGGGGCCATCAGCGTCGCCACGAGCGCGAGCGCTATGAAGGCCAGCGTCCACCAGAAAGTCTGACCGAACGCGCCGGCTAGTCCGGCCGTGGTGTTGCGAGCGGCGGCCTCTTGCTGGAGGACGACGGCGAGGATCGCGATGCCGAACGAGCCGCCGAGCTGCTGGAAGATCCGGATTGAGCTCGTCGCGCGCGGAACGGCTTCATCACGTAGGCCCTTGTAGACGCCGGTCATCGCGGGGACGAGCGCCGCGCCGATGCCGGCGCCACTGACAAACGCCGCGACGCTTAGCAGCGAGACGCTCGTGTGCGCGCCGATCTGCGTGTAGGCGAACGTCGCCGTAGCGGCGAGCACGAGGCCTACGAGGATCATCGGCCGCGCGCTGACGCGGTCCGTCAGCCGGCTCGCGACGACGAGCGCGACGCCCATCCCGAGACCCTGCGGCGCGAGCAGCAGGCCGGCGTGTAGCGCGTCCTGGGCGCGGACCTGCTGGTAGTAGAGCGGGAGGAGGAGCGCCGTCCCGAGCATCGCCATGCTGAAGAAGAAGACAACCGCCGAGAAGCTCGTGAAGCGCCGTCCGCGAAACAGCCGGACGTCGATCAGCGGGTCGCTGCGGGTGCGCAGGGCGTGGATCGCGAACGCGAGGATCAACGCGATGCCGGCGGCGAGCGGGACGAGCACGTGGCCATCGGCGAAGCTGCCGTGCGTGCCCGCCTGGGAGAGGCCATAGACGATCGCGACAAGTCCAGGCGACAGCAACGAGAGCCCGAGCATGTCAAGCCGGAAGGCAGCGGGCCGCTTCATGTCGGGGATCACCACACGCCGCGAGGCCGCGAGCGCGGCCAGGCAGATCGGCACGTTGATGCAGAAGATCAGGCGCCAGCTTGCGCCGCTGACGATGACGCCGCCGAGAACTGGACCGAGCACCGGCCCGAGCATCGCCGGCACGCCGACGACGCCCATGACGCGACCGACGCGGTCTGGGCCCGCAGCGCGCGCGAGAACGCTCTGGATCAGCGGCATCATCATGCCGCCGCCGAGGCCCTGGACGACGCGGAAGGCAATCAGGCTGGGTGCCGACCAGGCAATCCCGCAGAGCATCGATCCGGTGGTGAAGAACGCGAGCGAGGCGAGCCAGATCGGCTTTGCCCCGAAGCGCTCGACGGCCCAGCCCGTGAGCGGAATCACCATCGCAAGCGCGAGCAGATAGCCGGTCGAGACCCATTGGATCGACGCCACCGACGTGTGGAAGTCGCGCGCGAGCGTGTCGAGCGCGACGTTCACCATCGTCATGTCGAGCGCGACCATGATCCCGCCGAGCATCAGCGTCAGCGCGAGCTTGGTGACCTCGGGCGGCAGGCTGTCGGACGCTCGGGCGAGGACAGGAGTGGAGGCTGTCGGGGCGGTGGTGGTCATATAGTCAGCATACGACAGTATGGCAGTCTCTGTCAAGTTGGCAGGAACCGCCGCCAGTCGTGCTACGGTCACCCCGATGGCGGAGCAGAGCTACGACCTGCGCGAGCGCAAGCGCACGAAGACGCGGCTGATGATCCAGGCCGAGGCCTTTCGCCTCTTCGCCGAGAAGGGCTACGAGAACACGACTGTCGATGACATCGCGTTCGCGGCCGCGATCTCCCCGCGGACCTTCTTCCGCTACTTCCCGACCAAGGAAGACGTCGTGCTCTGGGACGAGTACGACCCAATCGCGGCGGAGCTCGTCGCGGCGCGACCGGACGACGAGCCGCTTGCCGAGACGCTGCGGGCGATCACCCGCGCGGCGATCGGCGGCCTCTACCGGCGCGATCCCGCGCAGCTGCTGATGCGGACACGGCTGCTCGCCTCGGTTCCCGAGCTGCGCGCGCGGATGCTCGCGCAGCAGGGGAGCGGAGGCGACATGCTCGCCGCCCTGCTCGCGCAGAAGCGCGGTTTGCGAGCCGATGACCTCGCCGCACGGGTAATCGCGGCGGCCTTCGGAGCGGCGATCATCACCGCCGTCGACGCCTGGCAGCGCGACGACGGGAAGAGCGATCTGCTCGAGCTCGTCGATCGGGCAATCCACGAGCTCGCCGAGGGCATGCGCGAGCTCGGCGACTGAGGACCCGCGGGCCCGCACGTCGTCCTGGTGCACCCTCCGATCGCCATCCGGGTCGAGCACTCTGAGCAGGACCTCGAAGTCTCCTTCGCGCGCCGCCGCGAGGAAGGCATCGACCGACCTCTCGTTGAGCGCGATGTCCGGGTCTGGCTCAGGAGCACTACGCACCCGCCCACGCGCCCTGCTAGCGAGCTTCCGCGCCGCCTCCGGGAGCGACCGACGATCGGCGCGATCTCGGCGAACAGGACGCCGAACATGTCGTGCAGCACGAACGCGAGCCGCTCGGCCGGATCCAGCGTTTCGAGCACGACGAGCAGCGCGAGTCCGACCGAATCCGCAACGAGGGCCTCGTGTTTGGGCGCTGTGCCGTCGATGGGGTCGATGATCGGCTCCGGCAGGTGCCGCCCAAACTACTCCTCGCGCCGGGCCTTGCGCGATCGCAGCATGTCGAGCGAGACCCGCGCTGTGACCCTCTGGTCCACGGTCACATCCTCCGTTGTGCTCCGTCATAGCACTGACGAACGAGATCCGGTCGATGTGACCCGCGAATTCAGGGCAAGATGCAGACACAATGAGCATGCCGATGGAGGTGAATCGCAATGGCTGAGAGGAACGCTGTAAAGAAGGGGACAAAGACGCCCGCCGAGCGAGCCACCGGCAAAGCGTCAAAGGGACTCACGGCCGAGGAGAAGGCCGCGATGAGGGAGACCATCCGAGAGCGAAAGTCGCCCGGCGCCGAGAAGGAAGTACTCGCCAAGATCGCCGAGATGCCGAAGGCGGATCGCGTTTTGGCCGAGCGAGTCCACGCGATCGTCAAGGCCGCGGCGCCCGACCTCGCTGCGAGGACCTGGTACGGGATGCCCGCCTACGCCAAGGACGGCAAGGTCGTCTGCTTCTTCCAGAGCGCGCACAAGTTCAAGGCGAGGTACGCGACGATCGGCTTCAGCGACAAGGCGAAGCTCGACAAGGGCGCCATGTGGCCGACCTCGTTCGCCCTCAAGGAGCTGGCCGCCGCCGAAGAGAAGAAGATCCGCGCGCTCGTGAAGAAGGCGGTGAGCTAAGGACTCGACTCACGGACGTGCGGCCGAGCGTCCGCTCGAGCCGGAGATCGCCACGTTTTATCACCCGAGCCCGGCGATGATCGGTGATCACCCGATGTCCGCCTGCGAGCGGCGTTACGACGGCCGTGCAAGCGTCGCGGGATCCGACGTCCGACAGTCCTGAATTTGGGTTACTTGCGGGGTTTCGCGAGGCGCCGGCCCGGTCTGAGCCCCGCGTTTTCGGCCCTTTCCACTCATTTCGGCTGGGATCGGGCCAAAGAAACGCCGCTTCTGGCCCGATCTCGGGTCGCGACCGCCGTCGACCGCCGGCGGCCGTTCAGACCATCTCCTGCCAGCCCTCGTCGGCCAGCGGGCCTCCAGCGCCCAGCATCCTCACCGTAGCCTGCCGCCAGCTGGCGCTCGGAGCCCCCGCCGGAGTAGACGCTGCGTGCCGTAATGCCGCGGCTGTTCATCCGCCGACGAACAGTCCATCGTTGACCTACGCTTGGCCTGAAGCGAGCGAGGCGTGGATTGAGCGAACGACGAGCGCGCCGTCTCCCACTGCCGCCGCCACGCGCTTCGTGGAGCCTCTGCGGACGTCTCCGATCGCAAAGACGCCCGGGCGCGTGCACTCGAGCAGGAGCGGGTCGCGGTCCGCCCCGTTCCAGTGCCGGGGGAAGTCGGGGTGGCGGCTCGCCTCCTCGCCCGTGACCACGAAGCCCTTGTCGTCCTGGCCCACGAACCGGACCAGCCCCTCGGACCTCGGGGAGGCGCCGATCATGGCGAAGAGCGCCGAGGTCTCGACCCGGCGGTCGGGACCCGCGCCCGAGATCACGACGGCTTCGAGCTTCTCGTCGCCCTCGAGCGATCGCACCTCACACCCGGACCAGACGCGGACGTTCGACCTGGCTCCGATCTGGTCGACCAGGTAGCGCGACATCGCCGCCTCAAGCGGTCGCCGGGCCACCACGTGGACCTCGCGCGCGTGGTCGGCCAACTTGACCACGGCCTGCCCAGCCGAGTTGGCTCCGCGGACGACCACGACGTCCTCCCCGGAGCACTGCTGCGCCTCGATGTGCGTCGCCGCGTAGTAAAGGCCCAGGCACTCGAACCGATCCGCGTTCTCCGCGGGTAGCCGGCGATAGTCCGCGCCCTGCGCCAGGACGACGCATCGGCCGCGGACGCGCTGACCGTCGGCTAGTCCGATCTCGCGAAAGCCGCCGTCGTGCGGCTCTGAGACCCGGGCGGCCTCATGGACGCTGGAGATCATGGCGCCGAACTTTCGCGCCTGTAGCGTCGCCCGCCGGGCGAGCTCGGCGCCAGTGAGACCCATCGGAAAGCCGAGGTAGTTCTCTATCCGCGCGCTCGTGCCCGCCTGACCGCCCGGGGCGAAGCGCTCGACCACGAGCGTGCTTAGCCCCTCGGAGGAGGCGTAGACCGCCGCGGCGAGCCCGGCCGGGCCGCCGCCGAGCACGACGACGTCGAAGCTCTGGCCGTCGACCTGCGCTCGTAGCCCAAGCTCATCGGCGACCGACGCTACAGTCGCTCGCCGGATGACGCTGTCGGAGCGGACCAGGACCGGGCACTCGGCCTCCGCGATGCCAAGCCCCTCGATCAGATCCGGCTGTCGGCGTCGGTGGCGAGGTCGTGCCAGGTGAAGGGAACGAGGTTGCGCTCCAGGAGCTCCCTAACGGCGAAGGACTCTCCCGACCATCGTGAGCCGATCAGCCGCTGCTGACCCAGACCGCGGCCCCGAAGCCACTCTCGGCGGGTGACCATCGTCCGCAGGAGCAGGTCGCCCAGCTCGGCCGTGGTCGCGACGACCCGGCGCACATCCTCCGGCGGGAGCGCCACGAGCGAGGTAGGCCCGGCCGCGTACCCCGCGGCAAGGGTCGGCTCGCCGGTGAACATCGAGATGTCGGCGGCGAACGTTCCCGCCCTGCACTGGGTGAGTACCGATCCCCCTCCGGCGCGTGGTCGATGATGTCGATGGCTCCGCTCTGGACCACGTAGAGCGGGGTCTCGCGCTGGCCGTGCTCGAACACGACGTCCCCGCGC